>NZ_JBEXUG010000119.1:0-1040 GCF_040614315.1 Streptosporangium sp. NPDC006007 | reverse complement strand
GATCATGTGGACGTCGATCGACCCCGACAACGCCGTCGTGGTCACCCCCACCCCCCGCGAGAACACCTGCGCGAACCGCCCCCGCCGAGACGCCCCCAACACCAACTGCGTCGCGTTCACCCCCCGAGCGAAATCCAGCAACGCCCGCGGCACCCCCTCCCCCACCACCTGGTGATAACTCCCCCCCAACCCCTCCACCAACAACCGCTGACGCCCCAACCCCACCGGATCCGCCCCCACCAGCCCATCCGACCGCGTCACATGCACCGCCAGCAAATCCGCACCCTTCGACCGCGCCGCGATCCGCGCCGCCCGCCGCACCAACGTGTCCCCCTCAGGACCCCCCGTCAACGCCACCACCACCCGCTCCCGCGCCTCCCACGTCCCCCCAATCCCATGATCAGCCCGATAACGACCCAGCTGATCATCAACCTCCCCCGCCACCCACAACAACGCCAACTCCCGCAAAGCCGTCAAATTCCCCACCCGGAAATAATTCGACAACGCCGCATCCACCCTCCCCGGCGGATACACATTCCCGTGCGCCATCCGCCGCCGCAACGCATCCGGCGACATATCCACCAACTCCACCGCATCCGCCCGCCGCACCACCTCATCCGGCACCGTCTCCCGCTGCACCACCCCCGTAATCCGCTCCACCACATCATTCAACGACTCCAGATGCTGAATGTTCACCGTCGAGATCACATCAATCCCCGCATCCAAAAGCTCCTCCACGTCCTGCCACCGCTTCACATTCCGCGACCCCGGCACATTCGTATGCGCCAACTCATCCACCAGCACCACCCTCGGCCCCCGCGCCACCACCGCCCCCACATCCAGCTCGGCGAACTCCGCCCCCCGATGCACCACCACCCGGCGCGCCACCACCTCCAACCCCTCCAGCAACTCCGCCGTCCGCGAACGACCATGGGTCTCCACCAAACCCACCACCACATCCGTCCCACGCCCCAACCGCCGACGCCCCTCACTCAACATCGCGTACGTCTTACCGACACCAGGCGCCGCACCCAGATAGA
>NZ_JBEXUG010000118.1:0-1047 GCF_040614315.1 Streptosporangium sp. NPDC006007 | reverse complement strand
AACCTGGGTCCCCGCCACCCGGCTCACCCCCGGAGCCTGGCTACGCACCAGCACCGGAACCCACCTCCAAATCACCGCCATCGCCAAGCGCACCGCCGGCCACCAACGTGTTCACAACCTCGCCGTTGCCGACCTCCACACCTACCATGTGGGGGTTGGGGACGATGAAATCCTCGTTCACAACGCTGGCTGCTGGTCGACAACCTACGAGAATGCCAGTGATCTCGCTAAGAAGTACAAGGAGGGGCAGTCAACTCGGGATCCAGCATCGCAGTGGTATCACGAAGAGCTGAGTAACAAAGAACTCCTGGACGCGATCAACAACGCCGCAGATGGAGACGGGATTGTCGTCTCGCGCAATGGGAAGATTTTTGGAGGTCATCACCGCTGGGACGAACTCCTGCGAAGAATCAAAGATGGGCGTATCGACCCAAAGACGAGAATCCGCATCGACGTCTACGGCGGGGAATAGTGCTCTGATGTCTATAATTCATTCGACTGACCCCGATTTTCGAGTGTGTCAGATCAGTTTCGATACTCTGCTTGAGATCCAATTGGAGGCGGAAGGTCGAGGCTGGGCGACTCGGTGGACCTCGGCGGACGCACTTCGCAGCCAGGTCAAGGAAGAAGTCGTATTCCTCCAATCGCTCATGCGTGAGGAGCGAGGAGGGGTTGTTCGAGCCTACCGATGCCTCCTGATCTTCTCGACCGTGAATGGCAAGGATGCCGGCGGAATTGCCACGATCGATCTTGATCCGGGGAGATTTGAATCGCTGGGTCGGCTCGATCGAGACCCGGATGTCCGGAAGGCGCTTGTCCGGATTTTCTCACTTGCGCTAGGTGGGATTTCGGCGGTCTCAAAGAAGTAGCGGGGCGGCCCGACGGGACGATCGATTTCCATGAGTCCGGCTGATGCGGATCTTGTCCAAGATTTTCGCGACTACATTGGCACCCTACTGAGCATGAAAGCTGGGCGTTACTACGGTGGGTCGAAGAGGACGAGGCCGGTCTCGGCGATGAACCCGTCCAGCAGGCCGGGCTGGTACT
>NZ_JBEXUG010000117.1:0-1086 GCF_040614315.1 Streptosporangium sp. NPDC006007 | reverse complement strand
CCGAGGCTCTTGCGGGGGCGAGCGTTGAGGGTCGCGGCGATGGCGTCGAGGTCGCTTCGAGCGTGCCTGCTCAAGTCGGTCCCCTTGGGAAAGTATTGGCGGAGCAGGCCGTTGGTGTTCTCGTTGGTGCCGCGCTGCCAGGGGCTGTGCGGGTCGGCGAAGTAGATCTCCAGGCCGGTGTCGATGCGTAGCTGGGCGTGCTGGGCCATCTCCGCGCCCTGGTCCCAGGTCAGCGACCTGCGCAGTTGCTCGGGCAGGGCGATGATGGTGGCGGCAATGGCATCGCGGACGGCCCGGGCGCCGTGCCCGGCCAGTGCCGGGCCGTTCTTGACGCGTGGCCCTGCGCGGTGGCCGTCCATCGGGGGCAGGTGCAGCAGCATCGTGAACCGGGTGGTGCGCTCGACCAAGGTGCCGATCGCGGAGCTGTCCAGGCCGATGATGAGGTCGCCTTCCCAGTGCCCGGGCACGGCCCGGTCCTCGGCCTCTGCGGGCCGCCGGCTGATCAGCACTTCCTCGGTGACGAACTTCTTTCCGCGCCGGCGGGTCCTTGCCCTGGGCACTCGCAGCGCACGGCCGGTGCGCAGGCAGGCCGTCAACTCGCGGCGCAGCGCGCCCCGGCCTTGGATATAGAGGGCCTGGTAGATGGCCTCGTGCGAGATCCGCATCGTCTCATCCTCGGGGAAGTCGATGGGTAGCCGGTTGGCGATCTGTTCCGGACTCCACGATGTCGCCCAGCGCCGATCCCGGCGCCGCCCGTGGCGCCGCCCGATCCAACGGGTTTGCGGGCCCGGAACCGCGCTACCGCCCGCAGCCGTGACCGCGCCGGCGAGCCTGTCTTGAACGTACTGCTGGAGCCTGTCGTTGGTGGCGAGCTTGCATGGCTTGGGCCGACGGGCTTGCCGGTCGGCGTGCCACTGCGCGACCGAGGCCCGGTAGTCCAGACGGCCGCCGCGGGTGGCCGCGTTACGTCGCAACTCCCGCGAGATCGTCGACGGAGCCCGTCCCAAGTGGCGCGCGATGTCCCGCACGCCGTACTGCTGGGCGCGCAGCACGGCGATCTCCTCGCGCTCGGCGAACGATAGGTAG
>NZ_JBEXUG010000116.1:0-1099 GCF_040614315.1 Streptosporangium sp. NPDC006007 | reverse complement strand
CTCGTTTAAGTCTTATATGCAACTTTGGGGCTTTAGTTTCATTGACAATTAATATTTTTCTTACTTCAGCACGACTAGGTTTAACCAACCAAGTAGGTAGTATTTCTGTGCTTATAACGTCCATTTTTATAAATTTCATACTTTATCTCTTTTCTTAGTTTCAGCTTGTTTTTTCAGTTTCCAACTTTGTGCAAACTCATGAGATACTTTGATACAAAGAGGAGCTTTATTTTGATTGAAAATAATTACTGTTTTTTTGTTTTTTATGCTTTTTAAAAAAACTTGATGTCCAATTTCAGAATTCATTTTTACAGAGAGAATTAAAAAATGTTTATTTTCAAAAGTTCGTGCTTTCTCTAAATCTTCTATTTTGAAAGTAGATGATTGCATTTTAAGCCTCCAATTCCACTTGATAGCCATTCCCCATAAAAGTAAAGGTAGCTACGCTTTTACCATCAAAAAGTTTGTCAGTGACATCATCCACTTCAATGTGGTGTCTCGATTTTGCTAAGCACTGTGTGAATAATAGCTTCGCTTCATCAATGGTTATAAATTCTGTCATTTGTGTTTCTCCTCAAATATGTTATAATTTGAGTAAAGCAAAACTCATGAAGAGCTTGCCTTACTTATAGTTTAAAAGTCTCTACTTTGGTCGGTGTGGACTTTTTTTATTGTCATTGTTGCTTTAATAGCAACTTTGAGTGGTTCGTAATCGGAACCAGCTTCAATCATGGCTATTGCGATACTTTCAAGCATTTTGTAACGTTCCATTTCCACCGAATCAAGGAGGTCTAGGAGCGTTTTTTCTTTTCGCCAGTCAGTATCTCTAGCTTGAATTTGCTTCTTTGTCAGTCCTGTTACTGTTGTAGCAAGCAAACTTCTAATAATCGTATGCCATGTATTACCATGTCGTGAGTAATGATTCCACTCAGAAATAGCTTGATGAAGAGTAATTCCTTTCGGCTTTTCAACTGCTCTTGCAATTTTTCTTGCATAGAGTTCCTTCTCCATTTCATCAAATCGTTTTACAAGAGCGATTTTAAAATTTCTAACTACTTCTGTATTATCCAGATAAGTAATCATCAAAATGGCTTGATTT
>NZ_JBEXUG010000115.1:0-1156 GCF_040614315.1 Streptosporangium sp. NPDC006007 | reverse complement strand
TGTCCTGCGCCGGTAATCCGTCGTTAGATCCTGTGTGAACTCTTCTTCCGGTGAGCCGGTGCGTCGTCGGGGTCCGAAGTTGGAGCCGTTGGTGCTCTCCGATGAGGAGCGCGCGGTACTGGGACGTTGGATCCGGCGGGCGAACTCGGCACAGGCGTTGGCGCTGCGGGCGCGGATCGTACTGGCGTGCGCAGGCTCTGAGGTTCCGCCGATCATCGGGGTGGCCAGGGAGTTGAGGGTGGCGCCCGACACGGTCCGCAAGTGGCGGCGGCGGTTTCTGTCCAATCGTCTGGACGGGTTGATCGACGAGCCCCGGCCGGGGCGGCCGCCCACCATCGCCGTCGAAGAGGTGGAAGCAGTCGTGGTGGCGACGCTGGAGGAGATCCCGAAGAACGCCACACACTGGTCGCGGACATCGATGGCGGCCCGCAGCGGCCTGTCGAAGTCCACCATCGGCCGGATCTGGAGGAAGTTCCAGCTCAAGCCGCACCTGAGCGACACGTTCAAACTGTCGACCGATCCGTTGTTCGTGGAGAAGGTCTGCGACGTGGTCGGCCTGTATTTCAACCCGCCCGAGGGCGCGGTGGTGCTTTCAGTGGATGAGAAGTCACAGATCCAGGCTCTGGACCGGTCGCAACCAGTGTTGCCGATGATGCCCGGCATGCCGGAGCGGCGGACCCACGACTATGTGCGCAACGGCTTCACCACCTTGTTCGCGGCCTTCGACGTGGCTACCGGAGAGGTCATCGGCTCCCTGCACCGCCGACATCGGGCGGCGGAGTTCAAGAAGTTCCTGATCAAGATTGACAAGCAGGTTCCCGCTCATCTCGACGTTCATCTGATCTGCGACAACTACGGCACCCACAAGACGCCGGCGATCCGCGCGTGGCTGGAGCGCCATCCCCGCTTTCACATGCATTTCACCCCGACCGGCTCCTCATGGATCAACCAGGTCGAGCGCTGGTTCGGCTTCCTGGCCGATCAGATGATCCGGCGCGGCGCACATAAGAACGTGCAAGCTCTCGAGGCCGACATACGCGCCTGGATCAAGAACTGGAACGCCGACCCCAAGCCATTCATCTGGACCAAGACGGCCGAAGAGATTCTCGACTCCCTCGCCCGCTTCTGCCAACGAATCTCAGGCGCAGGACACTAG
>NZ_JBEXUG010000114.1:0-1174 GCF_040614315.1 Streptosporangium sp. NPDC006007 | reverse complement strand
TACTGAGGTTGAAGCTCAGGAGTTAGATCACCGACGGCGGTTTATGACCGTTGGATGACCTCGCGTTCGGTATGCCGGAGTTATGAGGTATCCGGAAGGCGGTGGATTGACCGCCAAAGACAGAGCACGACGCGAAGCGGTGCGGCTGCGCGCGGCCGAGATGTTCGCGCGGGGAACGTCGCAGGCTGAGGTGGCCCGGCGCTTGCGGGTCTCGCCGATGTCGGCCAGCCGCTGGTATCGCACCTGGCAGACCGGGGGAACCGCGGCTCTGGCCTCCAAAGGGCCAGCCGGGTGGCCGTGCCGGCTGACCGAGAAACAACGGGAGCAGCTGGAGGCCGAACTGAAGGCCGGGCCGGCCGCCCACGGCTGGATCGAAGATCAGCGCTGGACACTGGCCCGGGTCGCCGAGCTGATCGCCCGGCTGTTTCACATCCGCTACAGCCTGCGCGGGGTCTCGCTGTTGCTGCACCGGATGGGCTGGTCGCCGCAGATGAGCGTGCACCGGGCCGCCGAGCGCGACGAGGTGGTGATCACCTGGTGGAAAACCGAGCAGTGGCAGCGGGTAAAAGGGCGGCGGCGGCTCAGGACGCGTGGATCTGCTTCCAGGACGAAGCCGGTCAGATCCTGAGGCCGCCCCGGGCGCGCACCTGGTCACGGCGAGGGCATACGCCGGTGGTGACCGTGCCCGGCAAAGGTTCGGGCCGGGTGTCGATCGCGGGCCTGGTCTGTTGCAAGCCCGGCGCTCGGAGCCGGTTGATCTACCGGGTCCGGCTGCACCGGGGGCGCAAGGGCGAGCGGCGCAGCTTCGCCGAACGTGACTACGCCGACCTGCTGGACGCCGCCCACCAGCAGCTCGGCGCGCCGATCGTGTTGGTGTGGGACAACTTGAACACCCACATCAGCCGGGCGATGCAGTCCTACATCGCCGCCCGCGATTGGCTGACGGTCTATCGGCTGCCTGCTTACGCCCCTGAGCTCAACCCGGCCGAGGGCATCTGGGCCAACCTCCGCAACGGGCTGGGCAACCTGGCGGTCACCGGCCTGGACGCACTCAACACGATCATCAAGACCCGGCTGAAACGCATGCAATACCGACCTGATCTCATCACCGGCTTCTTCAACGAGACCGGTCTGCCCTTCGAACTGGCCTAACCCTGGAGATTTAACCTCAGTA
>NZ_JBEXUG010000113.1:0-1206 GCF_040614315.1 Streptosporangium sp. NPDC006007 | reverse complement strand
CGGCCTTGGGGAACAGCGGTTAACGCCAAGCGGGTGATCATGGACTCGATGCGGGCCGCGGGCGGGTCTACCGCGGCTCGGCGTTCGGGTGGGGCTGGGCCTGGAGCCTCTCACGCAGGTCCATCTCCTCGGCGGTGAGCGGCTCTCCGGGCTGGCGGATGCGGACGGGCTTGGGCCGCATCGGCAGGCCGTTGTCCGGTGCGGCCTCCTCGGTTTCGGCGAGCGCCCGGTAGAGCGAGGCTACGGATGGGGACTTGCCCGCGTTCTTCCCGGTCTTGATGACCAGCTTCTTGGCGATCTCGGGGACGGGGACGCCCTCGTCCTTCAGCGCGACGGCGAAGGTGAGCATGTCGTCGTCGATGACCTTCGGGCGGCCGCCGTGGTTGCCCTTGGCCGCTGCGGTGACCTGGCCTTCGAGGGTCTTCTCCCGGATGTAGTTGCGCTCGATCTGTCCGGCGACGGCGAGGACGGCGAAGAACATGGCGCCCATGCCGTTGGGGTCGTAGATCCCGGTGAGCGGGCCGGTGAGGAGTTCGAGCTGGATGCCGCCGGCCTGGAGCTCGGCGGACAGCGTCATCAGCTCGGCCGCGTTGCGCGCGAGGCGCTTGAGCTCGTGCACCGTGAGGATTACGGGGGTCTCGGGGGCGGCCTCCTTGAACTGGTGGGCCAGGGCGAGCGCCTTCTCCAGCTCGGGCCGGACCTTGACGCGGGTGCTGATCTGCTCCTTGAAGACCTTGTGGCACTCCGCTCGGTGGAGGGCTTCGAGCTGGCTCGCCAGTTCCTGCCGCGCGGTCGACGTCCTCGCGTAGCCGATGCGGACCGGGCGCTCGGTGCGGGGCGCGGGCACGACGGCGAGCGCCGGGCCCTGCTTCCACGCGCGGCCGGGGTGTCGGTCGGCGGGGACGAGGACTTCGAGTTCCTCGCGGAGCGCGGGGATGAGGACGAAGCGGGGGGTGTGGTACTTCGCGGCGGTCTTCCCTTCCCGGGTGCGGCAGGCGGAGCCGGCGGGGGCGTCACAGTTCGGGCAGTCGTGACGTTCTATCGCCGATGCGGCCTGATCGGGTGTGAGATCCATGCCGGGATTCTCTCAGAAGTGCCTCGCACAACGTGCGGGTTTTGAGAGGACTTTTGCGAACGGCGACCTGCGGAAACGTGATCGCTCCGGGGGCTGTCGCAGAACTCTCACAGATGAACATTTGTGAGAGT
>NZ_JBEXUG010000112.1:0-1236 GCF_040614315.1 Streptosporangium sp. NPDC006007 | reverse complement strand
CTAGTGCTGTGACCGGAAACGATCACCGGGTTGACGTGTAGAGCGCTGCTGCCAGTTGGATGGTGCTGATCACGTTCGATCAGCGCTCGGGAGGCAGAGTGAGGCAACCGGTCAAGGTCCGCAGGCTCACCGGCCAAGAAGGGCAGAAGCTGCAGCGGATCGTGCGGCGCGGCACCACCAGCACGGTCCGCTACCGGCGGGCGATGATCCTGCTGGCCTCAGCCGGCGGCAACACCGTGCCGGTCATCGCCCGCCTGGTCGCCGCCGATGAGGACACCGTGCGCGATGTCATTCACCGCTTCAACGAGATCGGCCTGGCCTGCCTGGACCCTCAGTGGGCGGGAGGCCGTCCCCGCCTGCTGAGTCCTGACGACGAGCGGTTCATCGCGCAGACGGCCACCACGCGCCCCGCCAAGCTCGGCCGGCCCTTCACCCGCTGGTCCATCCGCAAACTCCTCGACTACCTGCACCGGCTGCCCGATCGCAGCCTCACCCTGGGCCGGGAGGCGCTGCGCACCCTGCTGGCCCGCCACGGCATCACCTTCCAGCGCACCAAGACATGGAAGGAGTCCCCCGGCCTCGACTTCGACGCCAAGCTGGAGGAGATCGAGTACGCCTTGACGCACCGGTCTGAGCGCACCTTCGCCTTCGACGAGTTCGGCCCGCTCGGCATCCGCCCCACCGCCGGCACGGGCTGGGCACCCGCGGGCGAGCCGGACCGGCTGCCGGCCACCTACCGCCGCACCCAGGGCGTCACCTACTTCCACGGCTGCTACTCGGTCGGCGATGACCTGCTGTGGGGCGTCAACCGAGCCCGCAAGGGCATCGCCCCCACCTGGGCCGCGCTGAAATCGATCCGCGCCGCCCGCCCGGACGGCGCCCCGATCTATGTGATCCTGGACAACCTGTCGGCCCACAAGAACTGGCGCATCCGCGCCTGGGCGAAGAAGAACAAGGTCAGGCTGCTGTTCACCCCGACCTACGCCTCCTGGGCCAATCCGATCGAGGCGCACTTCGGCCCCTTGCGCCAGTTCACCCTGGCCAACTCCGACCACCCCAACCACACGGTCCAGACCCGGGCGCTGCATGCCTACCTGCGCTGGCGCAACGCCCATGCCCGCCATCCCGACGTGCTGGCCGCCCAGCGCCGCGAACGCGCCCGTGTCCGAAGTGAGAAGGGCATCCGCTGGGGCGGCAGGCCCCTCGCACCGGCAGCTTGAGACGCTCACCCAACCC
>NZ_JBEXUG010000111.1:0-1263 GCF_040614315.1 Streptosporangium sp. NPDC006007 | reverse complement strand
CTAGTGCGGTGACCGGGAACGTTCACCGGGTTGGGTGATCACGCGGCAAGTGGGAGGGGGCGTCCGCCGAAGCGGATGCCCTTTTCGCTGCGGATGCGGACGCGTTCACGGCGCTGGGCGGCCAGAACATCGGGGTGGCGGGCGTTGGCGTTGCGCCAGCGCAGATAGGCGTGCAGCGCCCGGGTCTGCACCACATGGTTGGGGTGGTCGGAGCCGGCGATGGTGAACTGCCGCAGCGGCCCGAAGTGCGCCTCGATCGGGTTGGCCCAGGAGGCGTAGGTCGGGGTGAAGCACAACTCGACCTTGTTGCGCCGGGCCCAGGCGCGGATGCGCCAGTTCTTGTGCGCCGACAGGTTGTCCAGGATCACGTAGATCGGGGCGCCGTCCGGGCGGGCGGCGCGGATCGACTTCAGCGCGGCCCAGGTGGGATCGATGCCCTTGCGGCGCCGGTTGATCCCCCACAACGTGTCGTCGCCGACCGAGTAGCAGCCGTGGAAGTAGGTGACCCCGTGAATGCGCCGGTAGGTGGCCGGCAACCGGTCCGGCCGCCCGCGCAGGGCCCAGCCCGATCCCGCCGTGGGGCGGATGCCCAGCGGCCCGAACTCGTCGAAGGCGAAGACCCGGCCGGGGAAGTGCTCCAGGACGTGCTCGATCCGGTTCAGCTTGGCGTCGTAGTCGGGATCGTTGGACTCCTTCCAGGTGGTGGTGCGCTGGAAGGTGACACCGCGGCGGGTCAGCAGGCAGCGCAGTGCCTCGCGGCCGATTCCGATCATCCGGCCCGGTGCTTTGCGCAGGTAGGCAGCAAGTTTGCGGATCGACCAGCGGGTGAAGGGCTGACCGAGCTTGGCCGGACGGGTGGTGGCCGTCGCCACGACGAAGTTCTCGTCGTCAGGGCTGAGCAGGCGGGGACGGCCTCCCGCCCACCGAGGGTCCAGTGCGGCCAGACCGATCTCGTTGAAGCGATGGATCACATCGCGCACGGTGTCCTCATCGGCGGCCACCAGGCGGGCGATGACCGGCACCGTGTTGCCGCCGGCCGAGGCCAGCAGCATCATCGCGCGCCGGTAGCGCACCGAGCTGGTGCTGCCCCGGCGCACGATCTGCTGGAGTTTCTGTCCTTCTTGGCCGGTGAGTCTTCGGACCTTGACGGGCTCTGCCATCGTGCCTCCCGCGCTGAGCTGGATCTGCCGACTCACATCCAACCCGCTCAGGCCTGGCCACCGCGAGCAGCGACCCGGTGAACGTTCCCGGTCACCGCACTAG
>NZ_JBEXUG010000110.1:0-1305 GCF_040614315.1 Streptosporangium sp. NPDC006007 | reverse complement strand
CTAGTACGGCAGCCGCCATTTGCTTCGTGAGCTGGGATGATGTGCGTCAGGTCGATGCGATCTTGTGATGACAATCCCGTGCAACGAGAGCAGCCGCTCATGATCATGTCTGTGTGACGAGAACAAGATCGAAAGCGGCTGCTGCCCTCATCGTAGAGTCCGCGCGGGTACAGCGGAACACCGAGCAGCTCATGAGCGCGCTGGCACCGATGTTCGCCCGGGTCGAACCGCGGATGCAGGCTGCCAAGTACATCCGTGCCGTGATGTCCGACCTGCCCAAACGCAACGGCTGGACGATCGCCGAGTGGGTCGGTGACCACAGCCCCGATGCCACTCAGCGGCTGTTGAACCGCGCCAGCTGGGACACCATGGGCGCGATGAGCGCCGTGCGCCGGTTCGCCATCACCGGCCTGGACGCCACTGCCCGGCCGGGCAGCCTGACCGTGGGGGTACTGGATGAGTCCGGCCAGGAGAAGAAGGGCAGCGCCACTGCAGGCGTCAAGCGCCAGCACATGGGCTGCGCGGGCGGCATCGACAACGGCATCAACACCGTGCACCTGGCCTATGTCCGCGCCGAGGCCGGCCATGCGCTGATCGGTGCGCGGCAGTGGATCCCCGCCGAGCAGATCGGCGACCCAGTCAAGGCGATCACCACGGCTTTACCACTGGAGCTGACCTTCGCCACCAAAGGTGAGCTGGCCATCAACCTGCTGCGCGATGCCTTCTCTGACGGTGCGCGCCTGGACTTCGTGGCCGGCGATGAGGTCTACGGCGCGTGCACGACACTACGGGCCTTCCTCGAAGAGCGCGGCCAGGCCTACGTGCTGCGCATCCGCGCCACCTTCCCCCTCACGCTCGGCGGCGGCACCTGCCTGACCTGCGAGCAAGCCGTGACCAAGCACCTGAAGCAGAAACGCAAGTGGACCATCCGCTCCGCCGGCAACGGATCCAAAGGCGAGCGCACCTACGCCTGGGCCTGGATCGCCACCGCCAGCCCGACCCACCACCTACTGATCCGCAAGCACCGCACCACCGGCGAGCCGGCCTTTCACTACTGCTACGTCCCCGAAGACCAGCCCCTCGCCCTGCCTCGCCTGATAGCCGCCGCCGGACTGCGCCGGCCGGTCGAGGAAAGTTTCGAGTTCGGAAAGGACCTGTTCGGCCTGGACCAGGCCCAGGTCCGCCTCTACGGAGCGATCCTGCGTCACACCGTGCTCGTCATGGCCGCCCTGGCGATCTGCGCGACGAGCGCCGCGGCCGCCCGACGCCGCACCGATACCCAGGCCTCGTCACCTATCAGCCCCG
>NZ_JBEXUG010000109.1:0-1342 GCF_040614315.1 Streptosporangium sp. NPDC006007 | reverse complement strand
GGGCGTCTCGGCGGGGGCGGTTCGCGCAGGTGTTCTCGCGGGGGGTGGGGGTGACCACGACGGCGTTGTCGGGGTCGATCGACGTCCACATGATCCCGCACGCTCAGGCCAGCAAGGGGGCACGGCGCGACCGGCCGAAAGCCGTGCTCACCCGCAGACGCCGGCTCGTGGGATGGGCGATGGCGCTGCTGGGTATCCCGATGCTCACCGGCGTGCTGGTCCCGCTCAGGGACGGTGTGAAGCTGTCCAGCGGGATCCTGCTCTTCCTGGTCATGGTCGTCGGGGTCGCGCTGGTCGGCGGCATGTGGCCCGCCGTCACCGCGGGGGTGCTCGGCTTCCTGCTGCTCAACTACTTCTTCACCCCGCCACTGGACAGGTTCACCGTCGCCGACCCGGAGAACCTGCTCGCGCTCAGCGTCTACGTGCTGGTGGCCGTCATGGTCAGCGCGGTGGTGGACGTGGCCGCGCGCCGTACCCGGGAGGCGGCCAGGGCCGGTGCGGACGCCGAGGTGCTGTCCACGCTGGCCGGTCACGTGCTGCGGGGTGAGGCCGCGCTGCCGTCGCTGTTGTCGCGGTTGCGGGAGACCTTCGGCCTGACCTCGGTGACGTTGCTGGAGCGGATCGGTGAGCCCGGTCCGGACGACCAGTCCGATCCCGCCGCGTGGCGGATCGTGGCCACCGCGGGCGGCACCCCCTGTGCCAGCCCGAAGGACGCCGACACCGACGTGGTGATCGAGGGGAATCTGGTGCTCGCGGTACGGGGCAGGTTGCTGGAGGCGTCGGACCGCCGGGTGCTGGAGGCGTTCGCCGCCGAGGCCGCGGTCGCCCTCCGCCAGAGCCGGTTGCGGGAGGAGGCCGATCTCGCCGGACCGCTGGCCGAGGCCGACCGGATGCGCACCGCCCTGCTCGCCGCGGTCAGCCACGACCTGCGCACCCCCCTCGCCTCGGCGAGGGTGGCCGTCGACAGCCTGCTCGGCACCGAGATCCAGTGGAGCGAGGAGGATCGCAAGGAGTTGCTGGCCACCGCGGACGAGTCGCTGGTCAAGCTGGACCGGCTGGTCGCCAACCTGCTCGACATGAGCCGCCTGCAGGCCGGGGTGCTCGGGCTGGCCCTGCAGCCGGTCGCGGTCGGCGAGATCGTCCCGCGCTCCATCGACGACCTCGGACCGTTCCGCGACCGGGTCGAGACGGATGTTCCCCCGGATCTGCCGGAGGTTGTCGCGGATCCGGCGCTGGTCGAGCGGATTCTGGTCAATCTGATGTCCAACGCGATCCGCTACAGCCCGCCGGGGTGCGAGGTCCTCGTCACCGCCAGCTGGCATGGCGATCAGGTGGAGGTCCG
>NZ_JBEXUG010000108.1:0-1364 GCF_040614315.1 Streptosporangium sp. NPDC006007 | reverse complement strand
CCAATCGCTCTGGACGGGCATGTCAGAGGCGAACAACGCCGCCGCCAGTTCCCCCGCCGGGATCTGACAACCGTCGAACTGATCGAGGGTACGCTTGACATGCATCGCGGAATCTCCAAACTCTCGATGCTTCGGCCTCAGCGGGTGCCAGCCCGCTGGGGCCTTTTTTGTTGAGATGTCTTACCCTTGCCCTGCTAGTCCTCTGTAGGACTTACAGGTCCTATAATGAGGACGTATCAGTCCGGTTGTCAAGGACTAATAAGTCCTCAGAGAATGGAGGGGTGGAGATGTCCGAAGTCATTCGCCGACGCCGCGCAGAGCTGGGGATGTCCCAGGCCGATCTAGCCCGCGTCGCCGGTGTCGATACACGCCAGATCCGCCGCTACGAGGCGGGAGACCAACAACCACTTCTGTCCGTAGCCGTAGCGATCGCGAACGCCCTACAGATCTCCGTCGGAGAGTTGGCCGGCATGCCTGACCACCGCATCAACCTCAGCGGCGACTGGTGGGCAGCCTGGCAGACCTTCAAGGACGGGGAAGAGATCATCACGTCGCAGGAAGTTCGATTCCTCCAGCAAGGTGAGCTGATTCAGCTCGAAACGATCACTCGTGGAATCTCGGTGGAGGACGGAGGCTACATGTGGCGCGGCGAGCTGCGGCTGTGGGACAACGAGATCCTCATGGGCTGGTACGCCGCCAACGATGGATCCGTCCGCTCGAAGGGGACGATGTACTTCGTTCTCCACACCCACGGCATCAACATGACGGGCCGATGGGTTGGCCTGAGCTACGACGGCCAGGTCATGACTGGCTGGGGTGCCATGGCCAAGAGTGAGAACGAGGCTCAAGACCTCATCGCCACTCTGAAGGATCGCGAGGACGAGAGCGTTGGATGAAGTCTGCGAAGTCATCATCACGGCGCCGGATCCCGACTGGCTCATCGAGTTCACGCGGAGTCTGGTAGCCGACCGGCTGTGCGCAGCTGGTCATAACTTCGCGCCAGTCCGATCCATCTACCGATGGCGAGGCGAGATCTACGATCGCGCCGAGGGTCGCGTAGCGCTTCACACCCGGCGCGATCTCGTGCCGCAGATCATCGAGCGCACCAATCGGGATCATCCGTACGAGGTCCCATGCGTGATCACTCTCCCGATCACGAGTGGAGATCGCGAATATCTGAACTGGATACTGGCCGAGACCGCCGAGCGTGAATAGTGCGGTGTTACGACTTCGCTTACGTCTTCAAGCCACCGCTGACGCGGTGGAGGTGCCGCCTCTGGCCAGACCAGGGGAGAGAGGAAGGCGGGGGGAGGGGAGGCTCTTGCGGACGCTGGTCGAACAAGCAGACGGAGGTTCGCGGGAGC
>NZ_JBEXUG010000107.1:0-1411 GCF_040614315.1 Streptosporangium sp. NPDC006007 | reverse complement strand
TCATTCATCTATTGATTACCGGACGCCATTCGAAGTCCTCGACGAGTACACAGCGCTTCAGTCGGTGGCGTAGCTCGCCGCCGCAGATTCCGCTGTCCGGAATGATCTCGGCCCCTCAGTCGCTTTACACGACGCACTACCGGGCAAAGTTGATAGCGAGCCACCGGATCCTTGGGTTTCCCAAGCGTTACTACCGGGAGTGGGGTTGGTACGATTACAGAACTCAAACCCGATGGGTGTATGGAAAGCCGGACCCCTACTATTTCGTTTAGGCGTGTCCTGAACATCCACAGCTAGAGAATCACCAGGCCTCCGCCGGGTGGCAGTCGCCACCCTGACGGGGGCCTGACACTTGGGCCCGGCGTTTGAAGTGACGCGTCGATTCCGGGGTGGTGGGGCCGCGAGTCCCGGAGACGAGCCTTCGGTTCGGAGGAGGTGCTCTCCGTGCTTTCGAAAACCGCTGACGGGGCGCGGGCGGCAACGTTACGAGGTCGGTCGTCTCGGTGGAGACGGGCCTGACGGAAAAGGGGTTACCTGCATGTCGCGAGACGGTGAAGAGCCGGTCGACCTGGAGCGCCGGGTTCGGACGGCGAGAGGCCCGTTGTCGAGGGGGCTGATAACCGTGGGACTGCTGACCGTGTCCGTGGTGCTCAGCTTCGTTGTCTTCTCCTCGGCGAACGATCTGCTTTTCAGGGGCGGTGAAGAGTGGGGAGGCCGGGGAGCATCGCTGATGCTTTCCGATGTCCTGAGTTTCGTGAGCCTCAGAATCGTCGTGGTGCTGGCGATCGGGGTTCTGTCGCGTATGGCCTCCTATCGCATTCGTGACCTATTCATTGGGTTCATCCCGTTTTTGGGTGAT
Source organism: Streptosporangium sp. NPDC006007 (assembly GCF_040614315.1). Taxonomy (NCBI): domain Bacteria; kingdom Bacillati; phylum Actinomycetota; class Actinomycetes; order Streptosporangiales; family Streptosporangiaceae; genus Streptosporangium; species Streptosporangium sp. NPDC006007. The sequence continues at coordinate 552 of NZ_JBEXUG010000107.1, read as the reverse complement.
TTGTTGCTTGTGCGATTGTGTTGGCGGGCGGCGCTCTATCCGTACCTCGACTGGAGGCCCAGGCAGGAGGAGGTCGGCTCCTCGCTCGAAAAGGAAGCGGTCGTCGACGGTGGTCGGGTTCTGTGGCGCCGTAAACCATGAGGGGATGCGAGAGGGCGGGTGGAGAGCCCGCGGTGCCCTCATCCGGATCGGGTGCGGGGTGCTCGCCGGTCCAGCCCCGCTAGTAGTACTTCGTTAGGTTGGTTTGATCTTTGGGTGTTGGGTTCGGCATGCTGTTCTTGTGGACTTGGAGGAGATCGAGCGGTTGCGTGGCGAGCTGGCGGCGTTCGTGGCTGAGGTGTTCGCGTCGGTGCCGCGCCGGGATCAGCGGGCGAAGGGCGACTGCTACCTGCGTGGGTTGATGCTGGATGGCCGGCGCAAGTCGATTCAGCCGATGGCCGGGCGGTTGCCGGACGGTGACATGCAGGCTTTGCAGCAGTTCGTGAACCAGTCGCCGTGGGATCACGCCGCGGTGTTGCGCGCGGTGGCGCTCAAGACGGCCCCGATGGTTGA
>NZ_JBEXUG010000106.1:0-1495 GCF_040614315.1 Streptosporangium sp. NPDC006007 | reverse complement strand
CCAGTCTGCAGGGACCCTGCGATCGGAGTCTGAAATCAGAGGTACCCTGCGGTTCCTGCCTCAACTGGAGATGAGGCCCTCTTCCAATGCACCAAGCCCAGTGGAGTCCCGAGAGGCCCCTCCCACCTCCAGTTTCCCTGGCTTCTCAGAGCCACCATGAGAAGCCCCCTGAGGTCACCTGCACAAGTCGAGGGAACCCAGGGTTTCCTGCCTCAACCCGGGAAAGACCTCGAGAGACCTTCTTCAACACGTCTCGAGGCCAGATTCCCCTACCATGGCTCGGGAGCAATGACGCGCTCCCCCTCGCCACTCGCATGGAGACCCGACTTCCCTGGCGCCCCACGAGAGGCTCACTGACCTCGCCGTCGTACCTCGTGAGAAACCGCACACTGGGGCCGCCGCTCGAGAACAACCCCGAGATTCCCCCGTCATCGAGAGATGAGGGCCTTCGTCTCCTGCATGGCCTAGCGACCAATCTCGCGACCTCTCTCCAAACGCCTCAGGAGGCTTGACTCCCTTGAGTCCACCCAGTGAGCTCCAAGAGATACCCGTCGCGATTCGAGAGCAGAGCGGGGTTCTTTGCTTCCACTCGAGATGAATGCCTGTCTCCCCGGGTGCGTCTGGAATGCAACCCCGAGATCCCTGTCGCCCCTGGAGAGGAACATTGGCTTCTGGACACAAGCCTAGATGAGGTCTATTGGCCCTGCAGTCACTCGAGAGCAATCCCCAGCTTTCCTTCGCAACTCGAATGGAAGATTGGACTTGCCTGGGCCAACACAAGAGGCAGCCTGAATTCCCCGTCGTAACTCGAGAATCCCGCCGTAACTCGAGAAAAACCACGTGGCTCCCCCGTCATCGCAAGATGAAGCCCTTTCCCGCTACAGCGCCTCAGGAGAAGTCCCACGTTAGGAATTGGAGGTCGAAAGGGCACTTGGCACCCTTGATGCGACCCACAAAGTTCCCCGAAATCCCGGTCTCCCTCGAGAGGAACACTGAGGTTTTCCGGCACCCCCTCCTCTGAGCCCTTTCTCCCCTCCTGATCTGGACAGGAGGGTCGACTCCCCTGCTTTGTCTGGAAGGGGTTCCCGACCTTCCGGTCGCACCTCAGGATGAGGCCGGTCTCACGAAGACATTCCAGACGTGGCCTCGTGGGTGGTTCCACATTCCGTAGGACCCCGATTTCCCGGTCCCCTCTTGATAAGAACCCGATGCCCGGACACCTCTCCGAACTCCACCCTGTGAATGAAGTCAACACGAAGGGGCAGTTTTTCCGTGCATCGTTCGGAAAAAACCCCAGGTTCCAAATACAGCTCGACAAGCGGCCTCTCTCCCCGGGGACATCTCGAGAGGCAAGCGGAGTTCCATGCCTCAACCCAAGACGAGGCCTGACTCTCCTGTCCCCAGTCTGCAGGGACCCTGCGATCGGAGTCTGAAATCAGAGGTACCCTGCGGTTCCTGCCTCAACTGGAGATGAGGCCCTCTTCCAATGCACCAA
>NZ_JBEXUG010000105.1:0-1503 GCF_040614315.1 Streptosporangium sp. NPDC006007 | reverse complement strand
ACCAACGCCGTTCAGTTAGGGCAGGGCCGTAGGTGTCAAGGGCTGTTCATGAGCATATCGATGCTGATGGTGGCTTTGTAGGTGGTCCGGTCGATGGCGGGTCCGCGTGCGTTGTATTTGGAGATCGCTCGTTTGACGATGCGGTCTTTGGTACGGACCCGCCGGGCGGGCAGGAGCTGGGCCAGGACGTGACGGCCGATGGTCCCCACGAGATCAATGCTGGTGTCGGTGATGATGCCTGCGGCCAGGACGACTTGGTCGCGGGCGGCGGCCAGAGCGGTGAGGAAACCGGCCCGGTCCGGGTCGATACCCGGGACGCTGTCGGTGGCGTCGGTCATTGCGGTCCGCAATGCCTGGTAGACGGTCAGCAGCGCCCAGACCTCCTGCTCGACGCCGTCCGGGGTGCGGGCCCGCAGGACGCGTCCGCCCAGGATCGTGGACTTCAGCTCCGCGTAGGCGGTCTCGATCTCCCAGCGTTCGTGGTAGAGCCGGACGAGTTCGGCGGCCGGGTGCGTGGCGGGGTCGGTGAGGGTGGTCAGCAGCCGGTAGTGGCCCGTACGCGTGCCTTGGGTGGTGCGGATGCTGATTTCGGCGTCGATGACGCGAACGGTCAGTGGGCCGATCCGGGTCAGTACCGAGCCGTCGCGGCAGCGGGCCACTGTGGGCAGATTCCGGCCGGACTTGCAGCGCACAAGCAGATCGGCGCCGGTGGCGGCCAGCTGGTTCAGCAGTGCGGCGGAGGCGAAATTCCGGTCGCCCAGCAGCAGCATCCCGGCCCGCAAACCGACCGCCAGGCGGCGGGCGTACTCCAGCTCACCGGTCGTGGCCGGACCGAACACGGCCCCGATCACCGACCGGGTCCCGCAGGCCACCAGCGCGGTCAGACGCAGTTGCGGGTAGCCCGAGATCCCGTTGCCGAGGCGCTGGCGGGTGAACACCGTGAGGTTGGCCGGGCAGTCCGGGACCGGCAGCAGGGTGCTGTCGACCGCGACGACCCTCAGCCCCCGCCATCGCCCGGCGGCAGCGGTCGTGGCCGCAGGTCCGCTCATCAGGTCGAACAGCGCTTTCATCGGTGCCGGCCCCAGCCGCCGGCGGGCCTGGCGAAGAGCGCTGCCGCTGGGCCGGACCGGAGCCAGGCCCGCCAGAGCGGCGCACAATCGGTCGAAGACCTGCCGGTAGCCCAGCCCGGTGAAGAGTGCCGCGGCCAGCAGCAGGTACACCGTGACCCGTGCCGGCACCAGCCGGACCCTGCGCTGCACAGCCCCGGTCTCCGCCAGCACCTCATCGACCATCTCGAACGGAACGATCCGGGTCAGTTCCCCGATATGCCCCGGCGCGAACGCCCCAGCCGCTACCCGCACCGTCCTCGTTATGGCAGTCTGTTCCAACAGCGGAGCTCCTGTGGTGAGGGTGTCTTGGAGTGACAGTCCTCTTCTACAGCAGCTCCGCTGTCTTGTTCACAGGCCTTGACGAACAGCCCCCACGCCTAACTGAACGGCGTTG
>NZ_JBEXUG010000104.1:0-1511 GCF_040614315.1 Streptosporangium sp. NPDC006007 | reverse complement strand
GCTTTGAATCAATGTAAAAAAGAAGATGTAGCACAGATACAACTAAACAGAGGCAAGTGGTTTATGCCATTTGTCTTGGAGGACACGAAAAATGACTAAGTTTGAAGAGAAATTGGAAAAGTTGCCAATAAAAAATATTGAGCATCCTATTGGTGACACTAAATATTATGCGGCCGTTCATGTTAAAACATTGATAGCACAAGCTGACGAAGAATATCAGGAGCTATTTGATAAATATAGTAATCTCAATGATAGCTATGAAAAAGAAGTAATCAGAAGTTCTAAACTAGAATCGCAAATCATTGATTTAAAATCCCAACTCCAACAGCAAGCCCTGCCAGTCGTGCCTGAAGAGGTTGATAAAGCTATCAAATACTTGAAAACTCAGAATAATTTTGCCACACTTACTGATTTGAAGAATCTTGATATTTTGACAGAAAAAGGCTTTTGGTGGCTGAATGATTTCCAATTTAAAGATAGACGATTTGGTTTTGGAGGTCTAAATAATAAGTTATTTATCCTTTCTCATTTAGCTATTACAGGCTATCAAGTAGAAAAACCGCAGCTGTTCTATATTGACTTACCAAAAGTTTTTGGATTAAGCGATTCAACTAGCGATTCAACCTTCGTATCAAAAGCGGAAAGTGGAATAATCTTAGAATTTACAAAAGGGAAAGATTATGCATTAAAATTAACAGAACAAGAAATCAAGTCAATTGATGAGCGTTACTGGCAGTTTGCTGTGCCTGTGGAGGACGGAGAATGACAAGAGGATTTAAAAAAATAAACGAAAATGCGACTATTCCAGAACGAGCGACAGAACATAGCGCAGGATATGACATTTCAGCAAGTGAAACAGTTACGATTCAACCTGATGAAATTAAAATGGTAAGCACTGGGCTAGCTGTTCAACTTGGTGATGATGAAGTATTGAAATTATACGACCGTTCAAGTAATCCAGTTAAGCGTGGCATTGCATTGATTAATTCAGTAGGAATTATCGATTCAGATTACTATCCGCAAGAATTTAAAGGCTTATTTATGAACATCTCAAAAGAGCCTGTAACCATTTCTAAAGGTCAAAGAATAATGCAAGGGGTATTTGTCAAATACCTTACAACAGACGATGACAACGCAAATGGAAAGCGTACAGGCGGTTTTGGTAGCACTGGGGAGGTGTGAAAAATGATGAAGCAAACAACATGTTATAGCTGTGATAAACCAATCGAACCTGAATGGCTTCCAGAAGGAGAATTTATTGTATGTGATGAATGTTCTTCAGACACTGACGAAAAAACGGTTGAAAAACTCCAAGAACAGATTAACACTGCGAAAAAGTATATCGAGCATGTTATTGGAACGATTAAACGTGATGGGCATTTAGGAACTATTCAAACAGACTGGATTTTGCCTGATTTAGAAAAAGCACTCGCAGCGATTGGAGGGGATGATGACTGATTTAGTGAAAGTGGTGGAGGGGATAGATGACAATTACTGAACAACAATTCTAT
>NZ_JBEXUG010000103.1:0-1522 GCF_040614315.1 Streptosporangium sp. NPDC006007 | reverse complement strand
CGGTGCGCGCCCGCTGGCCGGCGGGACCGGCCCGAAGAGGCCGCACGCCCGCCGGCCGGGCGGAGCGCGCGGCCCAGTGAATGGACTTCATGCCCGCGGGCGTTCCCTCGTCTGCGGTTGGACGGGCGTAGAGGCACGCTTGTGCTGGTCGGTCTCCCTCGGCAGTGCCCAAGGGTCGGCCCGGCCCGCTCGGCGCGTTCGTCTCCTCTCGTCGTTACCGGTTCCTCCGCCTGGCGGTGTTCAGCGTCGAACACCGCCTTCCGCTGGATCGTCACCGCGAGCTCGTGAGTGTCCCTTCCCCCATCTCTCCCCCGCCCGCTCCCTGCTGGGGCCGGTGCGGGCTCCCGCCGAAGGCGGCTTGAAAACGTAAGCAAAGTCGTAACACCTGGGTGAGGTGACCAGAGTCGCTCTATAGCCCCGGGGTACCTCAGGATTCGTCGTTGAGCGCGTAGTCATACGACGACCATCGGTTGTCAACGGCTACAGACTCGCCGTACTCGATGACATCTCCGTTTTGGTCGTAGAGCCAGTTACGACCCCGTAGAACGGGTGCTCCAACCGAGATGCCCAGATCTTCGGCGTCCTGCTCGCTGGCTACGTCTGCACACACTTGGTCTCGACCAGAGACAGCGATACGGCCTGTCTGCTCCTCAATGTATCGAGGAGTGCCCTGGGTGATGCGGCTGGTCTGAAGAAGTAGGGGAGCTACTTCAGCCAAAGCACCATCGAACCAGGAGGACGATGCCGATACAGGCGCGTCAGAGTCGGTGTTCATCGTAACGCGATGCCGCCGGACGACTGAGGCTGCGGATTCCACGCCAAGAGCATCCGCCACCTGCTCTGTCGCGGTAACAAGCTCAGCGGAAGTGATCCGTGCAGCTTCGTTCTTGGGGTAGATCCGTCCCGTGCGACGAATGGCCTGGAAACGATCCCTCGGACCGGTGTGTCGCGCCTGAACACTGACGATGGTGCCAATGCCTGGCACTGCCTTCACCAACCCTTCCGACTTCAGGGCTGCGAGCACCTTCACTGCCGTAGCGAGAGAGATTTCCCAGTTGCGTGAGATCTCCCGCGCAGACGGGATGGCTTCACTCTCCTTCAGCTCGCCTGACTGGATCTGCCTACGGATATGGTTCACGACCTGGACATATGGCGGGTCTGGACGGTGAATCTTCGGAGGCATGGCGTCACCTTTCAATGGGACAATCAGTGCGTTCTAGCACACCACCTACCACCAGAGTAGTCCACTAGGCTTCAAGTCTCGAACCCACCTCCGGGTCTTTGAGGGTAGAGGTTGACGGTGTTCTAGCACACAGCTATCTTCTGATGTAGAACACCTAACACCATGGATGTTCACGAGAAAGGCCCCAGCGGGGGGCAACCCGCTGAGGCCAGAGCATCGAGAGTTTGGAGACCCGTCAATGCACGTTCAGCGTACCCTCGATCAGTTCGACGGTTGTCAGATCCCGGCGGGGGAACTGGCGGCGGCGTTGTTCGCCTCTGACATGCCCGTCCAGAGCGA
>NZ_JBEXUG010000102.1:0-1529 GCF_040614315.1 Streptosporangium sp. NPDC006007 | reverse complement strand
GCTCACTGGTGCACCATCCTCTTGTCGGCAGTTGAGAGACTGCTGATGCACCCGAGGTGCCGCCGGGCTACCGCCCTGCTCGCTCGACCCCGAGGTCCACGATGAGTTCCGCGGGGTCCGGCGGTTCTTCGGGACGTGCCGACCGTCGACAGGGCTGAGCGCCCCCGAGCGCCGAACAGTGAGCTGACCGGCTGCCACGTCCCGATACCGAAAAGAGGGTGCCTCCCCACTGGGCTAGCAGCGAGGAGGCTGTCATGCAGTATGCCCCCACCACGTCCCTGCCCGCGAGCGCGCCGAACGGTGTCACCGCGGGACTCGATTGGGCCAGCGCCGATCACGCCGTCTGCGTGGTCGATACGGCCGGAAAGATCGCCACCCGCTTCACCGTCGAGCACACCGCCGCCGGATTGAAGGAGCTCAGCCGTCGCCTGACGAAGGCCGCAGTATGCGAGGTCGCCATCGAACGCGGTGACGGCCCCGTGGTCGAGGCCCTGCTGGAGGCCGGTCTCACCGTAGTGGTGATCAGCCCGAACCAGGTCAAGAACCTTCGCTCGCGCTACGGCTCGGCCGGCAACAAAGACGACCGGTTCGACGCGTTCGTCCTGGCCGACACCCTGCGCACCGACCGCGCCCGGCTGCGTCCGCTCGTGCCCGACAGCCCGGCCACCACAACGCTGCGGGCCACCGTCCGCACCCGCCGCGACCTGGTCACGCACCGGGTCGCGCTGTGCAACCAGCTGCGCGCCCACCTGGCCTCGGCCTTTCCCGGCGCGGTCGGCCTGTTCGCCGACCTGGACAGCCCGATCAGCCTGGCCTTCCTGGCCCGCTTCGACTGCCAAGAGCGCGCCGACTGGCTGAGCGAGCGCCGCCTGGCCGCCTGGCTCAAGAGCGTTGGCTACTGCGGCCGCAAGGCCCCCGCCGTGCTGCTGGCCCGCCTCAAGGCCGCACCGCGCGGCGCGACCGGCGACGATGCAACCGCTCGCGCGCACGCCACCCGCGCCCTGCTGGCCGTCCTCACCTCGCTGGTCGAGCAGATCAAGGCGCTGGAGGCGCAGATCGGCGAGCAGCTCGCGTTGCACGCCGACGCCCAGGTGTTCACCTCGCTGCCCCGCTCGGGCACGGTGCGCGCCGCCCGGCTGCTGGCCGAGATCGGCGACTGCCGCGCCCGCTTCCCCGACCCGTCGGCGCTGGCCTGCCTGGCCGGGGTCGCGCCCTCCACTCGTCAGTCCGGCAAGCACAAGAGCGTCGGCTTCCGCTGGGCGGTCAGCAAACAGCTGCGCGATGCGGTCTGCGACTTCGCCGCCGACTCCCGCCGCGCCAACCCCTGGGCCGCCAAGCTGTATGACGACGCCATCGCCCGGGGCAAGGACCATCCCCACGCCACCCGCATCCTGGCGCGGGCCTGGCTGTATGTGATCTGGCACTGCTGGCAGGACGGTGTGGCCTACGATCCCGCCAAGCACGGAGCCCTCCAGGCCCTGCTCAGACAAGATCAACTGGCGGCGGCTTGACACAGGGCTACTCATCGC
>NZ_JBEXUG010000101.1:0-1544 GCF_040614315.1 Streptosporangium sp. NPDC006007 | reverse complement strand
CCGCGCTGAGCTGGATCTGCCGACTCACATCCAACCCGCTCAGGCCTGGCCACCGCGAGCAGCGACCCGGTGAACGTTCCCGGTCACCGCACTAGGTGCCGCTGATTGCGAAGGCGAGAGGGGTGTCTCTTGCCGTGTCGCATAATCCGCTCTAATTCACCGCAGGCCAATAATTCCATTGACATAAATGCGTTTTCATTCAAAATACATCACCGCGCGAACCCAAATTCGTAAAGGAGGTGGTCGCTGTGACCATGCACGTCACAAATGGCGCTAACTCTGGCTCTGGTACGCAGCAACCGCCCGGCAACAATCAAGCATGTCTGGACTGTGGCGGCAACGGGATATGCAAGCCCTGTAAGGGCACTGGCATCTACACGTTCCCGGAAGGCGGTCAGCGACTCTGTCGCGCCTGTCGCTGGAAGCCCGGCAAGTGCTTCGGCTGCCGAGGTAGTGGCAAAGAGCTGACTGGCGTTAGGAAACCCTGGTGAAAGAGGCATCCGCCAGCTACGTGAGCGCGCGACGGGACGGGCCGAAGCAGGCCCGTCCCGTCGCATCGACAAATCTTGACTTTATTTTACTTTCATTCATAATCGCCCGCTGAGAACAGGGTGAATTTTCTTCGCACCTGTAACACGACTTCTTGCCCGGCCGTATGCCGTGGCGAAAGAGCGTGTGAATCTCGTTTCCTTCAATTCCCGCCAATACGCGAGTGCGGGGAAGGGATTGATGAGCGATGGCTCACGGAGAAAACTGTCTGTGCGACATGTGTGTCGCACACCGGTTCGACAGAAGTCGAGGCGGAGGCCAGGGCGGTCAAATCGCCCCTCAGACCGGCGGAAGCTGTGGTGACTGCGGCGGCACGGGTGACTGCATCCACTGCAACGGTGGCTACTACCCCAGGCGTGACGGGCCCAGCGCGCAGTGCGGCAAGTGCCGAGGTCGTCAAAGGCGTGGACGCTACATCTGCCACGCCTGCCGGGGAACCGGCTACGGCGGCCAGCGGTGCGGCGTTCCCACGTACAACGAGACGCTGGAGCGAAACAAGCAAACGGGCGGTGGCCGAGGAAATCCGATCGCCAACGCCTTCAAGGGCGCGGTGACGGCTGCTGGCATCGCCGCAGCAGTGCACGGAGGCGTCGCAGAACCGCCCCAGCAATCGACCACGACGAACAACGCCTACGGCCAATCCAGCCTGCGTGGCCAGGGCCGACGCCGGGGCGATCAGGCAAGTGACGCCACCCGAGACAAGGGAAGGGGTCGAGGAACAGGCCAGCGGTGATTCGATCGCACCTCCCCGCCCCTCTGACGAGGTGGCGGGGAGGTGCGACAAATAACATTAGGAGTCTTAATGAGATTATTCAAAGCGATTACTGGAAGCATTCTAATAATTCTGGGTGCAGGCTTAGTTCTGCTAGGGGGCTACATAGTATGGCAGTTTATGACCTTAGAAGGTGTTTGAGAGCTGATCGTGAGGCCGCCCTGCGGTGGGGTAGGAGTGCGGGTATGACACGACGACCCTTTCTATCCCTCTGATCTGACCG
>NZ_JBEXUG010000100.1:0-1562 GCF_040614315.1 Streptosporangium sp. NPDC006007 | reverse complement strand
GCCCCACCCGAACGCCGAGCCGCGGTAGACCCGCCCGCGGCCCGCATCGAGTCCATGATCACCCGCTTGGCGTTAACCGCTGTTCCCCAAGGCCGGTTGGGGCCGGAGATGGCGCCGAGCTGGGACAGGCCGTCGAGGATGTCGGCGCAGGTCCAGTACTCGACGAACCGGCCGTCGCAGACGCGCAGGATGTCGTTGCCGGAGAAGGAGATCTTCGTGCCGACGGGGGCGGTGGCCTGGGGGATGCCGCCGGTGTAAGTGGCGCGCATGGTCCAGCGGGCGGAGATCAGGTCGCCGTCGACGATCGGGCCGAGGTCGCCAGCCTGCTCGCCCTGGAACCAGGCCCCCGCACCACGGGGGAAATCGCGGACCTGACAGGTCTGACCTCCGGATCGGCCACCCGCCTGGTCGACCGCCTCCAGAAAGCCGGCCTCGCCGAACGTCACCCCGACCCCCACGATCGGCGCAAGGTGCTCGTCACCCTCACCCGCGGCCGCACCCCCGAGATCGAAGCCGCCTGGGACACCCCCGGCAAAGCCTTCGACCAGGCACTGGAGGACTTCACCGACGACGAGCTCACCATCATCGAGCGATACCTGCGGCGCACCACCGCACAGACCGCACGCCTGCGCGCCGACTGACCCGACAACCGCCCGGTCGCCCTCCGGGGGCATCCGCACGTGATCTTCAGAAAACCTCGTTTTCTGAAGATCACCGGACGGGGGTCCGCGCCCCCCGCAGGACCTTCAAAAAACCCTTCAAAAACCTGGGTCATTCAAGAACCCCGGACCACCGTTTTCTGACATGACCCGGGGTCATGAGTGACCTCCCGGAGCCGTCCGGCCATCCCGAACTCCTTGTCGCCGAGCCGCTGGTGCGTACTGAGATCAAGATCGGGTACGCGCGGGTGTCGACCGGCGGGCAGAAGCTCGAACGGCAGATCGACGCCCTCACCGCCGCCGGGTGCCGGAAGATCTTCTCCGACAAGAAGTCCGGCAAGACCGACCTTCGCGCGGAGCTGAAGGCGTGCCACGCCTTCCTCGACGCCGGCGACACCCTCGTCGTCCCCTCGCTCGACCGCTACGGCCGCAGCCTCCAGGACCTCATCAACATGGTCGCCGAACTGCGCGAGCGAGGCATCGGCTTCACCTCGCTGCACGAGAACCTCGACACGACCACCCCCGGCGGCCGGCTCGTCTTCCACGTCTTCGCCGCCCTGGCGGAGTTCATCCGCGAACTCATCGTCCAGGGCACCCGCGAAGGCCTGGCCGCCGCCCGGGCCCGCGGCCGGGTCGGCGGACGCCCCACCGTCGCCACCGAGGAAGTCATCCGCGCCGCCCGCGACCTGCTGCCCGACCCCGGCCGCTCCATCACCTCGATCGCCAAGCTCCTCGGCGTCTCCCCGGGCACCCTCTACAACCACATCCCCGACCTGCGCGACCTGCGCGCCGGCGCCGTTCCCCACCAGCTAGTGCTGTGACCGGAAACGATCACCGGGTTGGGTGAGCGTCTCAAGCTGCCGGTGCGAGGGGCCTGCCGCCCCAGCGGATGCCCTTCTCACT
>NZ_JBEXUG010000099.1:0-1646 GCF_040614315.1 Streptosporangium sp. NPDC006007 | reverse complement strand
GCCACGTAGAGCGGGCAGGGACCGGCGTCGGGCGGGGTGCACCTCACCCAGATGTCGGTGTTCCCGGCGATCAGCATGCGGTCGGCGATCGGATCGCCGGTGTTTCCCAGCGAGGCACGTTCCACGCCGTGGCCGAGCAGCCCGAACGCGTCCTTGGCGTAGAACGTCTCGTCGAACACGACCGCGCGTGGATGCCCCAGGTTGACGAAGCGCAGGACCGCGCCGAACGCGGCGACCAGCGCCGGCCCCAGCCACCCCCACATGACGTTTTCCGGCATGGGCGGCAGTAACCGGTCCCTTGTCGATCCCATTTAGGAAATTATGGAGATAAATCAGGCACGGTGAACAGCGTCATAGAGATCGCGTTTGGGAATTCCGGCCGTCTTGGCGACGTCCACGATCGCCTGCTTCCTCGGCACCCCCGTCTCCTCACGGCGGCCGACCTCCTCGACCAGCTCCTCCATGGACGGCGGCCGACTCTGTGGAACGTGCCCGGCGACGACCAGGGTGATCTCGCCTCGCACCCCGTCGGCCGCCCACGCGGCCAGCTCGCCCAGGCCGCCCCGCCGTACCTCCTCGTAGGTCTTGGTGAGCTCGCGGCAGACCGCCGCGGGGCGATCCGCGCCGAACACCCCGGCCATCGCCTCCAGCGAGACCCGCAACCGGTGCGGCGCCTCGAAGAAGACCATCGTGCGCTCCTCCCCGGCCAGAGCCTCCAGCCTGCGGACACGCTCACCGGCCTTGCGCGGCGGGAAGCCCTCGAAGCAGAACCGGTCGCTGGGCAGGCCGGAGACGGCCAGCGCGGTGGTGACCGCGGACGGGCCCGGCAGCGAGGTGACCCTGACGCCGGCCTCGACGGCCAGGCGGGTCAGGCGGTAGCCGGGGTCGGAGACGCCGGGCATCCCCGCGTCGGTGATGACCAGGACGGTCCCGCCGTCCTGGAGGACCTGAAGGAGCTCGGCGGCCCGGCCGATCTCGTTGCCGTCGTAGTAGGAGACGATCCGGCCCCTGATCTCCGCGCCCAGCTCCCCGGCCAGGCGGCGCAGCCTGCGGGTGTCCTCCGCCGCGACCACGTCGGCGCTCTCCAGCGCGGCGCGCAGCCGGGGCGAGGCGTCGCCCACCTGCCCGATCGGAGCTCCCGCCAGCACCAGCCTGCCGTTGTCCTTCACCCTCCCATCCTCCCCCATCCCAGCTGAGCCTCCGCCCCGGGGAGAAGTTCCGTAATTAGCCATGTAGGCGGTGTTTCTCGGGTGCCTGGGGTGAAGCGGCCCGTACGATGGCCGGGTGGCCGTGACCGACTTCCCCAGCCAGGCGTTCGAGCAGCCGGAGCCCCAGCCGCGCCGTGGACCGGTGGACTCCATGCGCGACCGGCTGGTGCCGCCGATGCCGGGAAGCCTCATGTGGGGGTGGCTGGGGCCGGTGCTGGTCGCCGCGTTCGGCGCGGTCCTGCGCTTCGTCAACCTCGGCCGCCCGCACGCGGTGATGTTCGACGAGACGTACTACGCCAAGGACGCCTGGTCCCTGATCAACTTCGGCGCCGAACGGAACGCGCTCAAGGACGCCGACAAGATCCTCATGGAGGGCGGCACCCAGATCTGGCAGCGGTGCTCGCCGGCCGAGGTCGACAAGTGCGCCTCCTACGTGGT
>NZ_JBEXUG010000098.1:0-1695 GCF_040614315.1 Streptosporangium sp. NPDC006007 | reverse complement strand
GGGCGTCTCGGCGGGGGCGGTTCGCGCAGGTGTTCTCGCGGGGGGTGGGGGTGACCACGACGGCGTTGTCGGGGTCGATCGACGTCCACATGATCACCCATGCCGAGGTGAAGAAGGGGCGGAGCCCCACCCGATCCAGGGCCGTGCTCACCCGAGGCCGCCGCGTCGCCGGCTGGGTCCTCGCGGCCCTGGGACTGCCGCTCCTGACCGCGGCCCTCCATCCCATCCGCGACGACATCAACCTCCCCATCGAGATCCTGCTCTTCCTGGTCATGGTCGTCGGGGTCGCGCTGGTCGGCGGCATGTGGCCCGCCGTCACCGCCGCGGTGCTCGGCTTCCTGCTGCTCAACTACTTCTTCACCCCGCCACTGGACAGGTTCACCGTCGCCGACCCGGAGAACCTCTTCGCCCTGGGGATCTACGTGCTGGTGGCCGTCATGGTCAGCGCGGTGGTGGACGTGGCCGCGCGCCGTACCCGGGAGGCGGCCAGGGCCGGTGCGGACGCCGAGGTGCTGTCCACGCTGGCCGGTCACGTGCTGCGGGGTGAGGCCGCGCTGCCGTCGCTGTTGTCGCGGTTGCGGGAGACCTTCGGCCTGACCTCGGTGACGTTGCTGGAGCGGATCGGTGAGCCCGGTCCGGACGACCAGTCCGATCCCGCCGCGTGGCGGATCGTGGCCACCGCGGGCGGCACCCCCTGTATTCACCCCGGCGCGGGCAGCGCGGATGTGGTGATCGACGAGCAGCTGGTGCTCGCTGTGGGGGGCAGGTTGCTGGAGGCGTCGGACCGCCGGGTGCTGGAGGCGTTCGCCGCCGAGGCCGCGGTCGCCCTCCGCCAGAGTCGGCTGGAGGAGGAGATAGGGCAGGCCAGGCCGCTGGCCGAGGCCGACCGGATGCGCACCGCCCTGCTCGCCGCGGTCAGCCACGACCTGCGCACCCCCCTCGCCTCGGCCAAGGCCGCGGTGGAGAGCCTGCTCAACACCGACATCGACTGGTCGGTGGAGGATCGCAAGGAGTTGCTGGCCACCGCAGACGAGTCGCTGGTCAAGCTGGACCGGCTGGTCGCCAACCTGCTCGACATGAGCCGCCTGCAGGCCGGGGTGCTCGGGCTGGTGGCGCAGCCGACGGCACTGGAGGAGATCGTGCCGAGGGCGATCGACGATCTCGGCCCTCTCGAAGGCCGGGTCGAGACGGATGTTCCCCCGGATCTGCCGGAGGTTGTCGCGGATCCGGCGCTGGTCGAGCGGATCCTGGTCAATCTGATGTCCAACGCGATCCGCTACAGCCCGCCGGGGTGCGAGGTCCTCGTCACCGCCAGCTGGCATGGCGATCAGGTGGAGGTCCGGGTGGTCGATCGGGGTCCGGGTATTCCGGGTGAGGCGCACGATCGGGTCTTCATGCCCTTCCAGCGGCTCGGTGACCGCGACAACCACACCGGTGTCGGCCTGGGCCTCGCCCTGTCCCGGGGGCTGGCCGAGGCGATGAGCGGCTCCCTGACGCCGGAGGAGACCCCCGGCGGAGGTCTCACCATGAGACTGACACTGCCCATCACCTCACGGTCGTCTGACCCGCCAGCCTCCGTGGAAAGTCCATGATCCGCGTCCTCGTCGTCGACGACGAGCCCCAGATCCTGCGCGCGCTCCGGATCAACCTGGTCGCCCGGCACTTCGAGGTGGCGGTGGCCGCCGACGGCGGGGA
>NZ_JBEXUG010000097.1:0-1728 GCF_040614315.1 Streptosporangium sp. NPDC006007 | reverse complement strand
AGCGTCGCGAAGGGCAAGCCCTGCCCTGAGGATGTTGATCGCCGCGTTGACGTCGGCGTGTGCCTCGTGGCGGCACGCCGTACATCGGAACTCGGCCTGAGTGACGCGGTTCTCCGCAGCGCAGTGCCCGCAGCGGGCACACGTGCGGGAGGTGTTGGCGGGGTTCACCGCGATCAGCTCTCGACCGGCGCTTTCAGCCTTGTGTACGAGGATCGTCAGGAACACCCCCCAACCCGCGTCCAGGATGTTTTTGTTCAGCCCGGCCTTGGCCGCCGCGCGGTTGGGCAGGAACGCGCCCGGCTGGTCGGGGTCTGGTTTCGGCGCTGGGGCCTTGGTCATGTTCGCGATCCGCAGGTCCTCGTGCACGATCACGTCGTAGTCGCGTACCAGCGCGTTCGCGGCCTTGTGCGCGCCGTCCAAGCGTTGACGGCGGACCTTGGCGTGCAGGGCGGCGACACGGGCAACCGCCTTGCGACGACGTTTGGAGCCGCGCTTCTTGCGGGCCAGGTCGCGCTGCGCGTCAGCGAGCCGATCGGCGGACGCGGCCAGGTGGCGCGGGTTGGCCAGGTGGACGCCGTCGCTGGTGGTGACAAGCGACGCCACCCCCACGTCGATCCCGGCCACCGCGCCCGTGGCGGGAAGCGGCTCGGCGGGCACGTCGTCACACGACAGCACCACGTACCAGCGGCAGCCCTCCCGCTTCACACTGATCGTCTTCACCCGGCCCCCGACCGGGCGGTGCCGGTGGACGCGGACGTGCCCGATGCCCCGCAACCGCACGAACGTCGCGGAGGGGTGCTCGGGCTGGGAGTCCCACCGGCAGCCGTCCCCATCCTTCGGCCACTCGACCGTGTCGAACCAGCCCCGCCCCTTGAACCGGGGGTAACCGGGCGTCTGGCCCTTCTTCACGCGGTCGAAGAACGCGCGGAACGCCTTGTCCAACCGGCGGAGCGTGGCCTGCTGGGAGGAGAACGACCACCGCGCGTGGTCGGGGTCGAAGGCGCGGATCTCCTTCAGCTGAGCGGACTGGTCGCCGTACCGGATGCCGGCCTTCGCCCGCCTGCAGGCCTCGCGGCGCTCCTCAAGGGCGGCGTTGTACAGGGTCCGGTGGTCGTCGAGACATGCCGTCAGCGCGATCTGCTGGTGCGCGGTCGGGCGGATGAGGAATTTGTACGACCTACGCACGACCGCCACCCTTGGACGGCCGCTCATACTGCGTCTCGACATAGCGCCGCACCGTCTGCTCGGACACCGTGCCGGCCGTGGCCACGAAGTAGGAGCGCGACCACAGCGTGGGCAGCTGGGAGCGCAGGTGCGCGAACTCGGCGCGCAGGTGGTGGGAGGTGAACCCCTTGAACTGGTTGGCCACGTACGACGGCGAGTTCTTCGGGTGGGGCTTGACGAACAGGTGCACGTGGTCGGGCATCACCTCAAGCGCCACGATCTCCCAGTCGTGCTCTTCGGCCTTGGCGCGGATCAACTCCTCAAGGCGGGTCTTCACCCGCCCGCCAAGGACCGGGCGGCGGTACTTCGGGCACCACACGACGTGGTACCCGAGGTCATACGCCGCACCGGGAGAGGTGCGCACCTGACGAGTCACACGATCATTATAACAGCGTCACGCATCTAACGCGCGAGGAACGGAGACCTCCGATGCCCGAATCTGACGGGCCACTACACGCTCGGGCCTCGGCGGCCCTCCCGCTCCCGATTCCCCCGACGCCTAAA
>NZ_JBEXUG010000096.1:0-1753 GCF_040614315.1 Streptosporangium sp. NPDC006007 | reverse complement strand
AGCAGGGGGTTGAAGCTGAGGGCAGCCTGATCCGGGAGGTGCCGGGGAGGGCGGGAAGCAGCCCTGACAAAGCCGGGGCGGGACCAGTACTGCCAGATGGTTGTGTGCCCGGCGAGTGAGACGGAGAGGTGTACGCGAGAAACCGGTGTGTGAAGCCTCGTAACGAATCCCACCAGCTCGAACCTGGCGGATCTGGGCTGGGAGCGGTGCACGCCTGCCTCTTGCTCGGGCGGGCGACTTTCGCGGTGGCCCCGTTCGCTGCCGTGGAAGGCCACGGTGAAGGTCTGCGGCGTAGCCGTGGCGATGCCGCCGGGGTATAGCCGGGCGCCTACTCCGACAAACGATCACAAGTGAACACGGGAACCGTCCCGGCCCCGCCACGGGCCGCGCATCCGGCGCGGAGATTCGGGCTGGGCCCACCGTCGGCCGAACGGGCCGGGGCGGGGCGGAGCCGCCGTAGTAGTCCGAGCGCGGGAAAGCCGCGCACATGGCGAAGGGCGGCAGCGGGTTACGAGTTGGAAGGGACTGCAATGCTCGAAGACGCCGGGGTGGAGACCCCGGCCACGCAGCACGACGCGCCGCTGGTGCGTCCACTGCGGGTACGGGAGATGCAGACCAGACTGCACCGCTGGGCGGCGGCCGATCCCGGTCACCGCTTCGATGATCTCTACCATCTGGTATGCGACCGAAGGTTCCTCGCGATGGCGTGGGACCGGGTCGCCGGTAACACCGGTGCCCGCACTGCTGGAGTGGATCGGGCCACGGTCCGGTCCGTCACCGAGCAGGTGGGTGTGGAGGTGTTCCTGGATGAGCTGCGCGAGCAGCTGCGGCAGCGGACGTTTCGCCCGCTGCCGGTGCGCGAACGGATGATTCCCAAACACGGCGGGAAGCTGAGAAGTCTTGGTATCCCGACCGTGACCGATCGTGTGGTTCAGGCAGCGCTGAAACTGGTGCTGGAGCCCATCTTCGAGGCCGGCTTCGACTCGGTCTCCTACGGGTTTCGCCCCAGCCGGAGGGCGCATGACGCGATTGCCGAGATCCACTTCTGGGGCACCCAAGGCTACCGCCAGGTCCTGGACGCCGACATCGAGGCGTGCTTCGACTCGATCGACCACACGGCCCTGATGGACCGGATACGCGCACGAGTCAAAGACAAACGCGTACTCGCCCTGGTCAAAGCGTTCCTCAAGGCCGGGATCCTGCGAGAGACCGGATCAAGGGAGCCGTCCGAGACCGGCACCCCGCAGGGCGGAATCCTTTCCCCGCTCCTGGCCAACATCGCTCTGACCGTGCTCGATGAGCACGTCATGGGGCCGTGGAAGCCGGGCGGGACGATGTCCAGCAGTTCCCGCAGAGTGACGCGGGTGGCCAAGAACCTACCCAACTGGCGGATCGTGCGTTACGCGGACGACTTCGTCGTGCTGGTCAGGGGCGAACGCCACCATGTCGAGGCCCTGCGGACGGAGATCGACGAGGTCCTCGCCACGCTCGGGCTGCGATTGTCGCCGTCCAAGACGCGGGTGGTGCACATGGCCGATGGGTTCGACTTCCTCGGCTTCCACATCAAGTGGATGCGCAAGCGAGGAACGGACAAGTGTTATGTCTATACCTTTATCGCGGACAAGCCGGTCCGTGAGCTGAAGCGGAAAGTCAGAGCGCTGACCCACAGGAGGTCGCAGGTCCCGTTCGCCGCCGTGCTGTCGAAGATCAATCAGATCCTGCGCGGCTGGGCCAACTACTTCAAGCACGCCGT
>NZ_JBEXUG010000095.1:0-2158 GCF_040614315.1 Streptosporangium sp. NPDC006007 | reverse complement strand
CGCCAGATTCGTGTCAAACCGTCACATCCGCAACAGCACACCCAAACCCGGCAAACCCACTAGAATTCCCACCACCCCGTCTCCGGAGCAACCCTTCCAACTTACTCTGACATCCAGGCCCTGTCCAGTCGCCCGCAGGCAGCCAAAGGTCCAGAAGCGGAGAAGTGGAGGATACGCTGGGCGGATCCTGTTCCCGGAGGCCTTCCGGCCCCGGGGCTCGACCGCCCTGCGGGAAGAACATTACCAGGACTCAAGCGTCACAGAGACAACTTGCCAACCATCCCTGCGACTCGCGCGTCCAAAACGTTTGTGGGCAGTGGAACAGCGCAAGCAGCCGTCAAGCCATCCGCAATCGACTCTGGATACCAAGTAGGCCCGAGGGTCAGGATCCTGACTCCATCCTGGAGGTGAGCACCATGACCCGTTCAGAGTTTGACGACATCCGCGCACACATCGACGCGGAAGCCGATCATCCCAGTGACCTGCTCAGGGTCGCCAGGTCCCTGGTGAGCGACCTTGAGGACGCGAAGATGCGCGAGGCGAAGCTCCGCGCCCAGTATCTCCGCCTTCTCACCGGTGCTCGCACGACGATCGCCGCCCAGGCGGCCGGCCATCCGGAACCGCTGGCCTTCCTCACCGACGAGCTCGCCAAACAGGGCCAGCTCCCGACCACCGAGGAGGAGATGCAGCAGGTTCTGGTGGACGCTCATACCGCGGCCACACTACTGACACACCTGGAGCAGGCCCCGCGTCTGAAACAGGCCGCGGCCGGCGTCATCCGAGGCGGGCCAAGGGTTCACCGGTGCGCCGGCAGCAGTCGTAGTCTCCCCCGGTGAGGCATTCCGTGTCATTGACCTGGGCTTGAACCAAGATCTGTAAGACTTCAGGCATGTGGCAGCGGGGGATGAATTGGGGTGCGACGACCCTCGTGGGCGTCTTCGGCGTTCTGTGGATCGGCGTAGTGGTGTTCGCGGTCGCCGAGGGACCGATGTGGGCGCGCCTTGGACAGGGCGCTTTCGGGGGGTTCCTCATCGGCTGGGCTCTGCACAAAGCGGCTCTGCTGCTGCGCGCCACCCGTCCCAGGAGCCCGGCGAGACACCGTCGCGTCAAGGTCTGACGGACGTCCCCGAGGAGCCCGGCCCGGTCAGAAGCCGGTCCGGTAGGAGCGCAGTTCGTCCGCGACCTCCTGGCACGGGACACCCAGGTCGAACCGGCTCAGGAGAAAGATCGCCTCGCCGGTGTCGATCTCCAGGAGCTCCGTGCGCGAGGTGAGGCGCGTTCGCCGGTCCACCCGGATCCGCTCGACCGAGCTCCACGGCACCCGCTCCGAACCGGCGAACCCCCGCACCACGACGAGCCCCTCGTCGTCGGCGCTGAGCCGTACCGGAACCAGCACGTCGCGCAGGGCGAGTACCGCGGCCACCAGGGCGCCCACACCCGCCAGGATCATCCCGCGCGGGTCGCCGACACTCAGCAGGGCGAGCATCGCGAACGCGACCACCGCGAAGGCCTTGAGAACGAAGATCTCCCGGCGCACGCGCCAGCGCAGGACCGGCCCGGACATGTCAGCCACACCTGCACGTTAACCGCTCGGCCTGCCGGATGGTTAGGGCGGCGCTGTGGGGAGCATGAGAAAGGCCCTGATCTCTGGGAGATCAGGGCCTTCTTTGGTAGCGGGGACAGGATTTGAACCTGCGACCTCTGGGTTATGAGCCCAGCGAGCTACCGAACTGCTCCACCCCGCGTCGGTGTGTGTCTGAAGATTACCGGGCCCGGCACCCAAGAGCAAATCGGCGGCGCCGACCGGGAAATCGCGCCGCCGGGAAATTCCCCGATGCGGGTGGAGACCCCGGCGTGCCCCGGGAACGGAGAACCCGGACAACGAGAAAGGCCCTGATCTCTGGGAGATCAGGGCCTTCTTTGGTAGCGGGGACAGGATTTGAACCTGCGACCTCTGGGTTATGAGCCCAGCGAGCTACCGAACTGCTCCACCCCGCGTCGGTGTGTGTCTGAAGACTACCCGGCTTTGGCGGTGGACGCGAATCCGACGGCTCCCACGACCTCCTAGTGCTGTGACCGGAAACGATCACCGGGTTGACGTGTAGAGCGCTGCTGCCAGTTGGATGGTGCTGATCACGTTCGATCAGCGCTCGGGAGG
>NZ_JBEXUG010000094.1:0-2415 GCF_040614315.1 Streptosporangium sp. NPDC006007 | reverse complement strand
GAAACGGTCTGATAAGAGACACCGGCATACTCTGCGACATCGTATAACGTTACTGGTTTCACATTCACCACCCTGAATTGACTCTCTTCCGGGCGCTATCATGCCATACCGCGAAAGGTTTTGCGCCATTCGATGGTGTCCGGGATCTCGACGCTCTCCCTTATGCGACTCCTGCATTAGGAAATTAATACGACTCACTATAGGGGAATTGTGAGCGGATAACAATTCCCCTGTAGAAATAATTTTGTTTAACTTTAATAAGGAGATATACCATGGGCAGCAGCCATCACCATCATCACCACAGCCAGGATCCGGGGGACGAAAACCTCTATTTCCAGTCGATGTCGTTTTCCGCGCCCTTGAAGGGTTTCCACGCCCAGCTCCCCGGATCCGGCCCGGTCGTCGAGACGATTCTCGACCGGCTGCGGATGCTGGATGCCGACGTCGGTGGCGGGCCGCCCGGTCTATTCGGCCTGAGCGGGCCGGGCGTCTCGGTCGAGGCCAGTCCGCGCGAGCCGTTCCCGGAGAACCTCGTACAGGCCGACTGCGGGATCATGGCGCTGCACGGTCGTTCCGAGGCGCAGCCGCGGCCACTGGGTGTCGACTACGTTTCGATCCTCACCGGGATCGCCACCGTCCAGGGCATGCTGGCCGCGACTTTAGCTCAACTGCGCGGAAATCCCGTGGCCCGCATCGAGCTCGACGCGAACGGCGTCGCGTTGCTCGCCGTCGGGCAGTACATCGCCGCGGCCACCGCGGACGAGGATCCCGAGGGCTACGAAGACCTGCCGTCGACGGCGCGGCCGCCGTTCGTCTCCGCCGACGGGATCGCGTTCGAGGTCGAGTCCTTCAGTGGTGAGGCCTGGCAGGGATTCTGGTCCTCGCTGGGGGCGCCGGAGCGCGCGATCGCGCGAGGCTGGCGGCCGTTCCTCCTCCGTTATGAGCGCGCGTCGGCGGTGCTTCCGCGCGAGCTGCACGAGGCGGTCGAGTCCACGTCGTTCGAGGAGATCCGCGCGGTCGCCGCGTCGACCGGGATGCACGTCTGTCCTGTTCGGACAGTGTCGGAACGGCGCGCCGACCCGGACGCGGGCTTGCCGCCGTGGACACTACGCGCCGGACGGGCGGCACCGCCGGCATCCGGTTCCGGCGCCGGTCTGCCGCTCGCCGGGATCCACGTCGTCGAGTCGACCCGCCGCGTGCAGGGCCCGCTGGCGACCCGGTTGCTGTCGTTGCTCGGCGCGACCGTCACCCGGATCGAACCGCCGGGTGGCGACCCGCTGCGGGGTATGCCGCCGATGGCGGGCGACTGCTCGGCGAAGTTCCGCGTGCTCAACGACGGCAAGCGGATCGCCGAGATCGACTTCAAATCCGCGGCGGGCCGCGACGAGGTCATGGACCTGATCCGCGACGCCGACGTGTTCCTGCACAACTGGGCACCGGGCAAGGACGTCGAACTCGGCCTGGACGCGGCGGCGATGCACGCGGTGAACCCCGGGCTGGTCTACGCGGCCGCGTGCGGCTGGGGCGACGCGCTGGGGACGCGGCCGCCCGCCGGTACGGACTACATGGTCCAGGCCTACTCCGGGGTGGCCGACGCGCTGACGCCCGCAGGCGAACCGCCGCGCCCGACGTTGATGATCATGGTGGACATCGCGGGCGGATTCGTTTCGGCGGAAGGGATCGTGGCCGCGCTGGTGGCCCGTCAGCGCACCGGCCGGGGCGGCTCGGTCACGACGTCGCTGCTCGCGGCGGCCGACGCCCTCCTGCGCGAGCCGTCACCCGCCGCCGTCGACGGTGTCTTCGCCGCGGCCGATGGGCTCCTCGCGATCGTGACCGAAGACGTCGAAGCCCTGTGCTCGAAGCTGGACATTCCCGTGCCGCCGCCGGAAGAACTGGCGGACGCGATCACCAAGGCGCTGGGCACGCGGCCGATGGCGGACTGGGAAGGCAGGCTGGGCTCGATCGCGGTGCCGGTCCGGCGGGATCTGGGCAGCCTCGTCTCCCGTCATCCCGCGCGGTTCGAGAGAAACGGCTGCGCGATCGCCGTTTCGCCGTGGATCTTCGGAGGAGCTTCGTCATGACATTTAAGTAAGTACTCGAGTCTGGTAAAGAAACCGCTGCTGCGAAATTTGAACGCCAGCACATGGACTCGTCTACTAGCGCAGCTTAATTAACCTAGGCTGCTGCCACCGCTGAGCAATAACTAGCATAACCCCTTGGGGCCTCTAAACGGGTCTTGAGGGGTTTTTTGCTGAAACCTCAGGCATTTGAGAAGCACACGGTCACACTGCTTCCGGTAGTCAATAAACCGGTAAACCAGCAATAGACATAAGCGGCTATTTAACGACCCTGCCCTGAACCGACGACAAGCTGACGACCGGGTCTCCGCAAGTGGCACTTTTCGGGGAAATGTGC
>NZ_JBEXUG010000093.1:0-2722 GCF_040614315.1 Streptosporangium sp. NPDC006007 | reverse complement strand
AACCTGGGTCCCCGCCACCCGGCTCACCCCCGGAGCCTGGCTACGCACCAGCACCGGAACCCACCTCCAAATCACCGCCATCGCCAAGCGCACCGTCAACAGCCAACGAGTCCACAACCTCACCATCGCCGACACGCACACCTACCATGTCGGGGCAGGAGTCGCCGACGTTCTTGTTCACAACGCCAACTGTCCCCGTGATGCCAATGGCAGGTTTACCTCTGGTGAAAACGTTGATGCTGCTCGCGGTCGACTCACGCACAAAAACTACCGAACCGCGTTGGGTAGTGGTTATAAATACGAAGAGCGTCTTCCGAGTGGTGGAAGACCGGATGCGATCGACTGGAAGAACAGGGTGGTGCGCGAACTGAAGTCTGATGCCCCGAGCAGCATAGCCACTGGGCGTCGACAGCTGGCTCGTTATGTAGCCGAGCTGGAGCGAATCACCGGCAAAAAATGGAATGGCATTCTCGATATTTACAAAAGGTAGGAAATGATAAATAGAGTTGCGCTAGCAAACGTGTTCAATGAAACCCTTAGGCCCCTGAACTTTCGACGCCGCGGCGACAACTGGTATCGACGCGGAGAAGAAATATATGCGATTGTAAACATTCAGCGATCGAGATGGGATGACCTGTGCTACATAAACATCGGCTTCTCTTTGGTTGATCGTCTATATGGAGACTGGATTCCGGAGCCAAAGTGCTTGGTTCGCTTCAGGGTTGAGGCGTTGAATTGTGTTTCCTGTGATACCTTGAGTTTGCTTGACGAGGAAAAACCCATACGAATGAGCGAGGCAGAAAGGCACTCCGCCATAGCCGCTGGGATTGGAGTTCCCGTTGCTCGGACTGTGGGAGACATTGTTGATTTCGCGGGACTCAAGAGACTCCTGAAGTCTGATATGTTGGATGGAGGGGTGTTTGTTCATCGGGAAATCAGTGAGATGCTCGATTAGTTCTATCGGTGTTGGGTGCTGCTCTGATGCGCCTCGGCGAACCCTCTAACTTCGAATAGATGTTTGAAGTCGATGGCTTATTCGGCTCCTTTTGGGGGCGGATGAAACCGGAATGAAGCCGACGACAGGCTTCTGACCACCGACCCCGAGACCGGCCGCACCGAGGCCAAGCCGGTGGTGGATCTCATTGTCGGCGAAGGAGTCAAGAACCTCGCGCAAATCACCGAGGCTTATTCGGAAAGTGGAAAGTCTAGCCATTTGAAGAAATAGAGTTCCACTATAGTCATGTACGCGTCTTGGGACTTGTGCAGCGATGCCCGGAACGGCGTGGACGGCATTCTTCAGCCCTTGAGATGAGCAATCGCCCTCTCGACGGCCGCGCGCATCGAATTTCTGATGGCATTATTCCTCGCGATATCCGGATGCAGCCTTCCGGTCTTTGACCGCCTCTTGTTCGGACTGAATTCCACGTGCCCCTGATACCCTTTATCGCCGCACTTCACCATCCCTTCGAGCTGATCGGCCAGGCCAGACTCATGAAAAGCTCGGGCATCGTGCCGCGAACCCGGCACCGGCTCGCCGACGGAGAAGCCGCGATCTGCAGGTTGAAACAAGTACATTTGCGCTTCCCGCTGTACATGCCGGTCGCATCGCGCCAGTTCAGAACAGGGGCGAAGGTCCCGTCCACCAGTACATCCCCCGATCCGATCACTTCCCGGGGGAACGGGACGAAAGACCGTGGGGCCGGCGCGAGAACAGGCCGGATCAGATCCCATCGCCTGCTCACCGTCGACTGCGAAACCCCGAAAACCCCGCGATCTCATTCTGCGTCATATTCGTTCGGAGAAGGGTGACAACGACTACCACGGAAGAGAACAAACCCAGGCAAGCAGGCCGCCCGCCCGGCTTGGCGACGTCACCGACCCGCTCCCGCACCAGGCTATGCAGCTCAATCAGTTGCGCGTAAGCCAGGCCGGTAATACTCTGGAAGTCCAACGGTTCCTCCGTCTCTCGTGATTTGCACCCGAGATTCCACGGCAGGAACCGTTGCTGTTTTCGTCGCTTGATCAACTCCTTACTCAAAACCGGAGAAACCCGGACCATCACCCCTGCGCGACCCCATGGATCAAGAACAACGACGAAAACCCTTATGAATGAGCCTCTATGTATCCGGTGTAAAGCATGGCAAGCATAAAGATGCGGCTACTCAGCGAGTTTCACAAGCCACTGTCAGACGAGATGGTCGTTCCCCTGGAGATCCTACAGTCAATTCCTTTAGAGACATGCTCCCCCTTGTTCATATAGATGCATATGGTGATACGATCTTCAATCGTTCGCAAATGGAGGTCATTATTTCAGAAATAGAAAGTCTACTAAATTCCTCTCGCCAATTCTCGCTCAAGGAGCGAATATTTCTCGATGACCTAAGGAGGCTCTGTACTCTGGGAGATGTTGGGCCTCATCGCTATCTATGGATAAAAGGGATGTAACAAATGAGCTTTTTTATCTTGCTTAGTGGAGTTGAAGGATGAGGGTCGCCTTGATGAGTTGACCTGCGCTAAACGGGCAGCAACGCAACACCTTCAGGGCGCACAGTTCTTCACCATGACATTTTCCCTATATGGCTCCAACCTCGTCGCAGAGCGTTTGATCTGGCAATTCCCTGAAACTGCAAACTGCTGGTCGCCGCGGTCACCGCGCTGGCCAAGATCGCCGCCGACGAGCTCGGTATCACCGCGGGCATCCAGTGCTTCACCACCGGAAACC
>NZ_JBEXUG010000092.1:0-2777 GCF_040614315.1 Streptosporangium sp. NPDC006007 | reverse complement strand
CTGTGAGCGGTTGCCGCTTCGTTGCCGCCGCGCCGCTCGTCGGCGCGGTGCGCGCCCGCTGGCCGGCGGGACCGGCCCGAAGAGGCCGCACGCCCGCCGGCCGGGCGGGGCGCGCGGCCCCGGTGGATGGACCTCACGCCGCGGGCGTTCCCTCGTCTGCGGTTGGACGGGCGGGGAGGTGCGCTTGTGCTGGTCGGTCTCCTCCGGCAAGTGCCCAAAGGGTCGGCCCGGCCCGCTCGGCGCGTTCGTCTCCTCCTGTCGTTACCGGTTCCTCCGCCTGGCGGTGTTCAGCGTCGGACACCGCCTTCCGCTGGATCGTCACCGCGAGCTCGTGAGTGTCCTTCCCTCTCGTCTCCCCCGCCCTCTCTGCCGGTGGGGCCGGTGCGGGCTCCCGCCGAAGGCGGCTTGAAGACGTAAGCAAAGTCGTAACAGGTTGTTCGGTTCGTGTGGCTACTCCCGGTGCTGCGTCCAGGGCTGTCCGGTGCCCGTGTACTGGGATACCGGTATGGGCTCTACGCCTGGCTTCATCCTGACCCTGTATAGGGTCCCGAAAAGGTGGTCTATCTCGTGGGTAATCAAGCGGGCTACCGGCTGGTGGAATGCGGTGATCTGGGTCTTCCCAGATATGTCTTGATGCTCGACCTCGATAGAAGTCGGACGGGGCACCATGCCACGTACATCAAAGAAGCTCAAGCATCCTTCATACTGCTCATCATGGTCGGCAGACTCATCAATGATCCGAGGATTGATCAGGGTTATGATTTCACCGCCGGGGAGACGCACGACGGCTACTGCCCTGCCGATTCCGATCTGCGGTGCTGCAATGCCCATGCCCTTGGCGAAGGTGTGGACCTGGGAGACCCGTTCCATGGTTGCGACGAGCTGCGAAACCACTCGTCGGGCGTCCTCGGCCTCTGTCGGCAAGTCGAAGGGGCGGGCAACCTCACTGAGAATCGGTTCCCCTTCTTGAGCAATGCCAAGGGTCTGCATCTGCGCGCTTGGCGTAAGAGTCTTCATCTCTGCGACCTCCGATGCTCCGGAATTCTTGAACTTCCACTCAATTCTGTAGCGTGCGTGTAGCGGTGGAGAGTCAGCAGACCAGGCGAAGATTGTTCGATCTCCGGATTCTGTTCTCTTGATGGGGGTCTTAACCGGAGAGGCTTCGGCGGTCATGGAGGTCTCGATTCCCCAGACGATTGGATGCATCTCGGAGGGGAAGTCCAAGGTCATGTTGAGGAGATTGGTTGGTAGCCGTATGGCTCGTGTCCACCATGCGCCCCACTTGTCCTTGCTCACGGTGTAGACGTATTCGATCGATGCGCTTTGCCCTGGGTAAAGAGGAAAACGTCCGTCACCGTTTTCGAAAAGTAGCCAAACCTCCTTGAATGCATCGCGATCGTGCTTAATGCGCCAGGACATTGGTTCGTCCCCGCAGGTTGCGGACAGCCCAATCTCTTCCCACGTAAGCGGGAACTCTCGATAGAGGCGGTTGGATCTCTCTGGATCTCCGGGGAACCGATCAACCGCTATGCGAATCAGATATTGGGTGACGGGGTCACTTCCGACATTGTGTAGATGTCTGCGAATGCGGGTCTTGAAGAGTCCGTCTCGGAATGTGAGTTCCGCTTGCTCACGCGCCACCGTAAGTGCGTTGCTTGGCGCCGACTGCGGGTCTCCTACTGCGGCTGGCTGCTGATGCCTATCGCTTCGTGATTGCGGGCCGCTGTCGCGTAACGCCTTCCATCTCCGCAGGAGTGCACCCCCAGCCCTTAGATGCTCATCAGCGCTTTCGATGAACTCGCGGCTTGGGGTCAGGGAATCATTTTCCACTTTGCTCACATATGACGGGGTGTATCCAACCAGCTTGGCTAGTGCTTTTTGGGAGACGCCGGACACCTCCCGCCAGTGCCGAAGTTCTGCAATCAAGGCGCTTGCTGCTTGCTGGAACGCGTCGTCTTTGCCATGGTCCATGGCTCGCAGCCTCCCAATCGATGAGTGAACGTGAGTGATTCGAGGTTGATTGGCGATCACCCTGTCGGCAATCCACTTTTCCTCGGTTTCATGGGGGCATGACAGAAGTTCGCTACAAGTTAGGAACGCTGGCTGCGGTGGGTGCCTACATCTTCCAAGGACGTCACACGGTCATCCAGGCGGCGCACCACGTCGGTGAGGTCGTCAAGGCGTCGGCGCAACTCATCGACGTCTTTAGGGTCCGCAGCACTGCCGCCCGTACGTACGAACACTCCTTTGCCTTGCTGGCCGATTACCAGCCCATCACGTCGCAACTCGGCAAGCGCAGCTCGGATGACAGTACTGGAAACGGTGTATCGCTCTTGGAGCTGCGCCATGGAGGGCAGTTGCGCTCCAGGTGCCAAGAGACCTGTGCGGATCTGTGTTCGAAGGTCCTCGGCCACCTGGACATATGCGGGAGTACCGGACATTGCGGTCATAGCAGCGTTGTTCTCCTTGGCTTCAAAAGTCTTGGCGCACTTAGTACAGACAGACTGCCTCGCGATCGGTCTGCACACAACGCTTGACGCACAATCAATGCTATGTGCACTATGTACATGAAGACAGTCAGGGTCTACCAAGATCCCGGTAGACAAGCGAAAGGCCCCAGCGGGTTGCCGCCCGCTGAGGCCGGAGCATCGAGAGCTTAGGAGTCCTCCACGATGCATGTTCAGCGTACCCTCGATCAGTTCGACGGTTGTCAGATCCCGGCGGGGGAACTGGCGGCGGCGTTGTTCGCCTCTGACATGCCCGTCCAGAGCGATTGG
>NZ_JBEXUG010000091.1:0-2843 GCF_040614315.1 Streptosporangium sp. NPDC006007 | reverse complement strand
CGGTCAGATCAGAGGGATAGAAAGGGTCGTCGTGTCATACCCGCACTCCTACCCCACCGCAGGGCGGCCTCACGATCAGCTCTCAAACACCTTCTCACGCTCGCGATCGGATGGCACCGCCAACTGGTCCTGCATGCACGGCCCCGGCATCTCGAAGTTTTAACCGGGTTTGATTCCTTGTGTGCGAACAGCTGCGCCTCCGACGCTGGTAATAACTGATCCAATGTGGATGTGGAAACGGGCACGACTCCCGAAGATCGATGTTCTCACCCCAACCGATCTGGAAAGAAGCCGTGCCCGTGGCCCTATCATCACTGAGCCTTTTTCATCCTGCCTCGCGCATCTGCAGGACACTAATGGCTTTGACGAGCTGACCTGCCCGAAGAGGGCAGCAGCGCAGCTTCCGTAGAATTCGCCAGGTCTTCAGCTGCGCATTCGCACGTTCGCCGGGGCCGCGGAGCTTGGCACGAGCGGAGTTGGCCATCTTCTGCGGGGTCGGCTTGTTTCTGCCCTTGTACGGCACCAGCACCTGCTGACCTGCGCCGATGTAGCCCTTGTCCGCCAGTGTGATCAGTCCGGCGGCCTCCAGCCGGCGGATGATTCCCCAGATCCGGGCGGCCGTGAGGTCGTGCACCGATCCCGGCAGTGAGCCCGACGTCCATAGCAGCGTGCCGTCCGGGGCGGCGATGACCTGGATGTTCATGCCGTCCCGCTGGTGTTTGCCGGAGTAGTGGGGCCGGTCGGCGGCCACCCGGTCGATCGGGATGAGCGTGCCGTCCAGGATCACGAAGGCGTATCCGGTGCGCTTGGCGGCGCGCAACACCTGTTCCAGGCGGGGAGATCGCCGGGCGAGCAGGGCGACGGTCTCACAGACGTAGCGCCAGGCGGTGGCCGTACCGACGCCGAATCCAGCGGCGAGTTCGGCGAACGTCTCCCCTTTACGCAGGTGGACCAGGACGAGCAGGGCCTGCCGGCCGGGACCGAGCCGCCGCCACGGCGAACCGATCGCCTTGCGGTGACGGCGGATCACGCCTGCCGGATAGGTCAAGGTCCGGCGTGACAACGGCAGCGCAGCACGATAGAAAAGCACACGAGCCTCTGGTGCGATGGTTGATCTTGGTCGACAACCCTTCTACCAGGGGCTTCTCTACTTGTCGATCAGACACCGCACCCGTACCAGGCCATGACCTGCGGCTTTAGAGCGTGACTCATTTGGCGAGTCTGCGGTAGCAGATGAGGGCGGCTGCGAGAGCAACGAAGGATGCGAAGTGATCGGCGCGGCGCTCGTAGCGGCGGTGCAGTCGGCGGTATCCGTTCAGCCAGGCGATGGTGCGCTCGATGACCCACCGGTGCCGGCCCAGGCGCCGGCTGGACTTGATGCCGCGCCGGGCGATGCGTGAGGCGATGCCCCGTTCGCGTAGGAAGCGTCGCACCCGGGGGTAGTCGTAGCCCTTGTCTCCGTGCGGTTTGGCCGGGCGGCGACGGCGCCGCCCACGCCGGGAGCGGATCGGCGGAATGCCGGTCACAAGAGGCTCAACGGCCAGGCTGTCATGGACATTCGCTGCCGAGATCGCGACAGAGATCGGCAAACCGGTCCGCTCGGTGATCATATGGATCTTCGCCCCCTTTCTTGCCGCGGTCGACAGGATTCGGACCCGTCAGCTCCCCCCTTTGACCGCGCGTAGGCTGACCGAGTCGATCGCGCATCGCGACCAGTCGAGCTCGCCTCTGGCGCCGAGCTCGTCCAGAATGGTCCGGTACAGCCTGGCCCACACCCGCATCGCGCTCCACTCGGCGAAACGACGGTTCACCGTCTGCCAGGAGGCGCCGAAGACCGGCGGGAGCCGCCGCCAGGCGCACCCGGTGGTGGCCACGTACACAATCGCGGCCAAGACCATCCGATCATCCACACGCCGCCGTCCACCGCCTTGCGGCCGGGTGGGCGTTGACGGGACCACGCGCTGAAACAGCTCCCACAACTCATCAGGGACCAGTCGCTGAAGGAATACATCCACGCCATGTCCAACGAGCGACCACCAAATGAGTCACGCTCTTATAGGGGTCAAGAGGCGGCACGGGCAGACCCCGCCGCCCGCCGCACCACCTGGCCGCCGATCAGGCCCCTCGACCACCGCACCCGGGCCGCACCGCCGCCCTGGCACCCACGAACTCCATCCAACACGGAGTTCGGCCTTCGGAGAGGATCGGCACAGAAATTAGCGGTAGAGGCTGCCACCTGCGGAAACGTGAAAGCCGAACCCGACAGAATTGAAATTCTGTGTACGTGGACACGGCACCCTTTCGGGCTCACACTATATGGCAATTTATTGCAAATCATATTCCTACAACGAATTTTAAGTTTCAATATCAAACTTTACGTCACTCAACTAATCTATTGACGTTAGCAACATTCACACGATATTTCACACTACTCTCCAAAGCTTAATTATCACACAAGGTGAAAAAATTTTCAGCTACAAAAATCGCTGAGACTAGGACCCATTTGACCTAAATCCTCTTTTTGTCATAAGCTTGTATTGTCGTACCTTCTGAGGTAATCTCTGACTGTTGATCATCGGGACAACAAAAGGAGAGGTGTGAAAGGTAACGGCAGATCGGCCCTCGCAGTATCAGTATTTGCTGCAGCATTGCTAAGTACCGCGATCCAAACCCCTGCATTTGCGGCTGCTCCCCATAGCCAAATTCCTCACCCCTGGTCTCAAGAAGGAGGCCCGGTTCCCGTAGACCCTAGTACGGCAGCCGCCATTCGTTAGCTGAGCTGGGTATACGCGGTGGCCAGGCGGGCACGGCGGTGAAACCAGCGGGCGCGTGCTTGATGGCGG
>NZ_JBEXUG010000090.1:0-3023 GCF_040614315.1 Streptosporangium sp. NPDC006007 | reverse complement strand
ACGGCTCCAACTTCGGACCCCGACGACGCACCGGCTCACCGGAAGAAGAGTTCACACAGGATCTAACGACGGATTACCGGCGCAGGACACTAGCCGTGGAGTCGTTCCGACGGGCAGCATCTCGAAGTTCCTCGATCAGCGGCCACAACGGACTGTCCTTCTCGTCGAAGGTGTCAATATCAATGCGCTGATCCTTTTCGATGATCCTCGCGTTCGACGTGTCCTCCTCCTCGGCCGGCGTGGTGACTGATCGACTCGTCTTCTCCGGGTCGTCGCGGCCGGCCAACTGGACTCCAACTATGAGAATCAAAGCAACACCCGGAACGAGCATCAGCCAGTGGCGCCATACCCGGTCAGGCCTGGACCGCCGCGGATCTTCCTTGATCACCGGTCTCCTCCAATACATCCCAGGTAAGTCTGGCGTTTCACGACCAAGGCCGCGAGAGTGGTAAAACCCCGGTGCTTTGTTACCAGTTTGGACGATTTCAGCGCACGACCCGTTGACCTACCACGTTCCAGGTCAGCGGGCCCTTCCGTGTTCCCATGACTCCCCGCGGCTCCCCAGTGCCCCGGCAAGTTTGTGATTTGGTCGGTGTGATCACTTCGATCCGGGATTGAACAGGTCGAGGACCCGCTGGTGGTCGTAGCCGTGATCGCGGCGAGCGTGGGCGATACTGAGGTGCTCCAGAGATTCCGAGCTGTTCAGCGTCACCGTCTGCGGCATCGACGAGCTCATCGCTCTGATCAAGAACCGGCTCAAACCCATACACTACCGGCCCGACCTGCTGGACGGCTTCATCGCCGAGACCGGGCTGATGATCTCCGATCCGACATAACCCCCGCCCGGGGTCCAAAGCGGCACTCAACGTCGTTCGGCGTATATTCCGCGAACTCCGGCGTGGAACCACCCACGGTGGCGTACGGCTGCGCGGCCTGAAAACGATCAGCGGCGCCCGGTCTGGAGGAAATCCCTGGTTCGGTATTTTGGCGAGGTGCCGACCAGCGAGCGCCACCTGTCAACCGAGGAACAAGCCGTGATCCTGGCCCTTCTCGTCCAGGACTTCCCCGGCGCCGACGAACTTCGGGCTCAGGTCCCCTCGGCGGTCGTGACCAGGCACTGCGGATGCGGATGCGCAACGGTCGATCTTCATGTGGGAAGCGGACCTCGCGCGCTCGCCGCTCCGGTGCGAGACGGAGTTTTGATCTCCGCCAGCGTACGTGGGCGCAGTGACGGTGTTCTGCTCCTCGTCGAGGAAGGTCGGCTCCCGTGCCTGTAGGTCTACTCCATCGAGGACGAGCCTGCCCCGCTTCCCCGACCCGAAGATCTCGTCATTGACCCCCCTCCTTGGCAGGCTCAGGTGAGACATCGGGAGGAAGTACCCCTCTGAGCTGTAAGTAGGGCGAGACAGGACCATTAACGATCGTGACCTTGACTGTTGCTGACCTGGGTGTCGGTGTGCGTGATGATGTAACCGTGAGTTCGGAGCCAGAGCCGGAAGGCCCACGGACCGAGCGGCCCAAGCGGCGCAGGTTCAGCGCGGAATACAAGCTGCGGATCGTAGCCGAGTACGACGCGCTGACCGAGCCGGGTGCCAAAGGTGCGCTGCTGCGCCGTGAAGGGTTGTACTCCACCCACATCCTGGATTGGCGGCTGGCTCGCGATCATGGAGCGCTGCGGGCGCTGGAGGCCAAACCGCCAGTGCGTAAAGACGCCAAAAGCCCGGCCGAGAAAGAGGCCGAGCGGCTGCGGCGGGAGAATGAGAAACTCGCCGCGGAGCTGGCCAAGTCCAAGAAAGCACTGGCGATCCTGGGAAAAGCGCACGAGCTCTTGGAACTGCTGTCCGAGAACACGGACGCGCCCTCGAGGCCGAGCAAGCCGAACGAGTGATCGCCGAGGCGTTCGACGCCCTGGAACAGGTGCTGAACACCAAGAGGGCCTGCGAGCTGACCGGGATCTCACAGGCCACGCTGTATCGGAGGCGCAACCCCCGGCCTCGACCGGCCGGCCCGCCCGCACCGCGGCCCACCCCGCCGAATGCGTTGTCACGCGCCGAGCGGCATGAGGTGCTGGAGACGCTCAACTCCTACCGGTTCATCGACAAGGCGCCGCCGCAGGTATGGGCGACGTTGCTGGACGAGGGCGTCTATCTGTGCAGCATCTCCACGATGTACCGGCTGCTGCGCGCCGAGGACGGCGTGCGCGAACGTCGCGCCCAGGCCCGCCACCCGGCCAAGACGATCCCCGAGCTGGTCGCCGATGGTTCCGGGCAGGTGTTCACCTGGGACATCACCAAGCTCAAGGGGCCGGCTGCGGGCATCACCTATGACCTTTACGTGATGCTCGACATCTACAGCCGCTACGTGGTCGGCTGGCGCGTCGAGCACCGTGAAAGCGCCGAGTTGGCCGCTGACTTCATCGCCACCACCGTGACCCGCAACGGTGGCACGCCCCGGGTGGTGCACGCCGATCGGGGCACCTCGATGACGTCCAACGACGTGGCCGCGCTGCTGGTCGAACTGCAGATCACCCGCTCACACTCGCGGCCGAGGACCTCCAACGACAACCCCTACAGCGAGGCGGCGTTCAAGACACTGAAGTACTGTCCGGCCTTCCCCGAGCGGTTCGGCGGCATCGACGACGCGCGGGCGTTCTGCGAGGCGTTCTTCACCTACTACAACCACGAACACCGCCATTCGGGAATCGGACTGCACACCCCGGCCTCGGTGCACTTCGGCACCACAGCCGAGATCCGCGCCCAGCGGGCCGCGGCCTTGGCAGCGGCCTACCAGGCCAGTCCGGGCCGGTTCCGCAGGAAGCCCACCCCACCCACGATCCCCATCAAGGCATGGATCAACGACCCAGGCAAACGGGAGAAGCAGGCACAGAACATCTAAAGCAACCGTGTCTCACCGAGCTTGACAAGTTCCGAGACGCGGCGGTAAGGCCGCGCTGGTCTCCAAGGGGGCCGCAGGAGCCGGCTGCAGGCTCACCGCCAAGCAACTGGATCGTCTGGAGGCGCTGC
>NZ_JBEXUG010000089.1:0-3192 GCF_040614315.1 Streptosporangium sp. NPDC006007 | reverse complement strand
GGACCGGCGCGTGCCCCACCTGCCACCGCGACCTACCCGCCGCAGCACGGCCAGAACACCACCCACCAGAACCAACCTAACGAAGTACTACTAGATGAGTAGTTCCAAAGTGCGGCGCTATTGAGGGTGAGCTGCGCGGAGTGGACCGCCTCTTACCTCACGGAGCGGCTGAGCCAGAGGCACTGCGCCCCTCAGAGGGGCTGGAATGCTGCATGCCGTCCATCTCCGAGACCCTAATCAAAGGAACAAGTGCAACATATAAGATATATCCCATAATACCACCAAAGGTGTTTAGGATGATATCGTCAACATCGAAAATCTTGTAGGTGTAGCCAATCGCCTGGGATATGACAAGTTGTGCCATCTCTACGAGCAGCGATACGCCAAAAGCGATGAACGCCAAGCGGTGAACGCCCTTAACATTCCAGATCACGGGGACCAAGTAGCCGAGTGGTAGCAAAAGCAGGATGTTACCAATGATTTGCCTGATCAGCACCGCCCAGCTTTCACGCTCCGCCATGCTGATCAGCCCCTTGACAGGGATCAGGTTATTATCAGGAGAATCACTTAATCGGAGATCGCGAAGGAGCGCCGACTGAACTGGCAGCGGAAACAACGTAACGTTTAGCAGCAGGAGAGCGTACACCGCCAGGGCGATGCCTGAAAGCAAACGAAGTTTCGACGGGCGCGCCTTCTTAACCCAAATCAATAAAAAAATGGCCACCATGGGAAGCGCGACAACAAGAATAGTCCCTCCGAGCACCCTTCACACCTCGCACAGATAGGTCAAACCATGACGATTTGATGGACAAACCATATGCTGGCCGCCCCTCTAGTGGCGCATGACAAAACGTCGGACTGGTGGGGCGGATCCGAAAACGCAGGCATCGACTCCTCCCCACCAATAACGAGTACCGACTCCGCTAATTGGCGGACATCACGACGTTACTACTTGTCAGCCAGACGCCGTCAAATGTCTTCTTGTAGTGGAAACGGTAGTCGCCGGCACCTACTCCTGTCCAGTTCTTGTTGACCGATCCACCGTAGCTGAAGGTCTGCCTACCGATGTAGTCGTCCACGACGGGATTGACCCTGTAGAGCTCCACATAGGGGTTAGCGACACCGTTCTGAGATCCGTTGGCCGAGCTACTGAAGGTAATCCTGACGTTCGACCCGTTGTAGTAGCGGGTCGGGCCGTTCAATGAGGTATCGAAGCTGAAGGTCGATGAGTACGAGTTGCACGTGCCAGAGCAGGACGCGTATGCGACCGCAGGTATCGCAAGAGTGGTTGCCGAAACCACAAGTACCGCAGCGACTTTCGCCAACTTCACGATTTTCCTCCCATTTGCCGTTTCCATGACACTAACATAATAACTTTACGCAAGTTGACATATTGCGCAATGTGACTTGTTTCACGCGTTTACCGGATTAACGGCAAGGGAAGTAGGCTCCAAAGTCGGACCGAAACCCTTTTTTCGGATAGATGATATTCCGCACGTCACGATGCCAATAACTCGGTAAGGTAAAAACAGAAAACCATCTCTCCTAGAATTAGGGAAAGCACTTAATGCCACACTCTTTGTTGCGGCGTGATCTCTCGCTGTATCAGTGACGGAAGGTGTGCTAGTGGTACGACTGAAATCGTGGGATGCCGGCGAGTACTTATGGACTGTTATCCAACCGCTGTTGCCCAGGCAGCAGCGTCGGACCCGCCATTCGGAGCGAGAGCGGCCGAATGACCACCCCGGCTTGGAGGGCATCTTGTTCGTCCTGCACACGGGCGTGCCTGCGAGCATCTACCAAAAGAGTTGGAGTTACGGCTCGCGTATGACCTGCCGGCGGCGGCCAGCCGAGTGGAGACGTCCAGCTCGGTCGATGGGCTGATGCCACAGGATGGCGCCAGCGGTACTACTGAGGATAAAAGCGTGATGTCGTCATGGTGGGGCGGGGACGAGTCCGGTTCCGATAAGGCAGCCGTCGAGGATGTCGTGGCGGTATTGGAGTCGCCGTAAGCTTTGGCGGATTACGGTAATCAGGTCGTGGGGGTCGGTGAAGGCACGGTTGGCCTGGGTGGTGCGTCGCAGTACCGACCAGACGCCTTCCACGGGGTTGAGGTCGGGGGCGTAGGTGGGGAGTTGGTAGACGGTGAGCCAGTCCCGCTCGGCGATGTAGCCGCGCATCCCTGCGGTCAGGTGGGTGTTGAGGTTGTCCCGGATGAGCACGATCGGGCCGCCGAGTTGATGGTGAGCGGCCTGGATCAGGTCGCGGTAATCGGTCCAGGCGAAGCTCTTTCGCCCGTCGGGGCGGGCGTCGGGACAGGGCCGGTAGATCAGGCGGGATGGCTGTCCGGGTTTGTAGCAGGCCAAGGCGGCCACCGATAATCGGCGCCGGGAGCGGCCGCGTACTCGCACGATCGGGGTGGTCCCGCGCCGGGACCAGGTCCTGGTGATCGGCGGCGTCATCGAGAACCCGGCCTCGTCTTCGAAGACGATCCATGCCCCGAGCGTCGCCGCGGTTCTTCCACCTGTGGCCAGGTCTCTTTCACCCGGTTGGCCACCGCCGCCTCATCGCGCTCGACAGCCCGGCGTGCCGGCACCTGACATGACCAGCCGTGCCGCTTGAGCAACGCGGCCACCCCTTGGATGGTGTAACTCTTGTGGAACCGTCGGCCGATCAACGTCTTGATCCGCTGCAGGGTCCAGGTCTGGTCCGGCCGGCCGTGCGCCACCGGCCCTTTGTTCAGCTTGGTCTCCAAGACGGTGAACAGCTCATCGCTCAGTAGCGGTAGCGAGGCCGGGCCGGTGGAGACCAGCGCCCGCTCACCGCCTCGTGACCAGGCTTTACGCCACCGCTGCACCGAACGCACACTCACCCGCAGATCACGGGCGATGACCGTGTTGTCCTGCTCGGCAACGAATCGCGCGGCCGCCTGAAACCGCAACCGTTCACGGAAGGCCCGCCGCTCAGCGGTCAGCCCGCCACCCTGCGCGTATCGCATGACGATGGCATACCTCAGGGATCACGATCCGTCACCTCTCCGCGACACCACACTTTTAAGGTCAGTAAGACGATGACTCATTTGGTCAATCGGCGGTAGCAGATGAGGGCTGCGGCGCTGGTGACGAAAGACGCGAAGTGGTCTGCTCGGCGTTCGTAGCGGCGGTGCAGGCGGCGGCAGCCGGACAGCCGGGA
>NZ_JBEXUG010000088.1:0-4011 GCF_040614315.1 Streptosporangium sp. NPDC006007 | reverse complement strand
CTGGAGATCCTGCTGCGTAATCCCGGCAAGCTGATCAGTCAGCGTCAGCTGCTCACCGAGGTCTGGGGGGCGAAGTATCTCAAGGAGACCCATTATTTGCGTCAGTACATGGCTCAGCTCCGTAAGAAGCTGGAGCCGGATCCGGGCCGCCCGGTCCATCTGCTCACCGAGCCCGGGATGGGCTACCGCTTCCAGCCCTGAGAACCGCCGCCCCTGAGAGCGGTGGGCTCGGCAGGCGGCGGACCGTCGTGCGGAACCCGTCAAAAAGCGTGGAGGGCATGTCAGGGATCCGTATGCAGATCAATCCGGCGGCGCTTTCCGGAGTTTGATGGGAGACGAAAGGCGTGGTTCTCCCAAGGAGGTGGTTGCGGTGTTCCGATCCGAGCAGGTCGGGTTCTCGCTCGCCGGTGGACTCCTCGCCGTCATCGCCGCGACCGTGGTGGCCTCGCTGGTCTTCACCGCGGCGGAGACCGCCGGACGGCTGTCTGTCGTGATGCTCGCCGTGTGCTGTCATGCCGCCCGGGGTGTCCGTGTCGCCGCGGCCGTGGCGACCGTCGTCATGGCGTGGCTGTTCACGACCGGTTTCCTGGTGAACTCCGCCGGGGAGCTCACCTTCGACGGTCCCGGCCTGTCCCGCCTGGGACTGCTCGCCGTCGCGGCCCTGGCGGGTGGCGGATACGCGGTGTTTCACCGTGCGCCGGTCGCCCAGCGGAGGGAGAGCACTTCTGTGCCCTCGGCACAACATGATCACGCTGGTGATATGACAGTTTCGCACCCTGCTCAGATGGCTCACCTCAGGTGAATCGCACGGTTCCCCCCTTACCGCGATCCTCAAAGGACCTCCCGCGGGCGTCCTGACCGAGACGAAGGGGCTCGCCGACGCGTTCGCGCGCCGCAGGCTCGGTCACAGGCTCCGTCGGCCTGGAGCTGCTCTGCGGCACCGCCCAGCCCGTCGCCACCGGGGCGCCGTCGGCGTCCACCAGCATCAGGTCCAGGTCGGTGAACCACTCCCTGACCCTTCCGATGTACTGACCGGCGACCTGATCGGCGGTGATGAACGTGGGGAAGCCCTCCGAGAACAGCCGCCCCAGCTGCTCCTCAGGCCAGGCGCGTGCGTCTCTCCGTTCAACGGTCAACGTCATGGCGATCAGTTCTATCGCACCGGGACCGGCCCGGCGAACGACCTCCGCCGACCCCACCGGAGACGGGCCGGGCTTCCGGAAGTGCCGTGGCCGCCGGTGGGTTTCGCGGCGGTGGCGTGGGTGAGGGGATGCCGCCGACCGGGATTCGTCCCTTCCGGTGGGTTGCCCGGAGCGGGTCGAATTTGTGCTCGGCCCTCATGGTGGTAGCATGGACTCAGTTGCAGTTGTGGTACCCATGAAACTTTATGTGCGCCTGACGGGATGTGACCCTCAGGTGCATTTTTGTTTGCTGGTCATCTCCAGATGGGCTCATTGCGGCTACGCGGGATCCGTACATCGCGGATTCCGGCTCTGCCCCTTACTAAAGGAGATCGACATGGCGACTGGAACCGTGAAGTGGTTCAACGCGGAAAAGGGCTTCGGCTTCATCGAGCAGGACGGCGGCGGCGCCGACGTCTTCGCCCACTACTCGAACATCGCGGCCCAGGGCTTCCGTGAGCTGCAGGAGGGTCAGAAGGTGTCGTTCGACGTCACGCAGGGCCAGAAGGGCCCGCAGGCGGAGAACATCGTTGTCGTCTGACGCACAGCAGACCACGCGGTCGGGGCCCGCACCTCTCTGAGGTGCGGGCCCCGACCCGTTTCACCGGCCGGGGCCGCCGACTTGCCCGCGAGGCCGGTGCGGGTCTGACGGTGCGCACGTCGCCGGGCCCCGCCGATGCCGAGCACTACCTCAGGACCGCCGCCCGCCGCTCCACCTCGCCGACCTCGGCCCCCACCTGCTGCTCGTGCACGCCGTCTGGCTGGACGACGCCGAGGTGGACGCGCTTCTCGGCTCGGTACGGCGGTCGCCTACTGCCCCTGGGCGTATCGGTCTTTGACATCCTCCCCCGCCTGAAGGCGTGGGATTCCACCCCGAATCCCTACGCGATGAGGAGTTCGGATTGAGGTTCGCGGTTCACCGGCCCGCCCAACGGCGGGCCTCCCCGCGCAGCCGTCCCATGCCCTGGGACGGTGTCTCGGATGTTGCGGGCCGCGTTGACGTCGGCGTTGTCCCGGTGCCCGCAGGCCACGCAGAGGAAGAGGGCTTGGCTCTCGCGGCTCTCCCCGGCGACGTGCCCGCAGGCGTTGCAGGTCTGCGACGTGAAACGCGGATTGATCTTCCGGACCCGGCCCGGAGCCTTGTGCTCCAGCCGGGTTACGAGCCGGCCCCACCCGGCGGCGAGGATGCCCCGGTTCAGCCCGGCCTTCTGCCGGACATTGCGCCCCGGCGCTTCGACGGTGCCGCGCGCGGAGCGGATCATGTTGCGGACCTTCAGGTCCTCGACCGCTATGACGTCGAAGCGGCGGGCCAGGCCGGTGCTGGTCTTCTCCGCCCAGTCCTTGCGCCGGTCGGCCTCGCGGGCCTTCAGCCGGGCGATGGCCGCTTTGACCCTGGCGCGCCGGTTGGAGCCGCGCTTGGCCTTGGCGAGCTTGCGCTGAAGCCGCAGCAGCCGCTTGCGCTCCGCGTCACGCAGGGCGGGCGCGTTCAGCAGCTCACCGGTGGACAACGCGGCGCTGACCGTCACACCCCGGTCCACGCCGACCACCTCACCCGTGCCCGGCCCGGGCACCGGGTCAGGGATCGCGGCGAACGCCACATGCCAGCGCCCCGCCGCATCCCGGGTGATCCGGAACGACTTCACCCCCTCGCCAACGGCGCGCGACCAGCGAAACCGCACCCAGCCGACCTTGGGAACCCTCACCTCGCCGACGTGGCGGGAGACGCGGCGCACATCGCCGGGCTTGACCGCGACGATACGAAACCCCTCGGCCCGGCCGCGTCTGCGGAAGGCCGGCTTGCGGTGGGTGCCGCCGAAGAAGTTCGCCATGGCCTGGGCGAAGTCCTTGAGCGCCTGCTGCTGCACCGTCACCGACCCAGCGCGCAGCCAGCCGAAGGCGGAACGCGCCTCGGTGAGCTGCCGGCACTGCTCGGCAAACCCCGGCGCGGAGGTACGGCCCGGCTTCCAATGCCGATACTGCTCGACGGCGAGGTTCCACACGAACCGGGCGTGCCCGCAGTGCCCGGCCAGCCCCTGCTCCTGGGCAGGCGACGGCTGAAGCCGGAAGCGGGACACGCCGATCAATCTACCGAGCCCCACCGACAAAACCAGGAGACCACCGTGCCCGACCGTGCCGCGTTTCTTCCCCGCCCTGAAGGACGGGGCATCCACGCTGGAGGTAGCCGGTGACGTGCTCGTCGGCGGCAGGCAGGTGGTCCGCCGGGGCCGCTGCGTGACCGTCGACGAACGGCACTGCGCGACGACGCCCCCCAAACCTCCGCCGACCTGCTCAGCGGGGCCGGCATCGCCGTACGCCACCACTGGCCACACGCCTGGAGCCGTTGAATGAGAGTCGCCGTTGTCGCTGCCCCCGAGGCCGTCGAGCTGCGGGAGGAGCCCACGCCCGCGTTCGTGCCCGACGAGGCCCGGTCGAGGTGGGCGCCTGCGCCGCTTGCCGCCGGGGACGGAGCACGCTCCGCAAACGTCCGCAGGGCGGGATGCCGGCGGACGGGACCGTCTCGTTCGGCGCCACCTACATGGGCAGGCTGCACCTGGCCCTCACGCGACAGCGCGGCGCGAGCCTCGTCGGGCCCGAGCGCGGGTGTGGCGCAGGACGGAGGGCACACGGGTCCGCGTATGACGATTGAGAACGAAAGCGCAATAATTATTATACCATAAATCGCCGCCAATTGCGCATTGACTTCAATTGGAATTGAATCCTGAAATTCGCTACATTGAGCCTTTTTCATCCTCAGACGGCTTGAGCGACACGGTGGCTCTGAAGGACGGTGATGGCCTTGCACAGGTGGCCGGCCTTGGAAGGGCTGCAG
>NZ_JBEXUG010000087.1:0-4093 GCF_040614315.1 Streptosporangium sp. NPDC006007 | reverse complement strand
GCCGGGACATGACCACCACCGAGCGGGTGCTGTTCGCCCTGGTCGCCAACCGGGCGCTGGCCCCGTCCTCCAAGCTGGCCGCCGCGGACTGGATCGGGCCCTCGCCCCGATGTGTGGACACCTTGAGTACCAGATGATGGAAATCCGGAGACAAGGAGTTCTGCGTGGCGATGAAGTCGTATCCGCCGGAGTTCAAGGCGGACGCCGTCGCGTTGTACCTGTCCGATCCGGGACGGACGCCGGCCTCGGTGGCCGAGGACCTGGGAATCAGCCGGGAGACGCTGCGTAACTGGGTGCGTCAGGCGCAGGCGGAGGGCACCGCGGGTGCCAAGGAGCGGGGCCCGATGAGGAAGCCGGTGCGGGGCCCGCTATCGTCCGACGACGTGCTGGAAGAAGAGAACAAGCAGCTCAAGGCCCGGATCCGGGAGCTGGAGATGGAGCGCGACATCCTGCGCCGGGCCGCGAAATATTTCGCGGGAGAGACGAACTGGTGAGCCGCTTCCAGTTCGTCGACGACCATCGGGACGTCTTCGGCGTCAAGCGGCCGCGCCGGGTGCTGAAGGTGTCCCGCTCGGGCTTCTACCGGTGGATCAAGGCGGCGCCGGCCCGGGCGGAGCGGGCCGCGGCCGATGCCGCGCAGGGTCTGCGCCGAGCTCGGCGTGCGCCAGTCAATGGGAGCCGTCGGGTCCAGCGCCGACAACGCCGTGGCGGAGGCGTTCAACGCCACGTTGAAACGCGAGACGCCGCAGGGCGCCAAGTGCTGGTCCTCGGCGCGTGAGGCCCGCTTGGCCGTCTTTAAGTGGATCACCCGCTACAACACCCGCAGGAGACACTCCACCCTGGGCTATCTGAGCCCGATCGACTACGAGCAGCGAACCATCGATAGGGTGCTGCTCGCCGCATGACAACCGGTGTCCATACCTCGGGGCGAGCCCCCGTCACCGCAGCACAGCCGTAACCGAGCTGGTCTACCGGAAGCAGATCCGGCCCGTTCTCCAGAGCGGCGCGACCGCCATGGATCGCATCTTCGGGACATGATCCGGGAACCTTAGTAACGCAGTTAAACACGCAGAAGCCCCCTACGTCACCGCAGGGGGCTTCTGAGCTGGAGCCGCCTTGGGGAATCGAACCCCAGACCCCTTCATTACGAGTCAACGGCAGATCCCTGGCCGGAGCGCTCACATGCTGGTCAGACGGTAGATGCGGTACGGTGGCGTTTGATCGCGTAAGGCGGTGTTGCTGTACGGGACTGCTGTACGGCATTCCTCGCCGAGCTGCGGGCATGGCTGCTCGATCACCGCTCGCTGTGCAGGATCTCCATGGCCTGAAGTACGTCGGTGGCGACATGATCCGCGTTGTGATCGTGGTCGTCCCAAGTGCCTCGGTCGATCCAGATCGTACGCAACCCTGCCGCCTGTCCCCCACCGATATCGGCGACGAGGTTGTCACCGACCATCCATCCTCCTTCTTCGAGGGTCATACCGCAGCGCTGGGCCGCGACTTCGAACAGCCCGATGTCGGGCTTACGGATGCCTTCGACCCCTGAGAGCGCGTAGGCGTCAACGGCCTCAGCCAGTCCCGTCCGCTGGATCTTGCCAAGCTGGTTGTCCGCGGTTCCGTTGGTGACGATCGCCACCTTCCAACCCGACGCGCGGAGTCGAGACAGCCCGTCCATCACCTCGGATCGACAGTGGACGAGGTACGGCATGCGCTGACGGTAACGGCTCCATAGCTCGTCGACCCGCTCGGGCAAAGTGAAGCGGTCGCGGACCTTGGTGAAGAAAACCTCACGGTGTGGGTAGCCGGCCCGATCGAGAGCGAGCAGCCAATCAATGGCTCGCTGTCCAAGGCCATACTCGGCGGCGAACTCCCCAGCCCACACCTGGAACGCCTCATCCAGGTTGATGAGGGTGTTGTCCAAGTCGAAGAGCGCCAGTCGTTGCACGACGACATCCTACGCAGGATTGTCAACACAAACTTGAGTGCTTGTTTGCAAAAGGAGCCAGTCACGACGTCGAGAGCTCATCGCCCTGTTGAAGAGCCAGTTACGGGCCGGTGGCGTGTACTCGCGTAAGGCGGCGTTGCTGTACACAGCTCT
Source organism: Streptosporangium sp. NPDC006007 (assembly GCF_040614315.1). Taxonomy (NCBI): domain Bacteria; kingdom Bacillati; phylum Actinomycetota; class Actinomycetes; order Streptosporangiales; family Streptosporangiaceae; genus Streptosporangium; species Streptosporangium sp. NPDC006007. The sequence goes on along the minus strand of NZ_JBEXUG010000087.1, from coordinate 1,995 downwards.
GCGGCTGGCGACCCGCCCTGTCATCCGATGGCAAGGGGACCCGTACCGCAGGGCCGCTAGGCCCGAGGAGCGGAAGCCCCGCGGCAGTTGAAAGAGCACCATACCAGGAGGACGACAACCCTACGTCTGGCCTATTAACGGCATCATAGTAACCCGCACTGCCTGCCCAGAAGTTCTGATAGATACTTTGAAATTCTAGACCCGATGCCCACATATCGAGTATCGCGAACCAATTAATCCCGCCTTGAACCTAGGCGATAGAATTCCTCAGCCAACTGGCGACATAGAACCTCGCCACCATCACTTGAATTCCAATGAATGAAGCCAATATTTTCACTTTCCACAAGATCCTTGTAAGCTTTTCGGGTTAGCCGACTCTGGGAGACCAGCACAATTTTTATCCAAGAAGTACGCTCTGCATAGCCAATAAGTTGATTGACAACTTCGAACGGTATCGGGGCATCGCCATAAGCCTTGACGATTAGATCAATCCTGCCAAAGTCAGTTTCGACGAGCAGATCAGGAAAAAGGTCCCAATTTCCCTCGTAAGCCCCCCATCCAGCAGCAACAAGTGCAGCCTTTATACTAGACACATAAATATAGCCTCGATTCTCACCGGGCTTCATTCCACTAAATTGCTGCGCTTGTGTGACCGTAGTTGCGCTAACTTCCGCCCCAAGATATTCTTGCGCAAGAAGCAGGAAAGACTTTACAGTTATAAGATGAAATGGCACCCCCGCTACTTGCAACATCTCGGCAACTAGCTCAGGCCTCGGTCCAATTTTCCTCCCCGAGACCTCCCGAACCCAGTCGGGCTTTTGATCGTTCGTAACGAGCAGAACAGGCTTAGCGCGACTCGCAGCTTCAATCAAAAGCTGTCGCCACAAGATATAGTCGCCTACCGCCTTTTGAGAATCCTTCTTGTGGTCAGCATAGCCGGGAGGGATTTTTTCGGCGATACGTCGAGCCCCTTCAACCTCCTCCGCCTTCAGATTATCGAGAGATTTGCCTATTTTCCCTTCAATAATCTTTTCAAGGTCAATAAGGATCTTGTCATCCCTAATGGATTCGTCGACATTGAGATCAAAATCAAAGAAGCTATCGGCCTGTGAGGAGATATTCCTAAATGCACGGTTCGCTATATCTTCAAGTAAAGATACCTGCCGCTTTGTTAAGCCGCGCCGATTGCCGAAATTTCGAATCTGCTTCAGGGAAATATCGAATGATTTTCGAAGCTCGCCATCAAAAACTTCATTCGCCTCAGCGCATTCTCTTATAACCTCAAGCCTAAGATCCAGAATCTCCTGACCAACGCGGTTCGGTATCCATAATCTTTCACCAAGCAGCTTGAGTGCCGATGAAAACTCTGAGCGTGCCCGAATGCTAAACCTATAGATGTCGAATAGGGCGTTGGTGTCAAAGGCGACGAGCCCTTCCTTTATGAAGACCTCCAGATCTTTATCGCCTGGAGGGAAGTATCCCGGGAATAGTTGCCTAAGACTATTAGAGGCAGACTCATGATTTAAGCTCTGGTCAGCAGCCGAATTTATGCTTTCCACACAGTGGATGATAGCCGTGCCAGACCATATCTGGAACGGGATTTATAGTACGGTTCTATCTCATACATCTGTAAAGCTCGTAAGATCGCGCACATCCCGCTCTAACTCAGCGCCAGACAGGCGTTTCCGGTCGTTGCCAACCACTGATCTCGGCCTGGCGGATACAGCTCTGCAGCTTCGCGGTACACGGCTGCGTTGTGTCCCGCGCGTGGGCGGTGCTGGCCGCGACCGGCCGAAGAGCCGCAGCGCGGCCAGCGACCGCCCAACGCGCGCGGGACGCCGCAGGCGGCACGCGCCTTGAAGACGTAGAGAAAGTTCTCATTCGGAGTAAGCGGCCTCCGTCTAAAACTGACAGACATCGTTGACACCCGGGTCTCCGGCTACTACGGAGACCATCATGTCCACCCCGAACCCCCCACTGGATCGTGAGGCCAAG
>NZ_JBEXUG010000086.1:0-4827 GCF_040614315.1 Streptosporangium sp. NPDC006007 | reverse complement strand
AATACACCCCCTTCACCCCGGCGCGGCCCGCGCCCCCCCCCCCCCCGCCCCCCCGCGCCCCGCGGGGCGCCAACCCCCGCGCGGCCCCCCGCCCGTTGATATCGCCTATCGCTGAGGAGTCATATCGCTGGGACGGCTCGGCAGGAGAGCGGAAACTGGCCGACGGCCGACTTGCTACGTCTCACCCGAAGATTATGATCGTCAGTTCTGGTGATCATAGTCTTCGAACTCCCAGCGCCCCAGGCGACCTACCTTGGTGGCCAGTTCCACCCAGGTCGGTCCGTCCACCGCTCTAACTCTTTGTCGAATGTAGGACTCGATTCGATCCCTGTTGAAGCTTGAGACGATTATACGGTGGTGTCCGTCGATGACACCGGAGTCGGCCGCCTCGCGCTCCAGGAAGGATGGAGTGCAGATCAGCAAATCAAAGGATTCGCTGTTGTCCTCGCCGACGGGGCCGACGAACACCTGAAGAAGTACCTCGAAACACTTCGGGTTATCGGGAGTCTGGGATTCCCAGTCGAAGTCGGGGCTGTGGAAGTATTTTACCTCGGCCCTCACTGTTATTCCTTAATGTGTGGATGTCCGTTCGAGAAGCCCAATTGCTGGATACTCGTATTCACGCAGTATCTTCAACCGCCGGCCTTCTGGTCGAGCTTCGAACGGCACTGCGGCTCAGGCAGTCGAATACGGCCGTTTTGGTTACGCGTGGACTTCTAGAGTACACCTGGTCGGCAGAGCCAATCGCGAGTGGAAATACGGCATGGAATATAATCGGACCTGAACCGTCGCTCGTCGATGAGCTTCTGGTTTTAGAGCTGACTTTTTCTCGCATTCAAATCTTCGCCTTAGGGCAGAATGCGTCGAGTTCTACGCCGGTAACGTGGCCGATCTGGACGCTTCGCCGCCGGACTATATCCAGGAGGATGAGCATGCGATCCAAAGTGGGCTGTCGAGGTGGAGGTTCATTTTTCAGCCAATGTAAATTGCATCCCACGGAAATTTAAAGAGGTAATCCGTAGCGGCAGGCCGCAGAGTGTGGACAGGGCTTGGATATTGCCGCCTCCTCGCGGAGAAGCTAGACCTCGCGGCGCAGCCGGGCCGGCTCGTCTTTTTCGGCGAGGGTCAGGCCATCGGCGCGGCGGCCGTCGTCAAGGTCGGCCTGGCGCGCCCAGACACGGATCGACTGCGCGGAGGGCTCGAACTCCTTGGTGAGCTCCTCCGGCGAGCGTGCCGCGCGCACCGGTTCCACCATCTGCCGGCGAGACTCCGGCGGATAGTCGTTCGGCACAGTGAACTCCTTCTTTCAGGAACCAGGGTTCCTCAGAGATCAGGTGTCCACCAAACCGGGTCAACTCCAGCCAAAGAGGGCCGGGGGAGTCAACAACGTGTTAGTTGGGACCCGCGCCGGACTCCAGGGCGAAGAACTGGCACCCGCTGAAGACCTCAACCACGAGCGATCGGCCGGCTACCCAATACTTTTCTAAGTCGCGCACAACGGCAACCGGATAGATACTAGAGGGATGCGCGCCCGAAAGGTTATCTTCGTTCTGACGTTGGGTGTGGTCGCCTGCACCCCCAGCGCCCATCCGACGAGGCATGAAAACGCCACCTCGGCATCGTCCCCGCCCACAGCCTCTGCGACTGTCAAGTGTGAAGTAGCGGTTGGTGGAGAACAAGCCCCCCCTGCCGGATTTGAAATCGTTGGCGGTGCGGTAGCACTACCAACGAACCGGGCTCGGCCAGAGGCATTGCAAGCCGCCGAGGCAAAGCTCCCTGATGGGAAGAAGGGATTGTTCGCGAAACAAGGGCTGCTTGTGCGGCGGGGGGAACTTGTCGAGCTGATCGTTCCGAAGAATCTTCGGGATCAGTTTTGGATGGAATGGGGCAGTCTGGGGCCGCCAGGCGACCATGTGGTTGTGGATCGCTGCAACGCAGACGAAGAATGGTTGGCATTCACGGGTGGCTACACCGTCCGGCGTGCTGCCTGTCTTCCGGTAGATGTTCGAGTCGGGAACGGTGAGCCGCAACAAGTACGCATCGGTATCGGAGCACCGTGTCCGGGACAGCAACCCGCGCCCCGGCGTTGACTGGAGTTCCGTCCGTGAAGTGGCAGGCCGCAGGCATCGTGGGTCTATCACTTGGCCGCGGACGTAGGCGGCGAGTTGAGCTGGTCCGGCCTGCCGCGGAGTCAGATCGGTGATGCCGTAGCAGACTTCCTTGCTGTGACGTATGCCGTCCAGGCCGCCTCGATGGCGCAGGGTGCGGAAGACCTGAGCGGCATGGGGGAAATCGATGTCGCAGGCCGGGGCAGTGCGAAGGATGCGGTGCTCGGTGCGGGTGTGTCCGCGGTCGAACTTGCGGTGAGTAACGGTGGTGAAGCCGGTATCAGAGCCGGTCAGTGCGGTGATGGCGGCGGCGTGCAGGGTGGGCTGGTTGGTTTTGACGATCCTGACCTGTGAACGACGGGCTTGCGCCCGTCGTTCACAGGTCAGGCCATCCCGTCGCCTGTTGTTAAGGCGCGCAACTCTCGGGCAGCGGGCAGAGTCCGAGCCTCCCGGGGCAGGGCATCGATGATCTGGCCGAGAATCCGACGACGTGATGCACCAAGGGGCGACTGCCCGACGGCGGCAATCGCCGTATCGAGGCCGGTGGTCACATCCCGATCGTGTGTGAGCCCCAGCGCCTGAAGCAGTTTGAGTTCGGCGATGTCCGCGTGAAAATCTGCCGGGCAGAGGGCCAATGACTGTTCTACCTCGTTTGACGCCCTGGCCGTGTCCCCGATGAGAGCGGAGGGATATGCCTGACCCCAGTGCATTCTTCGTTCGGAAAAGCTCCACAGTGGAGATTCCCGGCGCCCATCAGGGATCATCTCGTATACCCGGCTGAGGTCACTCAGTGCAGCACGAGTCGTCTCGACATCGCCTGCGGAGGCCGCCACAAAGGCCCTCGCGTTGAACGCCCGCGCGAGACTCGCGCTTGGCACCCCATCGGCGATGTGTATGGCGTCATCGACCAGCCGGGACACGATCGGTCCCGGCCGCCTCAACCAGAAGGCGTATGTCGCTTCGCGGGCACGCACCCATACTTGTAGTTCGCGATCCTTCGACGCGTCGGCGGCCCGGCGAGCCAGTTTCCACGAACGCAGTGAGGCGTTCTTCTCGCCGATATCGCTGAACTCCATTCCCAGAAGCGCCGCGAGCTGCGCACTGATTCGCAGCAACCCCGTACGCGTGTCTGGAGACCGGCTGCTCGTGAGAAGCCGGGAGATCTCGACGAAGTCGGCGGCGGCACCGCCGATCAGACTGCCAGGGGGCCGGGTCACGTAGAGGAAGCCGTACTCGAAGACGGATTCCTCCCAATCTTCCAGGTCGGCGCCGTCGCGCCCGCCTATGGCGTGCTCCGTGCGCGAGAAGATCGTTTCTAGGGCGCCCGCCGGGATGGCGGCACCGGAGCTCAGGGCGGCGAGAAGTTGCAGAAGGGCACGACGCTCCATGTTGTCGCCATCCTCATAAAACGGGTGATTCTCCTCAGACGCACTGCTAGGTGAATACCCTAACTCCGAGATCGCAAGCAGCGCATCATGGCGAGCCGCCAGATTGTGGAGCGCGACGAGAACGCCATCGGCGGCGTATACGTGGTCAAGCTTATGGATCATGTCGGCCGGTACCGGGCGCTCCCCGCGCTCCCACTTCGCCAGGTGAGAGAAGTTCACATTCAGTTCTTCGGCCGCCTTGCGCAGACCTATCTTGCGATCATTCTCCCGCCATCGGCGCATAACCGCACCAAATACGACGTTGGGGTCGATCGGCTTTCCTTGCTGCGCACCCATCGCTTCCTCGCGATCGTGGTCAAACGTGGTCACGCTGTGACCACGAAAGTTTCTTTCTGTCAGCTCCCGACTACATCCACTACGGCACTGCCATAGGGCCAACGGCTCTGTAAACAACGGACCCGCCCGGCGCTTACGACGTCCGGACGGGCCCTCAACCGGACAATGGAGGTCCGATCTGTGGACGATGTTAGAGCCAAAACGCTCAACCCGGTGATTCCGGGCTGGCAGGTGTTTCTCAGTGACAGGGGCCGTTTCTGGGCCAGCCGCCGGAAGCCGTTCTCCCTCCAGGCCATGTACGCCGGGGCCGAGCGGACGGTGGACGCCGATACCTTCGAGGAGTTGCGGGCCGAGACCGCCCGGCAGGAGGAGACGGCCGGGGTGGTGAACGCATGATGTGGCGCCGCGACCCCCGCGACTCTCACCTCTCCGGCACTTCGGGCCGTCACCGCGCCGGGCAGGTCCACACCGCCGTGGTGCACCGCCGGTTGTGGTACGGCCCGGCCCGCGCCCAGGCCGAACGACTCGCCCGCACCTGGCCGAGCTGGACTGTCCTGTACGGCGTCGGCAGTCGCCGCTTCTACGCTCTGGCCGCCTGGGTGACGTCCGAGCCGCTGATGGTCGAGGCCGCCAGCGCCGAGGAGCTGGAGAGGCGGATGTATGAGGCGGTCATGGCCGTGACCGCCCGCCGCGAGATCCCCCTCACCGCCCCGGCCACTCCGGCGCTCCCGGCCGCGTCGGCGCCCCCGAGACCTTCGGCGTCCTCGCCTCTCCCGGCGCCCCTGGCGTCCTCGTCTTCCCCGAGCAGGTGCGGCGGCGTTCCTTCCCCGGCACCCGTCGCCGCGCCTCACCATCCCCGCCACCCCTACCGGGACGCGGCCTAAGAACCGGCGCGACGGCGCGCAGGCCCCCGTAGCGCGCCGTCGCGGGCCCCCCCGGGGGCCCCGGGGCCGGGGGGGGCCGCGGGGGGGTGGGGGGAGCGCACCACAGGACTA
>NZ_JBEXUG010000085.1:0-4867 GCF_040614315.1 Streptosporangium sp. NPDC006007 | reverse complement strand
CGAGTCACCCGAGGGTGCCCTGCTCAGCGACCCGGGCCACGGCCGCTCGAATGGGTCCGGTGAGGTTGGCGATCAGCTCTCAAACACCTTCTGAGCACCGGAGTAGTTCATCTAATAGCCGGTCATCAGCGGGCATGATCACGCCAGCCTTCGACTCCTTACTTATAGTGTCAGGTAAGTCACAATCTCAATGTTGACAGGTCTTCGACGATCCATCAGATTGAACCTTGATCGTCCTTGTTTTCTGCTAGAGGCGCCTGAAGACCCTTCTCGGCACCAGCGCACCCTGAGGGGGTTTCAGAATGCACGGTAGTGGTTCATGGAGGCGATTCGCTGCCTTTGCGGTCGGTCTGCCGCGCAGAGGCTCACGTAATATTCCGCCCCCCAGAATCCTGCCCTTGGTGTGGCGGGCCCAAGACGCCAAGCTCAGGAAGGCGTTGCGCTAAGGGATACGTGGAAAAGGATGTGACCGGCATCAGTTGCACGCACTCGGAGCCAGCTCTGAGTGAGCGCACTGCTACACGCACTTCGCCAAGACCACATCATGAGGAAGACGTTTAGGCTCCCCTCTTTCCATGGCACCAGCTCGTAACCGGTCCTCTTAGCTGCCCGGAACGCTTCTTTCGTACGATCGGCAGCAAGTTTGCGAAATGACAAGGCGACGCCATGTCATGGTTTATCTCTTATTCTACTGCGCGTTCAAAGAGAAAAGCAATGTAGGAGATTGTCACAACATGCACCTTGCGGGATGTAAGCAGCCTATGCGACCATCAACCGGAAAGCCTCATTAATGCCTCTATCATCTCTCTGGATGCTTAGAGTGGCATTACCCCCACAAGGAGGATTTATGAGCATGCGGGCGAAACTTCTCGCCGGAGCAACGTTCGTGGCGTCCGTCTTAATGGCTACGGCCGCCTGGGCGACGATCACCTACCCTCCAGAAGGAGGGACCTGGGATCACGGCACTGGCACGGGATACACCTGGTCGGACTACTACCACTCCAGTGACTGCCACGGTTCTACGGCGGTAGGCGTCCGGACCGTTCGATCGCCAAACACGAATCCCGGGTCTTGGTCTCGCGCCAGCGTCGCCATGTCGAGCTTCAATAACGAGACCTACTACAGGATCGAGGCTGGCGGCGTTTGCCCCTGACCAGACGTTCGGGCGATGTCGGTGAGTCCCGAAACGGAGGAATCCAAGCTCGCCGTGGCCTCCCCTCGCAAAAACGGGGTTGGAGATCGACCATTCCTGTCGGCCATCCTAGCCCTCACGCTGGGAAGTAGCTCTTGTCGTCGAAGAGGAGATAACGGCCGCGGCGTCCAGCGCGGCCGGAGCTTCGCCTTCACTGCCCGCCAGGGGCGGTGGCGTTGGTACTATCGTGCCACGCCCCTGGCGGGCAGCCATCATAAAGATACCATTGGCGACTTTTGGGTGTTTTCATCAAGATTACCCTAAACCATTCCGAATTCACACCGAGGAATTTCCGAAGAAAAGCCGTCTAAGGCGACCGCTAGCGTATACGATCAGCTCACCCTAAAATATTATCCGCTGATATCTAACACAGGGAGATGGCTTTGCTGCCCCGCAGCATCAAGCTTGCATATGTAATGGCCATTTCATTCTCTGCAGTGATGGCTTTTAGCCTTGTGCATAGGGTTGATGGGGATATCATCATCGGCGCAAATGCAGTGATTCGTGTCGACGACGCAAAGCAGGTATCGGCAAAACAATCGCTAAGTTATCGATTGGAAAAGTTTGCCGAGCAAAAAACCATCAATATTGGCCGACTGGGTGTCGATCTGAGTGACTTCAGAAAGCGAGTACTCTACCTCTCCGTAGGTGACCAGAACGACGATTCGGCTGGATGGCTTCGCTTGGGATATCCAGCGTTCAATACCGACGCGGATATCTCGGTGCTTCCAATGGCAGCAGCTGCGGAGATTGACCCACGCGCTTACTATTTTCTTTTCGGTGATCACGTTGATGCAAGCGTCATAAGATCCTTTCAGGACGAGATACATTCTTCTGGGCTTGCGGCCACGCTTGGACCGCCGCTTACCGTAATGACGGTATACGCTTTCTTCTATGGAGCGCCGCTTCAGTGCTTCCTTGCCGTCGGCGGAGCCATCATCTGTCTAGTCTTGCTAGCTGTTGTATTTAGCTGCAAGTCGTACGGAATTCAACGGCTGCAAGGGCGCAGTTTCGCGAGAATCGCGGGACGCGATCTTAAGATGGTCGCAACGTTCGCTACAGGTAGCTTAGGTGTATGCATGCTGGCGGTGGGGGTATCGCTGTTCGCATACAACCGGCTGCATAGATTTGACTTCTACCTCTGGATCTGGTTTGGCATTCTCGGGGTCTTGATCGCACTTGCTCTCATGACTCATGTGCTGGCGCTACTGCTCGCTTCTAGGGTGCCTATCCCCACCGCCATAAAAGGTGAAGTTCCGGCCAAGCAGGCAATCATTGGCATGTTCGGTATCCGGATTTTCTCAGCAGGCGTCGCGCTGACCGTAGCGTCTGCATTGTTGGTCACTTGGCAGACATTGGACGGCAAGCAAGAAAGCCAGGAGTGGTTCAGCGCTGCCGGTTCTGCGGTCCGGATTTCGATGAATGGAGCACTCGATAAGGAGAGCGACCGGCAGTTCCGCGAAGTGGGTGCTTGGATACGCGAGGCGGATCGGAACGGCCGTGCAGTCCTCTCTCACCGAGGTATGCTCAACGAGTTCATTCCAGAATATGCGCCCTATGGCGAGGTGCTGACGGTGAATGGCACCTATCTCGTTCAGCAGAAAGTGCAGAAACTATCCGGAGAAAGAGTCCTAAGAGATTCGAAAATAAATCTAGCCCGGGTCCTAATTCCACCGAACCTAGCGCCCGACAAAGAGCGAATCACTCGAGCCATGACTCGTTGGATTGATTTCCTTAGCAGAAAACACGGTGTTACGGCGCCACCTATCGAGGTGTCGATGGCGTTAGCCGGACAGCGACTCTTCACCTATGGATCCGGTGCGGCCGAGGCGGGAAATCCGATACTCGTAGATCCCGTCGTTGTCATCATCCCCGCGTCTAACATCCTGACTGATATCGATTATGCAGCCTATGCTAGCCAGTCATCGGTCATCTTCCCAGACCCCGGCTTCGTAAAGAATGCTATGCGCGGCAGTGCACTTGAAACCTACATCAATGGTGTGGAGCCTATCGCATTACGGGCCGCTTACGAAAACAGGGACGTTTCCGTTCGATTCTGGTTTATGATGATCAATTTGATGATAGCCGTGGCGATTGTGATGCTGTCAGCAATTGGGATGAGCCATCTATACGTGCAGAAAAATGCTCAACGCATCTTTGCGCAAAGCTTGTTCGGTTGGCCGGCTGTTAGAGTTCATGTCCGCCTTATCGCGGTTGAGGTTGGCTTGATAATTTCGTTTGTTGCGTATGTTGCATACGATACACTCGAACGGTTGCGGTTCCGTCAGCACGGGGCGCCCAGAACAATGCCACCTTCCGTAGCTGAAGAGATCATGTCGGTGAATGGCTGGGAGCCTGTACTGGCCGCGATAGTCGTCTTCGTAGGACTCTGCGGGAGTCTTGGCGTTCTCGGCATCCTCGGCAAACGGGTCGGCCGAAACGCAGCAGCTGGATCTTAGCTTGCAGCTACCTCAAGGTCGTTCGGCACGTAAAGGAAATACTGATGCTGTTAGTAGAGGGTGCCACCAAATCGGTAGGGGAGCACACGCTCTGGAGCGATCTTACTTTCGGGGTCGACACAGGTCAGATGTTGGCTATTACTGGCCGAAGTGGGAGCGGGAAGTCTACTCTATTGAATTGTATAGGGCTTCTTGACCGGCTAGACAAAGGCCGGATTATTGTCAATGGCCAAGACGTGGCGACTCACAATGCGCGTCAGGCGAGAAGGTTCCGACGAGCTTACCTTGGTTACGTCTTCCAGAACTACGCCCTCATCGAGCATGCCTCGGTGCGCGATAATCTTGATGTTGCTGTAGTGAGAGGCAGTAAGAAGGCGGCGCGGAAGTCGTACGGAAGCGTTTTGAAGCAGGTTGGCTTGGATGGGCGCCTCAGGGACAAGATCTTCATTCTCAGTGGTGGTGAGCAGCAGCGAGTCGCGTTGGCTCGACTGCTGGTGAAACGCCCCTCAATCGTGCTAGCTGATGAACCTACGGGATCACTCGACACGTGGAATGCAGAATTGGTCGTGCAAATACTTCGGGAAATGGCGGATTCTGGTTGTGCGGTGCTCATAGCGACGCACAATGAGCAGGTTGCAAAGGCCTGCGATACGCAACTTGAACTGTAGTATGGCCTTTCCAGGCTCCAGAGCGCGCTGGTGACGCAGCTGTGGCGTTCCCCTGGGGCGTGGACACCCGGTTTCATGCAGCCAGTACGGCCATCCTAGCGAGCCGATCTTCGTAGACGGCGGGAGGGATGTTCCCGATCGCCGAGTGCCTGTGCCGGTTGTTGTACCAGGCGATCCAGCGGAAGACCTCGGTCCGGGCCTCGGCCTCATTACTCCAGCGTCGCTTGTTCCTGCCGTGCAGCAGCTCCCGCTTGAGGGTGGCGTTGAACGCCTCGGCCAGGGCGTTGTCCAGACATGTCCCGGTCCTGCCGCTCGATCGGCGGATCCCGTTCGTGTCGCAGAGCCTGGCGAACTCGGCTGACATGTACTGCTTGAGTTCAAGGAGTCGTCGCAACACTGCTGCTCAGGACCGAGTTTAGATGATCGTTGAAAGCTTCGGCCGGAGTTCTCCAGCCGAGGCTCTTGCGGGGGCGAGCGTTGAGGGTCGCGGCGATGGCGTCGAGGTCGCTTCGAGCGTGCCTGCTCAAGTCGGTCCCCTTGGGAAAGTA
>NZ_JBEXUG010000084.1:1729-5049 GCF_040614315.1 Streptosporangium sp. NPDC006007 | reverse complement strand
TGGTCAAGTCCTCGGCCTATTAGTACCGGTCAGCTCCACACGTTACCATGCTTCCACCTCCGGCCTATCAACCCGGTCATCTACCGGGAGCCTTACCCACAAACGTGGTGGGAGACCTCATCTCAAGGCAGGCTTCCCGCTTAGATGCTTTCAGCGGTTATCCCTCCCGAACGTAGCCAACCAGCCGTGCTCCTGGCGGAACAACTGGCACACCAGAGGTTCGTCCGTCCCGGTCCTCTCGTACTAGGGACAGCCCCTTTCAAGTCTCCTGCGCGCGCAGCGGATAGGGACCGAACTGTCTCGCGACGTTCTAAACCCAGCTCGCGTACCGCTTTAATGGGCGAACAGCCCAACCCTTGGGACCTACTCCAGCCCCAGGATGCGACGAGCCGACATCGAGGTGCCAAACCATCCCGTCGATATGGACTCTTGGGGAAGATCAGCCTGTTATCCCCGGGGTACCTTTTAGCCGTTGAGCGACGGCGCTTCCACATGCCACCGCCGGATCACTAGTCCCAGCTTTCGCTCCTGCTCGACCCGTCGGTCTCACAGTCAAGCCCCCTTGTGCACTTACACTCAACACCTGATTACCAACCAGGCTGAGGGAACCTTTGGGCGCCTCCGTTACTCTTTAGGAGGCAACCGCCCCAGTTAAACTACCCACCAGACACTGTCCCTGATCCGGATCACGGACCGAGGTTAGACGTTCAAAACGACCAGAGTGGTATTTCACCAATGACTCCACCCCCACTAGCGTGAAGGCCTCACCGTCTCCCACCTATCCTACACAAGACGCTCCAAACGCCAATGTCAAGCTATAGTGAAGGTCCCGGGGTCTTTCCGTCCTGCTGCGCGTAACGAGCATCTTTACTCGTACTGCAATTTCGCCGGGTCTGCGGTTGAGACAGCGGGGAAGTCGTTACGCCATTCGTGCAGGTCGGAACTTACCCGACAAGGAATTTCGCTACCTTAGGATGGTTATAGTTACCACCGCCGTTTACTGGCGCTTAAGTTCTCAGCGTCGCCGTATCACTACGACTAACCGGTCCCCTTAACGTTCCAGCACCGGGCAGGCGTCAGTCCGTATACATCGTCTTACGACTTCGCACGGACCTGTGTTTTTAGTAAACAGTCGCTTCCCCCTGGCCTCTGCGACCCCCACCAGCTCCAAGCGCAAAGGCTCATCACCAGTAAGGGCCCCCCTTCTCCCGAAGTTACGGGGGCAATTTGCCGAGTTCCTTAACCACAGTTCACCCGATCGCCTTGGTATTCTCTACCTGACCACCTGAGTCGGTTTCGGGTACGGGCCGCCGCGACACTCACTAGAGGCTTTTCTCGGCAGCATAGGATCACCCACTTCGCCACAATCGGCTCGGCATCACATCTCAGAGTATATGAGAGGCGGATTTACCTACCCCTCCTCCTACATGCTTACCCCAGGACTACCACCGCCTGGGCTGGGCTACCTTCCTGCGTCACCCCATCGCTTACCTACTACCAGATCAGGCCAGGCGTTCACCCTGACACCCACTCCGAAGAGCAGACCGGGTTAAGGACCCTTAGTATCACTGGATTCGATATGGGCGCATCACAGCGGGTACGGGAATATCAACCCGTTATCCATCGACTACGCCTGTCGGCCTCGCCTTAGGCCCCGACTTACCCTGGGCGGATTAGCCTGCCCCAGGAACCCTTGGTCATCCGGCGCAGAAGTTTCTCACTTCTGATTCGCTACTCATGCCTGCATTCTCACTCGCACGGCCTCCACAACTAGATCACTCTGCTGCTTCGCCGGCCGCACGACGCTCCCCTACCCATCCACACACCTAGACAGACCCAAAGATCCGCCAGGCCACATGTGAATGCCACGACTTCGGCGGTGCACTTGAGCCCCGCTACATTGTCGGCGCAGAATCACTTGACCAGTGAGCTATTACGCACTCTTTCAAGGATGGCTGCTTCTAAGCCAACCTCCTGGTTGTCACTGCGACTCCACATCCTTTCCCACTTAGCACACGCTTAGGGGCCTTAGTCGGTGGTCTGGGCTGTTTCCCTCTCGACTACGGAGCTTATCCCCCGCAGTCTCACTGCTACGCTCTCACTTACCGGCATTCGGAGTTTGGCTGACGTCAGTAACCCGGTAAGGCCCATCAGCCATCCAGTGCTCTACCTCCGGCAAGAAACACGCAACGCTGCACCTAAATGCATTTCGGGGAGAACCAGCTATCACGGAGTTTGATTGGCCTTTCACCCCTAAACACAGGTCATCCCCCAGGTTTTCAACCCTGGTGGGTTCGGTCCTCCACGCGGTCTTACCCACGCTTCAACCTGCCCATGCCTAGATCACTCCGCTTCGGGTCTACAGCATGCGACTCAAAAACGCCCTCTTCAGACTCGCTTTCGCTACGGCTCCCCCACACGGGTTAACCTCGCCACACACCATAACTCGCAGGCTCATTCTTCAAAAGGCACGCAGTCACATCACAGACACCCGAAGGCGTCCACGCTCCTACGGCTTGTAGGCACACGGTTTCAGGTACTATTTCACGACCCCTCACCGGGGCGCTTTTCACCTTTCCCTCACGGTACTGGTCCACTATCGGTCATCAGGGAGTATTTAGGCTTACCAGGTGGTCCTGGCAGATTCACACAGGATTTCTCGGGCCCCGTGCTACTTGGGATCCCCTCCAACAGTCGACAGGATTTCGCCTACCCGGCTCTCACGGTCTCCGGCGCCCCTTCCCAGAAGCTTCGGCTACCCCATCGATTTCTCACTGCTCGCAGTCTCGGCAGAAACCACCGGAAGGTCCCGCAACCCCGCACACGCAACGCCTGCCGGCTATCACACGCATACGGTTTAGCCTCATCCGCTTTCGCTCACCACTACTCACGGAATCACTAATTTGTTTTCTCTTCCTACGGGTACTGAGATGTTTCACTTCCCCGCGTTACCACCAACCGCCCTATACATTCAGGCGGAGGCAACACCACATGACTGGTGCTGGGTTTCCCCATTCGGACATCCCCGGATCAACGTCTGGTTGGCGACTCCCCGGGGCTTAACGCAGCCTCCCACGTCCTTCATCGGCTCCTGATGCCAAGGCATCCACCGTGTGCCCTAAAAAACTTGGCCACAAAGATGCTCGCGTCCACTATGCAAATCTCAAACAACAAACAGCAACCCCACCCACACCACCACCCAACACCCAAACCACCCACCCGCAGACGAAGAGAGGCAAAACACTCTCAACCCGCGAAGCAGGAGACCGAGCCGGTATGACGGCAGGCGTGATCCCGCACGAGGCCAAACGACAACCCCC
>NZ_JBEXUG010000083.1:0-5688 GCF_040614315.1 Streptosporangium sp. NPDC006007 | reverse complement strand
CCGACGTGATACTCCCCGAACGTGACATGCATCAGGCCCGGCACCCGGCTACCCGGATCGGCGTCCCGGTAGAAATGAACGCCCTGCACCAGCGATGCCGCACAGTTGCCGACACCCACGATGGCCACGCGCACCGAACCCATTCGGTTCTCCTGTCGCTCTAGGTAGGGTGATTTGCGTTGCCATCAAAGACCAGATCAGGACATGGCCACCAGGGCACTGTCGGATACCGGACACCGCTCTTTCGGGTACTGGACAACGGGCGCGGTCGTGTCCTCACCCAGCGCGCCGGCCACCGCGGCCTGCGCCAGCCCGGCCAGGATCCGCCGGTCGTAACGGGATCCGGGCAGGTCACCGGTGGCGATCTCGGGCAGTTCGATCACCTCGGCGATCATCCCGCTGGAGCGGACGATCCTGCGCATGGAGATCGCCATGGTGTCCTCGCCGATGTAGGCGGGATCGGTGGCCATCCGCCCGGCCGCCCGGTACCGCAGGGCCAGCGGACGTACCGGCACCCCCGCGTCGATGGCGGCCTGGAAGAAGGCGGGGTGGAACCGGCCCATCTCGCCTCCGCACAGGGTGGTGGCCTCGGGGAAGACCACCACGGTGTCCCCCTGGCGGAGCGCCCGGGTCACCTTCTCGATCGTCACCGGCAGCAGGCGCAGGTTGTCCCGGTCGTGGAAGATGGTCCCCGAGCTCGCCACCACGTTGCCGATCACGGGCCAGGTGCTCACCTCGATCTCCGACACCATCCGGCAGGGCCGCCAGGCGGCCAGCACCAGGGGGTCCAGCCAGGAGATGTGGTTGGCCACCACCAGGGCGCCGCGCGGTGCCGTACCGGACGCCCTGATCGTCCGGCGGATGCCGAGCGCCCCGACCGCCACCGTGGTCCACGCCCGGGCCAGGCGGGCACGGAGCGGGGAGCGCAGCAGCCGGGCCACCACCGAGAGCACCACGGCCACCGTCACCAGGCCCAGGGCGGCGAGATACCGGTACAGGCGTAGCCAGCCCCCGGCCGGGGCCGCGGGCGGGGTGATGCAGGAACGCGGGGTGCACGGCGAGACGGGTAACCAGGGACCCAGGTCACGGCTGGTCCGGTTGCTCAGGTGGTGGCTCATCAAATCTCCTGGAGTGGGGGGCGCCCGGGCTTCAGCCGTGGGAGCGAGGTCAAGCGGTGGCTCCGAGCAGGGGGTGGCGGTGGCGGGAGTCCATCTCGTCCATGGAGAGCAACATGAAGAAGTCCGCGCTGCGGAGGGCCGCGTCGTAGGCGGGCGGCCCGCAGACCCGCGCGCCCAGCCGCAGATAGCCGCGGAGCAGCGACGGCAGCGGGGCCGGCCCGGAGGGGGGAACCGGGCAGGCGTCCCAGGCGGTGATCGGGACGACCCGGTGCTCGGCCGGGGCCAGGTGGTCCCGGCGGACCCGGTTCCAGGCGGCGGCGGCCCGGCGGCCTCCGTCGTCCAGCGGCACCGAGCAGCCGCCCGCGAGCCAGTCGTGGCCGCTGTCGCGCATGTAGCGGGTGACGCCGGACCACAGCAGCTTCACCACGGTGCCGTCACGGTGGTCCGGGTGCACGCAGAGCCGGCCGATCTCGACCATCGAGCCGCGCAGGTCCGCCAGCCGGGAGAGGTCGAACAGGGAGTCGGAGTGGAGCCGCTCGCCGCCGTCCGGCGGCAGCAGCCGGTAGGTGCCGACCGCCAGGCCGGTGGCGTTCTCGCGGACGATCAGGTGCTCGCACCGGGGGTCGTGCTCGTCGATGTCGATGCCGGGGATGGGCGAGTCGAGCCGGGCGCCGAGTTCGCCGGTGAAGACCAGGTGGCGCAGGCGCAGGGCGTCCCACACGTCGGCGCCGTCCTGGGCGAGGGAGACCGAGTAGCCCGGGGTGTTCGCGGGCACGGTGAAGACGGACATTGGCGGGTTCCTTCCTACTTGCCTACTTGGGGCAGGGGACGGGGACCGGTCGCTCCGCGACCTCGGGCGCCGGGCTGATCCTGGCCAGCGCGACGGTTCCGGCGAGGACCAGTGCCCCCGCGCCGAGGGCGCCCAGCAGGCTGGCGGGGTCGGACGGGAGCCGCTCGTGCAGGATCAGCGCGCCGATCGTCACGGCGGTGAGCGGGTCGGCGATCTGCACGGTGGCGTACGCGACCCCGAAGTGTCCGGTCGCGTACGCGCTCTGCAGCAGGGCCAGCGCGGCGGCGGCCACCACCGGCATGAGGAGGGTGAGCCAGTTGAACAGCCGGGACAGGTCGTGCATCGCGCCGTTGGAGAGCACCCGGTTCAGGGTGGCTGCCGAGGCGTACATCACGCCTGAGGCGACGGCCAGCAGCATGGCGCGCCCGTGCGGCGTCGACCGCTGCCCGAGGCGGTGGCAGATCAGCGCGATCAGCACGGCGCACGGCAGGAAGCGCAGAATGTCGAAGGTGGTCAGGGCCGGCGGTGTCGTGGTGGGCGGGATGACCAGGACGAAGGCGACCAGTCCCGCGGTGACCGCGCCCGCGGCGGCCAGTTCGGCCCGGCTGGGACGGCGCCGGTGCAGCGCGGCGGCGATCGGCACCGCGAACATCAGGCTGGCCACGGTCACCGGCTGCACGACCGTCAGCGGGCCCAGGCCGAGCGCCATGAAGTGGCCCACCCCGCCGATCAGGATGGCCAGGCCGCCCAGTAGCCAGAGCGGGCGGCGCACCAGCAGCCTCAGCCGTCCGAGAAGGGTGGAGCCGGTGGTTCCCGCGGCCTCGTGCTGCTGCAGGGCCGCGCCGAGCGCGAAGGAGAGCGAGCCGGCGAGCGCGACCTCGGCGGCGACCAGGGTGGAGCTCATCGGGATCCGGCCTTCCCGCTCACGGTGGCCATGGTCAGGATGACGAGCACCAGCAGGGCCGAGGCCGCGTAGCCGATCCGGCTGCCGTGGTCGCGGAACGCGCTGCCGGCCAGCGCGCCGATTCCGACGTAGGTAGCGGCCCATACCGCGCAGGCGGTGGCCTCCCAGGTGATGAACCGGCGGTACGGCATGCTCAGGGTTCCGGCGATGACCGGCACGATGGAGTGCAGCAGCGGGATGAACCGGCTGGTCACCAGCGCCCATCCGGTGTCGGGGGCGCCCGCGAGCCGTTCGGCGTGGGTCCAGCGGTCCTCGCCGAACCTCACGCCGAGCCTGGAGGTCCTGATCCGCGGGCCGAACCGGCGGCCCAGGAAGTACCCCGCGGTCTCGCCCAGCATCGCCCCTCCGGTCGCCGCTCCGACCAGCGCCAGATACTCGGCGGGGGAGTCGACGGTGACGCCCGAGACCAGCACGGCGGCGTCGCCGGGCACGACGAGGCCGACGAAGAGCGAGGTCTCGGTCACCATGAACAGGAACGTGCTGAGCGCGACGACCGTGAGCGGCTGAGCGGCGAGGGCGTCGGCGAGGCTCAGCGGGGAGATCATCGCGCACCGCCGGGACGCGGGCGGCACGACTTGCATGACGAGTGCACGGTGTGCTGTCCTTCCATGGGACGTAAGTACTGGTCAGCACGGGTCCCGCGGTGACGTGAGTTGGTGCTCGGCCGCGAGTCGTGCCTTGGTACGTGAGCCCGGCTTGCCGGCCGGGTGAAAAGTGATCCCGACGTGGGTCGTCGAGTTGCCGCTCGGCGACCCACGTTTGTTCAGTCGATCTCTTTCAGTAGTCGCTCCACCTCGCCGAGGCGGACCCTGAGCTCGGCGATCTCCCTGGCCACGCGGGTCTGGGCCACGACGGCCTCCTCGACCAGCAGCCGGTAACTCCGGTCCTTGGACGCCTCGATCTTGGTGCGGTAGGTCGCCAGGCCCTGCCAGGTCGCCACTCCGATGAGGAGGGCGGCGACGATGATGATCCCGAGGACGAAGACGCTCTCAGTCATCGTGGCCGCCGCTCGACAGGGTCTTCGCGGCCTCTGCCACGGTCTGTGGCGTCAGCACGAACTCGAACTCCGCCAGTTCGTAGAACTTCATCGCCTTTCCGTCCTCCGACAACTCAAGTGATCCGTTCACCAGTCCCGCCGCCTCCAGCTTGCGCAGATGCACGGTGAGGAGTGGTCTGCTCATACTCATCTCCCTTGCCAATTGGCTGACATATTGTCTGCCGTCGGCCAGGACCGCGATCACACGCAGCCGATGTGGGTTCGACAGGGCGGAGAGCGCGGCTAGGAGCGCGTCGCCGCTGACGTCATTCGGCTTGCTCACCACCTCGACCTTTCATGTGTAAACAAAAGCTTTCATGCGCTGTAGATAGTTGTCAACGGAAAACACGAGCGGTCACATGGCGATGATCGATTTGCTATGCCCGTTCGGGCACGCTTCGCGCCCTCCCCGGCGTGCCTCCGCGCCATCGGCCGCCCATCTCGTTAGCCTCGCTAGCATGGCCACCGGTACGTCTAAAGGCGCCTCAGGCAAGACCCCCGCCAAGGGGGCCTCCGGCCGGTCCAGGTCTCCCGCGTCCCGTACGGCCCCCGCCAGGCGGGTGGTCGCCACCCGGGCCAGGACCGCCCCGCGGGCACACAGGCAGGCTCCTCCGCACCAGGACCCGATCGGCTGGGTCTTCACCATGATCGGCAAGCTGTTCATGGGGCTCTGGATGCTGCTGGCGGGCGGCGTCGGCAGCGCCGCGCGGGCCCTGGGACAGAACGCCCGCGAGCTGGATCCGGTGCACCGTCGCGACGGGCTCGGCCTGGCCGTCTTCTCCGGGGCGATCGCGCTGGCCGCCATCCTCTGGCGGGAGACCACGGGGACGGTCTCCGAGGTGGTCAACGGGGTGATGCGCGGGGTGTTCGGGTCGCTGGCCTGGGCCTTCCCCGTCCTGCTGGCGCTGCTCGCCTGGCGGCTGCTCCGTCATCCCGACCAGAACGCCGACACCGGCCGGATGAGCATCGGATGGTCCGCGCTCATGGTCGGCGTGCTCGGCGTCGTGCACGTCGTGCACGACACGCCGTACCCGTCGGGAGGCCCCTCCGACGGCATGGACAAGGTGGCCGCCGCCGGCGGCATGGTCGGCTTCATCGTCTCGGCGCCCCCGGCGAGCATCCTGCCCGCGTTCATCACCATCCCCCTGCTGCTGATCCTGTCCGGCTTCGGCGTCCTGGTGATCACCGCCACCCCGGTCCACCGGATCCCGGAGCGGCTGGCCGAGATCAGGCACATGCTCTTCGACCGGGACGCCCCGGCCAGGTCCCGGCAGCCGGGCAGGCGGCCCGCGCGCAAGAAGCCGGGCGAGACGCCGGACGTGGACGGCGTCAAGCCGTACGACACGCCCGTCGTCACCGAACCGCCGGGCAAGCTCGCCGAGCACTCACCGGAGATCGTGCCCGGGCTGGTGGAGGGGGAGGGGGCGGCCCCGGCCGTCAAGGCCGAGCCACCCGCGCCCACGCCAGCGCCGCGGACGGTGGAACAGCTCGTGCTCTCCCCGCAGGCCGGGCCCTACACCCTGCCCGACACCCAGCTGCTCCGCCCGGGCAGCGCGCCCAAGCCGCAGACCAAGGCCAACACCGTCGTGGTCAACGCGCTGACCAGCGTGATGGAGCAGTTCGCGATCGACGCCCAGGTGATCGGGTTCACCCGCGGGCCGACGGTGACGCGCTACGAGATCGAGCTCGGCCCGGCCGTCAAGGTCGAGAAGGTCACCGCGCTCACCAGGAACATCGCCTACGCGGTCAAGTCCGCCGACGTCCGGATCCTGAGCCCGAT
>NZ_JBEXUG010000082.1:0-5750 GCF_040614315.1 Streptosporangium sp. NPDC006007 | reverse complement strand
CGTGGCGTCAGGTTGCATAGTCGGTGCCGTGGAGGATCACTGGACCGTGGGACGCGTGGCCGAGCTGGCCGGCGTGAGCGTCCGCACGCTGCATCTGACATGCCCCGCGTTTTCCGGACACCGGAGTAAATGAACTATATCATGCAGCGGCTCGCCTGCCGAACCATTCCTCGAGAACTTCCAGTGGCGGCCGATATCCCAACATGGAATGCAGGCGCCGACGATTATAGAAGCCCTCTATATATTTGATCACAGCGGTACGCGCCTCCGTCACACTCGTGAAGCTACGATGATGAACGAACTCCGTCTTCAGCTTGCCGAAGAACGATTCGGCCATAGAGTTGTCGAAACAGATCCCCGTTCGCCCCACCGACTGCCTCACGCCATACCGGTTCAGCGTGACGGCGTACTCGTGAGACGTATACTGACCACCCCTGTCCGAGTGAAAAATCGCTCCAGCGGGAATATCGACCCG
Organism: Streptosporangium sp. NPDC006007; assembly: GCF_040614315.1. Classification (NCBI taxonomy): domain Bacteria; kingdom Bacillati; phylum Actinomycetota; class Actinomycetes; order Streptosporangiales; family Streptosporangiaceae; genus Streptosporangium; species Streptosporangium sp. NPDC006007. The sequence continues at coordinate 5,275 of NZ_JBEXUG010000082.1, read as the reverse complement.
CATCGCGGCCATGTCGAGGGCCGCGCACACCAAACCGGCCGGATATCGCACATCCAATGCCCACCCGATCACCGCCTTCGAAAAGCAATCAATGACAGTGGCCAGATACAGAGGCCCTGCTCCGGTCTTGATCTCAGTGATATCGCCGACCAGCCTGGCTCCAGGTACCTCAGCGGTGAGGTCGCGGCCCACCAGGTCCGGGAGGGGACCGGCGGCCTTGTCCGCGACGGTCAGCCCGCGTCGCCGCCTGACCTGCACCGGCGTCAGGCCCAGGTCCCGCATCAACGCCCGCACCAGCTCGTCGTCGACCTCGATCCCCATCCGCGTCAGCGCCGCATGCACCCGCCGGTAACCGTACGTCCGCCCCGATTCGGCGAACACCTCCTCGATCAACGGTTTAAGGTCCTCACGACGCCGCTTCCCGGCCGACATCGGCCGGTCCCGCCATTCGTAATAACCCGATCTCGAAACCCCGGGAAGCCGGCACATCATGGGCAGGCTGAAGTTGGCCTCCTCCGCGTGGATCAGCGAGAACTTCTCGCCGGCTACCGCTCCCTCGCAAAGAAGGCCGCGCATTTTTTCAAGAAGGCATTCTCCTGCTCAAGTTCCGCGATCCGACGTTCCATCTCGCGTACCCTTGCACGCTCCGCGGCATCCCGAGCCGGCTCGGTGTTCCCCGACCGGCGGCGCTTCTCCTTGGTCACCCAGTTCCGCACGGTCTCCCGCGACACACCGAAATCCTTAGCCGCTTGCCCGATCGTCGACCGCTCGTCCAAGACGGCCTTGACGACCTCCTTCTTGAACTCCTCTGAATAGTTCTTCCCCGCCATGAACCCTTCCTTCCGAACCAGTCAGCACCCTACTTGGCACCGTGTCCGGAAGATCAGGGGCACCTCAGACAAAGTACTGGAAATCGGCACGGGCACCGGTTACTCAACATCGTTGATGTGCCAGCGGCTTGGCCAGGAGGCCATCACCTCGATCGAATACGACCAAGAGGTTGCCGTTCGGGCCAGGAAGGCGATCGCTGAGGCCGGGTACGCGCCCACCCTTGTGGTGGGAGACGGACTGCTCGACTATGACGAGAACGCCGAATACGACCAACTGATCGCCACTTGCTCGGTGCGGACCATCCCCCCGTCCTGGATGTGGCAGGTCCGCGTCGGAGGGACCATCACCACCCCCATGTGGGGTTGGATGGGCGGGGTTGCCTTCGCCCATCTCACCCTGACAGAGGACGGCACCGCCAGTGGCCGTTTCCTGAAGGACGCTCTGTACTTCATGACTGCCCGCTCTCACCTGCCGCCATCGCGGCCCCCGATGGTGTCTGATATTGGAGAAGCCCGTCCGAGCAGAATAGATCCGTCGATTCTCAGTGACGAGACGGCCTTGTGGGTCGCTCAGCTTGCTGTCCCGCGGGCGCAGCACTCTTGGCGGGAGGATACGACGTTCCTAGTGGATGTCAGCACCGGATCGCGGGCCAACACCAGGCCAGATCCCGCAGGTGGGTGGACGGTGTATCAGCATGGGCCGATCAAACTGTGGGACGAGGTCGAAGAGGCCATTCTGACGTGGCAGGGGGCCGGGTGTCCGCACCAGTCCGGGTTCGGGCTTACCGTGACGAGGCGGGAACAGCGCGTCTGGCTCGGTGGGCCCGGTGGGCCGAGCTGGAACCTGCCCGCATAGGGGCTCTGTACGAACAGCGGTGTGGAGAGGTGCTTTCCTTACCTCCGGCCGACCTGCTGATCGTGCCGTGCCGACGGTGAGTACGTCGGGTGCGTTTATGCCCGCCAGGACATGTCTTTAGTGTGAAATGTCCGAATAGTGGCGGTTTTATGTATGATTCGTGAGATGACTTTCGGAGGCGGGGCCCTCTGGAGAGCGCTCCGATTCCGGGGTGAACGGGGTGGAGAGACTCGTGGAACCCTCAGGGGTGTTTCCTGCTCCGCTGTGTAAGTATTTCCAGTATGTCAGTCGAGTTGAACCACACCATTGTTTTCGCCCGGGACCGTCAGGCGTCCGCCGAGTTCCTGGCGACCATTCTGGGGCTGGAGGTCGGGGCGGTCTGGGGGCCGTTCCTGCCGGTGTCGACCAGTAACGGCGTCACCTTGGACTTCGCGACCAGAGATCAGGACGTGATCGCCTCGCAGCACTACGCGTTCCTGGTGCCCGAGGAGGACTTCGACCCGATCTTCGAGCGGATCCAGCAGGCCGGAGTCACCTACTACGCCGATCCGGGTCTCAAGAAGCCGGGACAGATCAACCACAACGACGGCGGGCGCGGCGTGTACTTCCTGGATCCGGTCGGCCACATCATGGAGGTCATCACCCGCCCCTACGGCAGCGGCGGTTAAGCGCCGCCATACCCGTCGAGTCAGGAAAGTCTGAGGTCAGGGCGCTGTTCGTCATGGCGTGTGCTGTGGGGTGATCGTCAGATGGGGACTGTTCTCACCACCGATTCGAGGCCCTTGAAATCGGCGTGGTTACGTGTGTAGAGCGGCAGCCCCCGGGTGGACGCCACCGCGGCGATCATCAGATTCATTCTGCGGGGGCGAGGATCCCGGTTGGCGGCCATCGTGAGAGCGACCAGGGTTCCGTAACGGGCGGCGGCGTCGCCGTCAAAGGGCAGAGGGGCGAAGTCGGCGACCGCCGCCCTAGTTTCTCCATACCTGCGGCTCTGGCTCCGGCGCCCCGGGCCATGGCGACGCCCCGGTGGAGCTCGGCGAGGGTGATCGCGGTGATCTCCGGGATGATCGGCAGCCATGCCGGATCGATCAGGTCGAGATCGATGTAGGTGCAGGTGCGAGGACCCCGGACTCGTCGCGCTCAGGCACGGCCGCGCTCCCAGGGGTCGTCGCCGCCGACGCGGTCCTCCGTGCCGAAGAATTCGTCGGCCTCCTGCCGCATGCGCGCGTGGTCCACGCGCGGTAGGCGCCGGTGCCGGGAGACCAGTTCCTCCGCGGTCAGACGTCGCCTGCGAGCCAGGGGCCGCAGTTCGGCGACCTCGATGCCGTTACGGGTGATGTGGTAGACCTCGCCGGCCTCCACGGCATCCATGACGGCCGCGGAGTTGCTGCGGAACTCACGCTGGGTAATCGTCTTCACCTATCCATTGGAGCTCGATGTGTCTCAAGGCGCTACGCGTTCCCTGCTTCGATCGCCTATGAGCGAGAAAGCAGAGCGATAAAGAGGAAAAACTATCGTTGACCGAATCGAGGTCCGGCTGGTCTGTCTCTTCGGGCAGCCCGAACTCCGGGTGTGTGGCCTGGGGCGTGTCAATCCGCGGCGGGGCGCCACCGAGAGGCTGCGCCGACCGCCCCCAGCCCACCGGTTACCCCCAAGCCGACCGCGAGCGTTAGCGCCACTATGGAGCTCACTTCGAGAGTGGTCCAGGAAAATACTCCCGATTGCGACATGCCCACGAAGAACATCCCTTGCCACGCGGCGACACCGGCCCCTATGGCTGTGGCGAGCACGGTGGGAAGGGTGAGATTCCAGACGGCGATTCCAACCAGGAATCTGCGCTGCTCGCTTAACACGGCCAAGGGGGCGAGCGCGCTGGTGAACACCAGAAATTCTGCCGCAGAGCTGTACACCACGCACAGAAACAGAATGCCGAGCACAACCGCGGTCAGCAGCTTGACCCATTCGGCCATCTGCACCAGCCGGTCGGCGCCCAGAATCCAGGAGTCATAGGGGCGTTCGACTCTGGCTTTTCCGAGTGACTGGTGCGCGGCCTTTTTAACCCTCCAGGCCAGATTATGTGAATCCAAGGGAGAGATTACCGCCAGCACGGTGGGCACGTTGCCGTTGCTGCTCGTGTTGCCCTCTCGTAGGTTGGTCTGGCCGGTCATGAAGCCAATGCTGCCATTCAGAGCCCGAGCCCGAGCGTCACCCTCTCCCAGGTGAGCGGGTGCTGGCGAGCAGACCAGCCCGAGGTCCCGGATTGTTGGGCAGGATGCGCGCAGTTCGGGGGTTCTTTCCGATTCCGGAGCACTTATCACGGCGACGAGACTGGATTTGTTCGGCAGGAGATTGGCGAAATTATCGATTCCGGTACGGGTCATCGACGAGGAGCTGACGATGAGTACCGAGTCCTGGATCTGTTGCCGCATGCGCTGGGCATTCTGCGTTGAGTCGCCGAGCCTGCTGGTCCAGACCTGCGCCTGAGTGATCACGCCGAGACCGATGACCACGACTGCCACGAGCCTGACGATGACTCCAGGGCGGGCCTGCGCCCACCGGCCCGCGACAAGGGCTGCAGCATGTCCAGCCCAGGCGCCGAACGCGGCGGCGGACGCGCCCAGCCGCCTGATGAGTACACCGGCGGCGGATGGCAGCATCCCCCAAAGCAGAGCGGTGCCGCCGATGTAGCCGAAAAAGCTCGCCACTTTCGGCAGATATGGGGTGATGATGATGGAAACGAGCCCGATAACGCCTGCGGCGAGCCGCCAGGACGGAATCCGGGCACCAAAAGTCCGTGGTCGAGTGCTACCGCCGTCCATCGTCACGCGATGGAGACCAATCACCGCAAGCAGCACCACGGTGCAGGCTCCCGTCGCGACGAGTGGAATCGCCCAGCTCCAGGCGCGTAAATCTGCCGGGTTGGTGATATAGCCGGTAACGGGAAGCCGGATGCTCATGGTCATCATGACGAGGTAGGGGGCGCTGCCCAAGGCCATGCCGATGAGTGCGGGAACAAGCCCCTCCCCGAGGTTGATCAACGCTCGGTGCCGGGCACTTCCGCCGAGCGCGGCCAGCAACTGGGCGCGTCGGTCTCTGGTGGCAGAGCCGCAGCGCGCTGCCACGACGAGCAGAACGGTAGCCGCGCCGCCTAAGGTAAGAACGATCGTGGCCAGGAACTGCCCCATGGGGACGGCATCACGGGAATCGCCGATGAGCCTGGCGTTCGCGGATCCGATCCGTGAAATCTTGAACCATGCCCGATGGTTGTCGACCTTGGGGCGGACATACGCCAAGCGCTCCTCCAGCGAGGAAAGTCCTTCTGGACTTATGAGGCCCGCGAGGGTGCCATACCTTGAGGTGATGTGTTCGGCGGCGCCGGCCCGCACCAGTTCGGGGGAGAGGAAAACCTCGCCGGGCTCCGGCCAGCGAGGGAGTCCGGGAGGTGGCGCGACTGTCGGCGAAATCGGTTCGATGTAGATGACCGTGTGCGGGGTCTCAGAAGGTGTTTGAGAGCTGATCGTGAGGCCGCCCTGCGGTGGGGTAGGAGTGCGGGTATGACACGACGACCCTTTCTATCCCTCTGATCTGA
>NZ_JBEXUG010000081.1:0-6660 GCF_040614315.1 Streptosporangium sp. NPDC006007 | reverse complement strand
CACTGGAAGAGGTGGACGTGGCCCGCTTTAAAAGAACGCGGGCGGCCTGGAGTTCCCGGCTCTGCTTCGCCGACGAGTCCGGCCAGAGCCTGAGGCCGCCCAAAGGGCGTACCTGGGGCCGCCGGGGCCACACCCCGGTCTTGACGGCGTCCTACGGCGGACGGGGACGGGTCTCGATCGCCGGGCTGGTCTGCGTCAAGCCCGGGATGCGTACCCGGCTGATCTATCGCACCCTCACCTACCACCGGCGCAAGGGCGAGCCCAAGGGTTTCGGCGTCGAGCGGTTCAAGGCCCTGCTGCACGCCGCGCACGCCCAGCTCGGCGGCCCGATCTCGCTGGTGTGGGACAGTCTGCCCGAACACATCTGCGCCCGGATGCGCAACTGGATCATCGAGCAGGAGGACTGGCTGGTGGTCTACCGGCTCCCGGCGTATGCGCCTGAGCTGAACCCGGCGGAGGGCGTCTGGGCCAACCTACGCGGCACGCTGCTCAACTTCGCCGTTCGCGGCATCGACGAACTGACCGTCCTGATCAGGCACGGGCTGAAACGGATGCAGTACCAGCCCGGCCTGCTGGACGGGTTCATCGCCGAGACCGGCCTCGTCCTCTTCGACCCACCGTAGTAACGCCCAGCTTTCATGCTCAGTAGGCCTGCCGCAATCCTGAATGGCCCATAATTTCGGCTTCGTTGTAACCCTTGGAAAAATTGCCGCCATGTGTTCGAAAATTCAAAAGACTTTTGGGCCGGCAGCTTGTCTGGTCTTATCCATCCCCATGCGGCATACCTTTCAAATTCCCGCCTTGCAGGCCAATCTGCTCCAGATTCAGCGTAATTATGCGCTTCATGCCAAACCTTCTCATAAAGGTGATGGCTAACTATAGCTACATCGATGTCGGACTGGTTTCCGAAGTGGCGATACCTTTTTTGGGGGGCTATGCTAAATCCTGGTTTTGCGGAGCCGACAACAAATATATCTCTATTTACTTCTAGGTCGAACTTGCTTGCCACCTCATCTTTCAAGGCATAGTATTGTTGCTCGGAAATTGCATAGCAGGAGCCATGTAGTAGGTGTTCGTTGACTATGGACCTATCGTTGGGTTGTCCCTCTAGGGCGGTAGAGAATTTGACAATCCGCTTTTGAATCGTCTCGTTGGAACTATTTGGCGATCCCAAAGCTCTTCCACGTGGGGGCAGGTGGTTGACCTGGAAAACTTTACCTCCCTTTGGGGGTGTAGCTACCGAGTGCTCCATGTTACTCTGTGTATGAATGGGCAGCTATCCGAATATTGTGGCTTTATGGAAGATTTGCGGTTTTTGTCTCCTGTGACTGTATTGTCGTATTCTTAATTTGATCAATCGAGTAGATCATGTTGTCGAAGGGAAAGTGCCCTGCGGGCAGTTACGTAGCGGTCGTGGAACTCTTGGGTGAGGGCTTCGCGGCGGTAGTGCTGGCGTAGGGCGCGGTCGAGGTCGCCGGCTCGGTGGACGAGGTCGGTGAGGGAGCGGCGGTCGATGTCGAAGGCATTCAGACCTTGTTCTACGGCGGCGTCGAGGTTGCCGCGTCGGGCGTGGATGATGCCGAGGTCGATGTGGGCGTCGGCGACGCGCATGGGGGCGTTGGAAGTGCCGTCGGGGCGGGTGTGCATCTGGATGGTTTCGAGGGCGTGTTCTTCGGCGCGGTCGTTGTCTTCGAGCCAGGTGTAGGCGGTGGCGGCGTAGAAGACCCACTTGGCGTGGTCGAACACGAAGTGGTGATCCGGGTTGCTGGGGGTGGGCAGCTTGGCGAGGATGTCGGCTCCGCGGGTGAGGGCCTTGTCGGCTTCGCGGCGGTCGCCGATGCGGGCCAGGCCGCGGGCCTCCTGCAAGGTCAGTTGGACCATGGCGCTGGATTGGCCGGCCACGGCCTGGCCGGTGCGGGCGGCGATGACGACGTCTTCGTAGCGGCCCTCGACCAGGGCGAACCAGGCGCTCATCTCGTAGGCCCAGGCCATGAGTTCGCCGTGGCCGACCTGGCGGCCCATCTCGTAGGCGGTACGGCGGGCGGTCTCGGCCTCCTCCCGCTCGCCCAGGTCGTAATGCACGCATCCGAGGAGCGCGGTCAGCCAGCCGGTGATGACCAGGAGTTCGCGGTGCTGGTCGAGGGTGATCCGGCCGCCGAGTAGGCCGTTGATCTGGGCGAGGCGTTTCTGGGTGCGGTCGCGCAAGGTGGCGGCGGAGACGACGGGGTAGGCGCGGCACAGCAGGTCGACGGCCTCGGCGAGGGCTTCCAGGGTTCCGGTGCCGACATCGGACGCCTGGAGTTGCTGCGCCAGTTCCATCGTGCCGTACAGGTCGGCCTCGGCTCGGAGGGCGTCCATGGGCATCACAGTGGCCTCGACGAGACGGTTCTGGCCGCGCCGATTCGGGCGGAATCCCAAATCTTCCGGTTGCAGGCCGGTCCGCTGGGTCAGGGCCAGCCGGTAGGCGGTGTGTGGCCAGGAGACTTCCCCGGCCTCCCAGCGGCGGATGCGTTCTTCATCGCACACCAGTCGTTCGGTGACGCCGATCGGGGTGGCGTTGATCTGCTCGGCCATCTCGGCACGGGTTAGGCGGTGCTCGTTACGCCATGCCCGGAGTTGAACGTTGGGGATGTAGTCGGGCATCTGGGGCTTTCCTCCCGGCTGGGGGCTCAAGAGGGGGGAACGAAGGGGGCCTTTCAGGGGTCCTGCTGTCACCGGTTTGCCGGTGGACTTGTCATCAAGCAACCACGGTACGTCAGCCCGCCTTCCGCCGCAGGGAGCGCGGATCGAAATCGAGGAGATGGCGACGGTGACCCGGCCAGACGAGTCCAGCGAAGAAAAGCCCTGCCTCTTTTGCCGGGGGCGGGGGACCAAGCTGCGCAGCTCGCGCCGTGCCCTCCTCATCGGCGAGAGCGGCAGTGATCAAGAGACGTACGGAGAACAGGAATGTCTCGACTGCCTCGCAAGCGGCCGGGCCGAAAGGAACGTGACATGACCCCGCCTCCCCAGCCCGCCGTCCCCCTGCAAGCAGGTCCCCAAGAAGAACAGCACAGTGAAGCCCTCCTCCTCACCCTTCTGCAGGATGCGCTGCTGCGGCGGGGAGTGCGGGCCGAGCTGCGTGACAACGCCACCGCCCTGATGATTCCCCGTCCACGGGTGGGACTGCCGGTATGGGTGTTCGTCGGGTACGGCGGCGCCTACTTCTCCTGGCAGTCCGCTGAGAAGCGCCACCCGGTGAACGATCTGGACGGCGCGGCACAGATCTTGGCCGAGTACGTCGGCCGATAGACGGGCGCGGCGGGGCGGGGTCCCTCGGGTCTGGAGGGGGCCGGGGAGCGTTACCCCTGTCCCGTCGCGCCTTCCACTGTCCCGGCAGACAGCAGAACGGACGCATGCGGCCCGCCCCCGGTACCGCATGCCCTTTCCCCCGCTCCTGTCTGCCGGGATCATCCTTTTCTCCGGTCTCCCCGTCCTCGAACGCGTGACAGGGGAGGAAAGCCAAGTTACGCTCTAGCTTGGTAAAACAACCTGTTGGGTGATGGACGGTCGTTATGTCGCTAGAGTCCGTACCGCCGAAGTATGCGCAGCTTGTGCAGGCACTCCAACGGCGCATCGAGTCGGGGGACTACCCTCCGGGCTCCATGCTGCCCAGCGAGAACCAGCTCATCCAGGAGTTCGGTGTTTCCCGGCCCACTGTGGTCGCCGCTCTCCGGGTCCTGCGGGAACAAGGGTGGATCGAGTCTCAGCAGGGCAAGGGCCGGTTCGTGCGCGGACGTCCGGCGGTGGCCTTGGTCGAACGCCCCCGGCCTGGGCAGGCGTACCTGACCGCTCCGGAGAGCGCGTCTTGTGGTGAGGTGGTCGAAGTCGCGGCCGTGGCCGTACCCAACCGCGTCGCCACCTTGCTCAACCTGGCTCCCCGGAGCAAGGCGTTTCTGCGTCGGCGTCTGGTCAGCCGGGAGGGTGGGCCGACCGAGGTCGTCTCGGTGTGGTTGCCCCTTGGGTTGTCCGAGGGGACCGATCTGACCAGTGCCGATCCGCTTCCTCAAGGGCTGCGGGATCATCTGCGGTCCCGTAAGGGCGTGCGGTTCGATCACGTCGTGGAGCAGATCACCGCACGGATGCCCACGGCCGACGAGGCCAGGCGGCTCGGCATGCCGAAGAACACGCCGTTGCTGGCGGTGTACGGGGCGGTCCGAGATGCCTTGGGGCAGGCGTTGGCCGTGGTGGAGGTGCTTTTGCCGGCTGATCGCCACGAGCTGGAGGACGCCTATCCGATCGGTTAGCCGATCCTCACCACGCGAGCCCGCTTAGGTGCTGACCTACCAAGCGGGTTTTCTTATCCGTGAATCACACGACAGGTTAAGTGTAGATCATGTGACCGGAGAGTATCATCTTCGAGCTCCGCGCTCACCTGGACACGTACGCCGGAGACGGTGACGAGGTGTTCGTCGTCCTCGGGGCGAAGGGAGCCGTGCTCAGGAGGCCGGCCTTCTCCCGGATCTGGGCCAAGGCGCTCAAGGAGGCGGGGCTTTCGGGCGTTCACCTCCCCGCTCTGCGTCACACGGGAAACACCTTCGCCTTCCAGTCGGGTGCGACGCTGCGGGAGCTGATGGACCGCATGGGGCACTCGACCGCGCGGGCCACGCTCATCCATCTGCACGCCGATGATCTTGCTGGGTGGAGTTCAAGTCGGTGGCGCGTGTTGAGTCATTCGCCTACCTCTCTGGAAACCCTCCGTCTTGGAGCCGCCACCCAATCGGGGTACCTCACCCCCAGTGCAGCGGAGGGCTTTGGGTTCCGGTGTACCGCGGAGACCACTCCGGCGGTAACGGATCTGTGCCCGCCTGGGCGCTGGCCGCGGTGTAGTAGTAGCCGGCCGCCGGCGGGGTGAAAGTGCGCACGCAGGTGACGACCTTCTGATTGTCGGCCAGGGCGACCGGGCAGGTGTGCAGGCTCTCGCGGTACTTGTCCTTGGTGTCCCGGTGGGTCAGCCACACATAGGCGGTGACCTTCCCACTCGTCCCGGAAGGCCGGAGGGCCTTGATATAAACGGCCGCCCGAACCTGGCCCTCGCGCAACTCGATGCAGGGGTTGATGGCCACCCCGGCCCGGAGAACCGGCTGATAACCCCCCCGGCATGCCTCACCGCTGATCGATTGGGCCGAAGTTCCCAAAGACTGCACAACCCCCCAGACTCCCGCGGCCCCCAGTACTACAGCTGCGGCAACAATGACAGTTGACCGGGACCGACGCGGGCGCCGGTCGTTGACGACCCTGATGGGGCCGGTGTCCTCCGACACACCCGCCTTCTGTTCGCCAGCGGCATCCTGAGCCGAAGCAGGGTCAGGGCCTCGGGCCGACCGCCTGATCTCAAGATCTCCCCGGGTCCGCAACCACGGCTTGGCCTGTTCTTCACTCAAACCACAGGCCCGCAGGAAACCCGTCAGCGTGAGCGCGGACGGCAGCTGCTTTCCCCCCAGCATCACTGAAAGCGTGGACCTGGAGACTGTGGCTTCTTTCTCCAACTGTCGCAGCGACAGACCCGCCCGAGCCCGGATCACTTTCAGCGCCTGGGCGAACTCATGCACGGTGGCGATCTGCTCAGGGTTTAGATCGCTGACATCCATATAACCCTTTCAAAAATACGCCTCGCAGTGCGGGCTCCCCGAACACGCTCGACCCGGGGATCTCCCAAACGGAGCAATCATAGTGTCTGCCTTTGGACCGACACAGCCGTGTAATCCCAGTCCGCGCCTTCTTCTGCTCGGCCTCTCGGAGCTGTCTTGATGTGGGTGGATTCTGTCCGGCATCGTCTACTGACCTGCCTGGACACCCCACCAATGTGCTGTGCTGAGAGCACCGCAAGCCGACACCCCGACCTACCGGGCGGCTGCGGATCCTATCCATTCCCAGCGGAAGCGGAGCTGTCCATGTCCCGAATCACACTCCCCGCCGCCTCAGCCATCCTGCCGGCCGCCCGGGCCGGCTCCTCCCGTGGTCTCCGCCGCGCCGTGACCGCGGCCGTAGGGCTGGCGCTGGTCGGCACGCTCGCCCAGGCCCCCGCCCCCGCCGCCGCCGCCGTCCCCGGACGGGTGTGCATGTTCTCCTACCCCAAGGAACCGAGCACAGGTAGGGCGTGGGCCGGATACGCCGGACACGTGGGCTGGGCGTTCAAGACTGGTCCGGATCGGTGGACCTGGGGCTCCTTCTTACCTGCCAAGAGTCCCTGGGCTTCCAGCTGGACCTGGGTCGCCACGCAGGGCAAGTTCCGTCAGATGGGATACAGCAGCTTCCGTTGCAAGGACACCCATCGGATGGGGGCCGCTGTCGCGACGACCAAGTGGAAGGAACTTCTGGGCACGCGCTACCGGCTCCTGTACAACAATTGCCTGACCACCAGCGTGGACATCTTCCGCGCCTACACCACTGAGCTGGGCAGCCTTCCCTCCGGGGTCGGCCAAACCCCCAACCGCTACTTCAACGGCACCCTGCGGCACTACGGCTTCGGCGGGGCCTGGCCCCTGTAGCAGGGGGGCATGCACCCCATGTCACCCCTCCCGTGGGGGGCCCCGGGAGGGGGGCCCCCGGGGGGGGTGGACCCGGTAGAGGGGGGGCCCCAACCGGCACACGGAGGGCCCCCCCACAAAAAAACCGGGGTAA
>NZ_JBEXUG010000080.1:0-7537 GCF_040614315.1 Streptosporangium sp. NPDC006007 | reverse complement strand
TGAACCTACGCCTGGAACCTTTCGGCATGTTTCTATCTCCTTCGGACTGTTACCACCCTATCGAGTGGTCTGTCCGGAATCTCTGGAGCACCTCACTCCCATTGTGTGGGCGCTGCAGACCCTCCGGTCGACTCATTCGCCGACGGCACCCGAGCAGGTACTGCCTGAAGACGGACCGCTGACCTATATATCCGTTGTTTTCTGCAACCATTACTGCCGAGCCCCGGTGCTCGTGCACGGGCATCGGCATGTTCGCATCGCAGGCGACCGTCGGGGCTTCTATAGTCCCACCACCGGGTTGTCGGTCCATTGATCGGCATCTTCCAGATACCCCAGCAGAGCACAGGAGCCATCGGCCCATCCGCCGTGGCGGCCGATGCGTTCCAGGGCGTGGCCCTGGCGGCGGGCGGCGGTGGCGAACCCGCGCCGCAGCGAGGGCCCGCTCCAGTCGCCGGACAGCTTGGCGTCCGCGGCCAGGCGGGCGACGACGTCGGCGACAGCCTCGGCGGTCATCCGCCCCTTCGGGTCGCCGATCGTTTGCTAACGGGACTTTTCGTTCCGATGCTCGTCATGCCCCTTAACCGCACCCCGCTCAGGCCACGGGGTCCGAGATGGCCGGTGAGGCGGGCAGGGGTGGGAGCGTCAGGCCCGGAGCTGGGGCGGGCAAACCGTCGGGCGGCCGGGACCAGTCGTTGACTCTGGCGAAGTCGACCTCGCCGCCGGAGAACCACGCGTTATCGAACGACCCAATCTCAACGGCCCCTGTGGCTCGGTGGAGCTTCGGGTCAGCTTTCCCAGCGTCGGATGAGGTTCACGCCAACGTATCGAGAACTTCATCGAGCCGTTCGACGGCCTTGCCGTTATGGCCCTTGGCCGCCATCGTCCCCAGAATGATGTCCTTGGTCAGGCCATCCTGGCCGTAGGCGCCCCGGAGAGCTCGCAGCGTCTGATCGCGGCCGAACCCGCGCGTCCACCCGTTGTTGCCGTTACGGTGAACTCGCTCCAGCAACTCTCGCTGGCTGTCCCTGAGGGTGTCGGGCGTCGCCTGGCCGGTCAGCAGATTGATCGCCCCGGTCTCCATCGCCCAGCCGATCAACGGGGTCGACGTCGTCTCCACCACGGCGAGCGCGGAGCCCCGGGCGTAACGGGCAGCCAGGTGAAGCAGCCCGAAGTCGGGCACGTACGCCAGCACTGGCCCCGGGCCGCTACGGGCCCGCTGGCGACTACTGCGCGGCGTAATCGCCGGGTAGGCGTTGGCGAACCATGTAATCGACTCGCCTCCGGTGTCCCACTGCTGCTGGGTTGGTGTCACCAGCAGCGGGGTGGAGCCTTCCTGCTTGGCCTGCTCAAGCACCCAGGCCACGGCTAGCCTCGCAGCGTCGTCCCAGTCTCGGTAAGGGTCATCGTCTGGAACCCACGCTGCGGTGTATCCGATGATGGACATGACCGGGGACGTTAGCAGCACGCTCCGACAACTTCAGGCGCCATAGAGGTTGATCCTGCCGGGACGCCTCCGGGATGGAGTGGCCAGGCCATGAACCGTCTGTAGCGCTACTCCGCGTGAGGAGCCGCTGGTGACGCAGGCGATGAGGGTGAAGATCTCCTCGAACTGGTCGACGACCAGCACCAGCCTCCCCCCGGCCGCGGCTGGGAGGGTGCGGCGGCGGGCGTCGGTCTCCACAGCCTGGCGCACCAGCAGCGGCGCCTGCCGCGGATCGCCGGACAGGCTGCGCACCACATCGGGTGCCGGCACCCCGGCCAGCGCGGCCAAAGCGCCGGCCAGGCGGGTCAGCGGGGAGCCGGTCGGCTCCAGGACCAGCACCGGCCAGTCGGACGGGGAGAACTCCTCGTCGCAGGCTCCGCAGACGATCGAGCCGCGCTGCAGGGGCCGCGGCGGGGTGCACCCGTGAGGGGAGGTGATCTTGAAGGCCGGACCTCGGAGACGGTCCGGCCTTTGAAACTCCCGTGCGCGCCTGAGCGCGTCAATCACCGCGTGACGCGATTCTTCGCGAGCCTGCCAGCCCCGCGATTCGGCAACCGCCGAAAACAATTTGGAAATCCATATTTCCACCAGAAGACCGACTTGTGATCTATATCACATCAATCGAACGAGAATTCGCTTTTATTGTCCGGTAGATCGGGTTATGTTCAAGCGGCGCAAAGATGGGTTTGGTTGATATCAAGCCCACTCATCCCGTCTATCGCCGGAGGTTGTACGTGCTTAAATCGCGACGTCTTTCCCTTGTTTCGCTCATTAGCGCTGCGGCTGTCGCAACAGTACTGGCCTCGGCCTCTACGGCTATGGCCGCTGCCCCCTCCCCGATTCCGTCATCGGCCGACACCTCGGCCCTCAGCCCCCAGCAGCTTGAACTTCTGCAGTCCGACACGCCCAAGACGATCGCGCTGGACCCGCAGACAGGCAAGGTGCTGTCGGTGACCGAAGGCGGCATCGCGACACCGATGATCAGCCAGCACAGCATCTGCAATTCGGGGGACTTCTGCTACAAGTCCGGCCAGGTGCCGTACGCGGATCAGGGGTTCTACGGCAGCGCGGGCACGAAGACAGGCAGTTGGCTCTTCCGCTCCTACTTCAGCACCGGCAGCCACACGGGCAGAGCTTGCTGGACCTACAGTGGATCGTCACCCTGTAGTGGTCCGTGGGGCCCCAACAACACCGTCACTTTCAGCGGTTCGCTGGTCACGGGCACCAGCGTCACTCTCTACTAGGGCCGACTGGGCTGCTCATCACCTTTGCCGACGCGGAACGTGATTGAGTGACCACTGCTGATTCTACGGGCAGATAAATAAGGGCGGGAAAGCGAGTGTCGCTTTCCCGCCCTTGGTGTATCCCGGCCCCGAGAACAGGGGTTCTACTTATCAGGTCATCAAAGCCACCGCAAGATCACGACCGGTGAGGTCATTCTTGCTTGCTGGCCGGCTATGGAGTTGGGGCTTGTCACAGGGGGGTTTTGCCGTTTACCGACAGCACCTGACCGGTACGCGGGTCCAGCTTCACCGTTTTTCCGCCCGGGGTGGCATCATTACCCTCGGACACCGACAGCACCTGGCCGGTGCTGGGGTCCAGCGCGATCGTTTTCGGCGTGTCGGACTGCAGGAGCTCTCGTTCCTGTGAGCTGAGCGCTGAGGTGTCCACCGACGGTGCTGGCGACGGACCAGCGGCGCTGACGGCGGAAGCCGAAGTCAAGGCCATTGCGACAGCGGCCACGCTGACCGCCGAAGCCAGGGCGAGACATCGCGATTTAGGCACGTATAACCTCCAGGGACCGATGAGACTAGCCGGGGACGAATGCAGCAGCACCCCGTCCGCCGATCACTTGACACTAGTCTGACACCCCTCAACTTCGGTCTTCAAAGTCGGCCATCCACCTATCAGCTATCCGAACACCGATCACATAGAGTTACTTTGCCCCTGGTGGCGACCCGAGTGGGGCCCAGGAGTGCGCACAGACCCTCCATGATCATGATTCCGGTGAGCTGGAACACCAACCATCTTTCAATATTTTGTTGACAATGAAACGTTGAAAGATGTGGGGTGGGGGCATGACCGACACCACCGACGCCGACGGCCACGGCGCCGCCCGGCGCCGCCTGGTCGAGCGCTACGGCACCGACCACCACCGGCGATGGGCCGCCGACCCCAACGGGCCCGCCGTCCCCCCGGCCGACCTGCTGGCCCGGGTCCTGAGCGCCGCCTGGCCCGCGGACCGCCAGGGCTCCACCCCGGCGCCCGCACCGCCGGCCGAGGACCTGCTCGCCGCACTGGAGCTCCTCGCCCCGGCCCGCCACCGCCTCGACGGCCTGGAACTCACCACCATCACCGCCGCCCGCACGGCCGGGGCGACCTGGAAGCAGATCGCCGCCTCCCTCGGCCTGGACAGCCCACAGGCCGCCGCCCAGCGCCATGCCCGCCTCGCCGGACGCGAGGGACCCAGCCAGGAATGGAACGACCGCCTGCAGGCCGAACGCGCCGAACAGGCCCTCTGGTACGCCGACAACCCGCCCGACGACCCCGACTTCACCGGCCGACCGAAAGGACCCGACGCATGACCACGACCACCGGCACCGCCTACCGCATCGACCACGACACCGACTCCGACCGCGCCAGCGACGGCATCTCCCGCTACAGCGCCTACGTTCGCCAGAACGCCGGCAAGTTCTCCTGGGCTTTCGAGGAGCGCGACGCCGTCGAGTTCGCCGCGGTGGCGTTCGAGATCGCCAGCTCGCCGATCATGTCGCCCGGCTACGTCCTGGACCACCCCCGCATCCTGGCCACCCGCCTGTCGTCCTAAGGGGAGCACCTGCTCGTCCAGGTCGACCTGGTCGCCCCCTCACCCGCCCCGCTGGCCTACCCCGCCTGGCGGGAGGCGGCCCGGTGGTACGGCTGGCCCCGGGAATCGGAGACGTTCGGCGGCTACTACTACCGGCCCGAGTCCGACGACCTCCTGAAACGCCCCTACCTGCTGACCACCACCAGCCTGCAGACCGCAATCGAGGTGGCGGACCTGCCGGCCTGCCCGGCCGGGCCACACGACGAGATCGAGCTGGCCGCCCTGGCCGCCGTCGAGGCCCTGCTACCCGCCCTCAACACCCTGCTCGCCCCGGCCCTGACTGCCCTGGAGAAGGAACGGTGAGCTGAACTCCACACGAGGCGGAGTTCGAGATGTGCGGCCAACTCCACCCCACGCGGAGTTCAAGGCGAGGCCCTCCGCGAATCCATCCGCACCATCGCCGCCGGAGACAAGGTCTCCATCGGCGGCGTCCACAAGACCCCCGCCGACACCCAGCGCGCCGTCGCGGCCGTCGAGGACAACCCCCGCTGACCAGCCCTAACCCCTTGAAGGAGAGCGCCGTGCCGCTGCCTCAGATCCCGCTCGACGACCCGCGCGTCCTGGCCCTGGCCAAGGCCCGCCAGCAACTCGCCCACGAAGGAGCCCTCTGCCCGACCTGGGAGGAGCTGACCGACAAGGAGCGGGAGGGTGCGCTGCCCGACGCCCGCAACTACCTGGAGTCGGCGATCAACGCCGGGCTCGTCCCCGCCGTAGAACTCATCGACAGCGGATGGCGCGCGAGCCTGACCAACATCAACGACGAGATCGAGCGGCAGGCCACCGCAGCCGCCGATCTCCCGCTCCTGCTTTACCGGTTCCGCGCCGCCCCCACCGGCGGGATGAGCGTCGGGACCGTGCTGAACAAGCTGGCCGAGACCGCCGAGCACGTCGGCGAGTTTGCCCGCGAGTTCGGCGAACAGAGCTGGGTCGACATGGACGAGGACGAGACTACGGACTGGCGCAAAGCCCTCGCCGACCTGGAGACCGCCGCCGCCACCTTCCGCCGGACCACGAACCTCATCGGCTGACCAGGGCTCTATAGGCCCCACCCCGGTGACCACCCGCATCGGAACTGCCAGTGACGATAACCCGAGCCCCTGACGGCTCGCTGACGTCACTGGCCGCTCGGTTGCTGCTCAAGGGCCAGCAAGCACTACGGCGACCTCGGCCTGAGTGAGGGCGAGCACACCGAGGCGATCGCCAGAGCCACCGCCGGCCACTCGCCGGACTGACGAATTTCCAGCGACGTCCGGCCGCCGCCGGCTGGAGGTCCACCCGGCTCCAGTCAAGTCCCCGGCACCACATTGACCCCACCCCCGGCGTCGCCCCCACATCAAGATCAAAAGTTTTCCGGGGTTTCGACGCCGACTTCACCGCCGGGCCCTCACCGCCCCGGGGGGGGCGTGCGCCCGGCGGTTGAAAGTTGCCGGTTTCCGGACAATTACCGGCGTGCGCCACGGCCTACCGGCGCCGTGTCGTACGGCGGTGCGCAGCGGCAGACGCACGCCTGCCCGCTTCCGAGCCCCGCCGCCCACGTCGGCGGGGCGAAGAGGACAAGGTTCCCCGTGGATCGCGCGCCGTGAACGACGCTCCGCCTCCTGGTCGCACTGATCCCTTGGCGGGGTGACGTGGGCACCCTGGCCGGACGGGACACGTCATGACCAAGCACAACGACCGCAAGAAGGCGATCAGGGCGCGCATGGCCCAGACCGGTGAGGCCTATAACGCCGCCCGCCGCGCCCTCGACCACGAACGCGCCGAGGTCGCCGAGGTAGCCGAACGGGACTGGTGGCGGCACGCCGTGGTGCGCCTGACCCGGGACGTGACCACGGGCAGCCCGTACGTCGACCGGCCTACCCACCACCGCGCGGGCAGCGTGCTGACCCTGTGGCAGACCGGCCGCAAGGACCGGCCGATCAACACGACCCAGTGGACCACAAGCCTGGACGTGGACCTGATGGGCTTCATCCCGGCCGACGCGGTGGAGGTCGTCGAGGTGCTGGAGGAGATGCCGCCGCGCCTGGCCGACCCGGCCGAGCCGATGCACGCCCGGCTGGCCCGCCGCTGGCGGCGGGCCATGGCCCTGGTCGAGCACGCCGCCGGCGATGCCACCGCGACCCTGAGCGACCGGGTCATGGTGCACGACCATCGCCAGGGGGTCACCCGGGACGTGCAGACTCAGGTGGTCCGGCTACATCGCGGCGGGGGGCGCCCGGAGCCGGAGCTGCTGCGCCTGGCCGCCGACATCCTGGAGCAGGTCGTACGGCCGGGCGCCGGTGGCTATGCGTGGGACGTGGACAGCACGCGGGCGGCCGCCGCTGAGCTGCGCGCCCTGGCCGACGACCCGGCGCAGGACGGCCCCGACCTGACCGCACGCCTGCGGGCCGCGGACACGGCGCTCAGCGTGGCGCTCCAGGCGGACGGCATGGTCGGGGTGGACGCCCGCCTCGGGCCGCACGAGCGCGACCAGGCGCAGGTGCGGTTCGGCGCACGCCTGGCGGCCGTGATTGATGCCGAACAGGCCGCCCGGGCCAACGGGTGACCAGCTTGGCCGGGCGGGCGCCGGCGCCCTGCCAGTGCTTCCGCGACGTCAACCGCTGGGCCTGCCCGCGCACGGCCACCGCTGAGGACCTGCTGTGCGACATCTGCCGGATCGGCTGCCGCCGTACCCGGGTCGACAGTTTCGGCGGCTTCCTGATCGCGCACGCTGCCTCCCCCGCAGCCCTCTACCAGGCCAACTTCCGTTAAGCTCCCGAACTCCGTGGCCCACGGAGTTCGGACTCGGGCATCTCGCGTTCGTGGTCAGGGCCCCTCAACGAGAAGACGTAGCCGTGTGGCCAAGGCGGCATGAAGGGCGGGGTTCTCAGCGGTGACGCGGAGCATCTCCCGCCATACGGCGGAGTCCCGGAGAACGGGATTGCCGGACAACGTCGCCAGATGGCCGGTGAGGTCCTTGAGCATGCGGTAGTCGTCCTCCTCCAGGTCGACGGTGACGCGTACCTTCCGGGGCTTCCGGCTTTCGTATGGCATGTTCACCGATCTTGGCCTGAGGTTTCCTGGGGCGGACAGTCAAGCATCAGCCGAAGTAGGACAGCGGGCCGTCGGTGTTCGCGGGCCGGGCTGCGGCTTTCCGGCCGGTCCCGGCCCGCGACGCCCAAGCCCTCGGCAGGCGGTTGCCGAAAGAATCG
>NZ_JBEXUG010000079.1:0-8224 GCF_040614315.1 Streptosporangium sp. NPDC006007 | reverse complement strand
TGTCTGAATACCTCATCCTTCAAGGATGTCACCTGGGAAAACAGTGCCTGATAAGTGGTCAAACCTATGTCACGCCCGCACTTCTTGATCAGTACAGCAACCCGTATAGCAACGACCGCTCTTGCGTGATGGGGTTGCTCGCGCGCCGCGCGATGCATGGGCGACAAAGATCGAGTTTATGATCGCTACGACTGAGCCAATAAGTAACTTTCGGTGCCTTCGTCGAGGTTCGAAGATTTCCGGTCGGGCGACCGGAGGGAATCTCACTCTCCGGCCACTCGACCCATAATTCTTGTCGTATCTGCTGCAACAAGGGGACGACGATGCCGCTCGACCCGAAGGCCCACTACTGGACTATGGTCGACATCGCCGAGTACCTCGGCGTGAAGCTGCGCAGCGTCCACACTTGCCGGCTGCGCGGCCAGAAGGGCGAGCCCGGCGGCCTGCCGAAGGGGGACAAGGTCCTCGGCCGGACTCCCGTGTGGAAGCCGGTGCGCGTCATCCGCTGGAACGAGCAGGAGCGTCCCGGACAGGGCGTCGGTGGTGGCCGACCACGCAAATCAGAGACTACGGACGAGGAGTCATGAGTTGAGCCTTAAAAATTAACTATTTTCTCTCTTTGAGAAATAGTGAAAGCTCGGGCGCTAGAGAGTATTCTTTGCCGTCAGGGAGTGTGCCGATGACATCCCGAAGGTTGTGGTTTTGGACGGGAATGAAAAACCATCGCCCCTCGCCTGAATTGTCTTCGTGTATCTTCTGGCGATGGCGTCCTTTGTTGTCGATTATATACAGGTCGCGCACACTTGAATCGGCGCGACCATATACAAATGCCAGGCCTTCATCTTTAACATCGACTGCTGCGTTTAGAGGATGTCCCGAGGGAATCTCGATATCGCAGGCTGGTGTGCCTGTTTGAGTCGGAGAATCCACCAGAACGCAGAATCCTTCGCGTTGGTCACGGAATGTCGACAAGTTCCATTGCTTACCCTCAATGGTTATTGAATCGAGGATTTCTGTAGAAGTTGTTTTGTTTGACGACTGTTCTTGAGCAGGAGAGGAGTTGGGGTCTACTGAAGGCGCAGTAGTGCCAGAGTTGCTGGCCGTACACGAGGTCAGTCCAGTTACCAGAAGAGTTATCCCTAGCAACTTCCTTGCTGCTGTCGTTTTCACTTCTTCCCCGAGAGTTATGTTGAGTTTCCGGGAGGGGTGCTCTAGAGGTCTTGGCGTCAGAGTCCCGGAGCGCTTGTGAAACTAGTTCCAGTACAACCAGACCCGAGCCCAAATGTCGGCGTAGCCGAAGGTCTGAGTCAGGGCCGTGAAGCTGAAGTTACCGTACTGCCAGGCGCTACAAGTTCCTGTTTTGTTACCGTAATACGTAGGGCTTGACCACCTAATGCCTCCAGGCGACGAGTTCATGTGCATCTTGTAGCCGTAGGTCTGGTTATAATTGTCCACATCGTAGCAGATTTGGGCGCTGCTGCTGGCGTGCTCGGCAGTGCTCTGAGCTCCCTGAGACGGGTCATTTTCGTAAAGATTCCAGGGGTCGGAGGATCCCGCAAATTGCTGTACGACCTTGAGGGCGGGGACGGTCCGGTGGTCTGCTGATGTTTTAAAGGGATGGTCGGGATCCCATATGACGGTCGGCTGGTCGATCGGCGGGTCTGTTGGCGTTTGTGCAAACGCTTGGCCCGAAGAGGCGATGACTGCGGCTAATGCAACTGAAAGTGCAGCAATGGTTTTAGGTGTGCGCTTCACATCTCTCCTCGAATGTGGGTAACTTCGACACTCGAGATGCTATTTAATCAAATTGAAGAGATGTAAGCGATTGGTTGTTAAGGGTTATCCGTAAAGGGTGGGTGAGGGTGAAGTTAATATGAGATCGTCAGAATTGGCTACTATTATCCGTTTCACTGGAGCGCTCAGCAGGGTTTGCGGTCTGCCAAGCTGGAAGGCATGGATGCCTGGACCGTGGAGGACGCCGTTGCCCTGCTCCACTTGTCGCTCACCGTGACCGAGGTGCGGGAGATGATCGACTTTCTACACCTTCAGCCATATGGCTCCTACCGTACTGGGCGCTGCGGACGGCCGGCGCCGATCTACGCCCCGACCGCCTTGCAACACGCCCACGCTTTTGTGATTCAAGGACGAGTTGACCTTGCTGTATTTAGGGCCGCACAATTCGGCCTAAGACGTATGCCCAAAGCCCGACCGCTGAGCCGGGTTTTCGCATGCCAGGCAGGCGCGCGGCGCCTCCCCATCGGCCCGTAGACCTCCATGCCTTTTCCATCTGTGAACTGCACGCAGCCGACAGAGGCGAACTCGACTTCCCAGCCGTCATGGACCGTCGTCCATACGTAGCTGTTCGCCGGGACCTCGACGATCCTGTCCTCCAATTCATCAAGGACTCCGTCTTCGTTCACCTCATGTCCGATGACAGAGATCATGGCCCGCTTGGTCTTCATCTGCGCAGGTTGCCATAGATTCCCACGCTGGTTGAGGGAGACACGCAGGGGTAGTGGCCGGCCACCTCGTGGCAGGATCAACCGAATGTCAGGCGGTAGATCGTGTAGCCGAGGACGCAGATGGCACCTACGCAGAGCGCGATCACAAACAGTAACCAGCCGAGCAGCGCGATCACCATCACCAGCCACAGCACGCCAAATAGCACTGTGATCGGGATACGCTAGGCCAGGCGCAATGTCCCGAAGATCACCCGGAACGCTACTCCGATGGGACCTGATAGGGCGTGTCCCCACAGTGGTTTGCGCCACATGCGGCCGACGGCCGCACTCATCTGATTGAGCGCCTCGACGCCTCCCTCGATCTCCTTATTGGCTGGGGCCGCGAAGCCGACCGGAACCCTTGATACGGACCGGACCAGCGCCGACGCTGCTGAAGACCCGGCACTTCCTCCCGACGCCGAGGCGAACCGGCCCAATGTTGCCCGAGATACCCATGTGTCCTCCGTCACCGCACCGGGCAGATGTGTGTCCGGACCGCTTTAAGGATCTTCGTGGCTGTGGCCTCTCCGAATCCTTCGGGATGCTCCGGGGATAGGAAGCGCTGGTTCGTCAGGTCTACCAGCTTTGCCTGATTGTCCGGGCTCTCCTTCGCCGAACTGCACTGGTTACGCGCCCGGTCTATGGCCTTGCCCTCTTTGCCGTTCACGATCTCCGGGTCGATCGCGTTCAACGCCGCGATGAACTTCGCCTGCGTCGCCGGGTCCGGCTTCGGTGGGATCCCGGCATCCGCCTCGATGCTCGACACGACTTCTGAGGGGAGCGCGGAGGGCTGGGCTTGCGAGGGGGCGTGGACGATGCGGTGGTCGCCTCCGTGCTGGAGCTGGATCCACAGTTCGCCATCGTGGCTGCGAACAGCAGGGTGATCACGGTGAGTCGTAACGGTCGCATGGTAGCCACGCAGGCTGTGATCCATTCGGCGTATAACCGGTCCGAGATGGAGGCTGTGATGGCACGGAGTAAGGGACGGGCGGGCCGTTTCTACTGCCGTCTCCGAGACCAGATCCGCGCCATCTCCCGCGTCTGCTGGATCTGCGGGCACGCCATCGACCTCACCCTGTCGCCTCGGCACCCGCTGAGCTGGACCCTCGACCACCTCATGCCACTGTCCAAGGGCGGTGACCCGCTCGACCCCGCCAACGCCCGCTCCGCGCACTACCGCTGCAACAGCGGACGCGGTAACCCGCTCCGCGCACCCAAGCCCACCACCTCACGGCGCTGGTAAGCCTAATGGGGGTGAATCGAGGGCGTTCTGCTTGCTCAGGCAGACTCGATTCAGTAAGCCACCACCAGGTGAGCACTGCTAGCCTCCGGGCCGTTGAGCCCTAAGGTCAGATCGTGCCCCTCCGTTTACCCCTTCGGGCGCGCCAGAGCAGAGCGCTGTTCAAGCGGTGAGGCGGGTCATACGCTCCAGTCGTGGCGGACATCGGCTACTTCGAGGCTTGGCAGATGTGGCTGGACGGCAAGTCCACCTTGGGAAACGACATGTTCGGCCTGCCGATGATCTGGTGGGGTAGGGCTGGGAAAGTCGCGGCCTTCGTCAGCGGTATGACGATCCTGCTCGACATCGCGGGTCCCGGACGTCTCACGTCGTTCGCAGACCGGCTACACGTCCTCATTCAGGCTCTCTGGAGCCGCGCGTTGGTCTACTCGGTTTCGGTCGGCCCGCTTGTCCTGGCGTTCGGCTGGGTCGCCATATGGGACATCGTATGGAGCGTTGACCTCCCCGTACCGGCCGGTGTCCCCGGCTTGAACGTGCTCGTCGGCCTCCTCAAGGTTGTCGCCGTTGTCACGCTGCTCTGTCTAGCCCCCCTGGCTATGGCGGGAACCGTGCTTCTCATCGACAAGGTGTGCGCGAAGCTGCCTACGATCTTCACGCATCCTCGCGCGGTTCACATCCGCATCGTGGCGGCCGTACTACTGATCGCCGGTTTCCATTTCGATCTGCTCGCCTCATAGCACTCCTAGGCCAAGGTCACGACCTGGATCAGGTTTCCGCAGGTGTCGTCGAAGACCGCCATGGTCACCGGCCCCGCCTCCATCGGCTCCTGCGTGAACGTCACCCCCAGGCCGCGCAGCCGCTCGTACTCCGCCCGCACGTCCGCGACCTGGAATGAGGTGGCCGGAATGCCGTCGGCGACCAGCGCCTCCTTGTACGGCTTGACCGCGGGGTGCCCGTCCGGCTCCAGCAGCAGCTCCGTACCCTCGGGGTCCTCCGGTGAGACGACCGTCAGCCATCGGGCCTCGCCCAGCGGGATGTCGTGCTTCTTGGTGAAGCCGAGCACCTCGGTGTAGAAGTCGAGGGCCTTCTGCTGGTCGTCCACGAACACGCTGGTGACGTAGATCTTCACGGCGTTTGTCCTTTCCTCGTGATTGGCCACCGCTCGAAGATGGTGGTCAGGGGAGTGGTGTCGAGATGGTGGAACTTGTATCGCCCCTGCTTGCGCGTCGTGACCAGCCCGGCCTCCTCCAGTATCGCCAGATGCTGGGATACAGCCTGCCGGGTCAGACTCAGCTGGTGTCGACTCGTCAGGCGGACACAGATCTCGAACAGGGTCTGGCCGTCGCGCTCGGCCAGCTCGTCGAGAATGGTCCGCCGGGTGGGATCGGCAAGGGCTTTGAAGACATCACCCATGCGGGGATAATAGGCAAGTCGATACTTGCCTGTCAATGCGGCGCTCTGTTCGACCCGGTTGACGAGCTGTGGAGGCGGATGCCATACCTCGTCCACTGTCGGCCCGGGTGACGGAAGGACTGGCACGGCTCCGCGCGGCCGGGTGGAAGGTGGCCATCGTCACCAACGGGACGGCGGGCAATCAGCCTGGCAAGATCCGGCAGAGGGGACCGGCTAGGGTCGTCGACGCCTACGCTCTCTGAGTGGGCGTCCTGGTCGGTCTTGCTCGGAATGCACGCCTTGATCCCACGCCGACGCAGATGAGTGCGGTTGGCCTTGCCGGTGCAGGCCCTGTCGGCCAGGACCCAGTCCGGACGGGTCCTGGGACGGCCGCCGCCGAGGCGCGCCACCCGGATCTCGCCCAGCACCGGGATGAACTGGGGGGCTGTCGCCCCGGTGCCCGGCGGTCACCACCGCGGCCGGCAGCTTGCGGCCCCGCTCGCAGACCAGATGGGTCTTGGTGGTCAGCCTGCCGCGCGAGCGCCCAGTGCGTGATCGGCCGGTTCGCCGCGCACCCCTCCGGGCGGCTCCTTCTGCAGGTGACCCTGCCGGCGTGCTCCGGCCGCGTGCTGGTGAGCCCGGGCGATGGTGGAGTCCACGC
This sequence comes from Streptosporangium sp. NPDC006007, assembly GCF_040614315.1. Lineage (NCBI taxonomy): Bacteria > Bacillati > Actinomycetota > Actinomycetes > Streptosporangiales > Streptosporangiaceae > Streptosporangium > Streptosporangium sp. NPDC006007. Next base: position 2,430 of record NZ_JBEXUG010000079.1, on the reverse strand, counting down.
TCACCGTCCAGCCGATCTTCCCGGCAGCGTCCGCACGCGCCTGCAACGCCGCCAGGATCCGGGCCCGGATCCCCGCACGCCGCCGGCGGCGAAACAGGCCGTACACCGTGAACCAGTGGCCGTAGCAGGCCGGCACGTCCCGCCACGGCGCCCCGGTCCGGATCCGCCACCGGATCCCGTTGATCAACTGCCGCCTGCCCCACTTCGGCGGACGCTCCTTACCCGACGCGGCAGGCAGATGCGGCTCCAGCGCCGCCCACTGCGCGTCAGTGAGGTCGTGCCGCCTCGTCACCACTACGCTGGCCGCGAGGTCTCCGGTATTTCGTTCTTCTTGGTCGTTGAACCAACTACCGGAGACCTCTTCGTTCAACGATCATCGACACGCATCACCCACGTGATCTTTTGAAACACGGCCTAGTCTCGCGCTTTCGTCGAGCCGCCTGGATGCAGATACTCGCTCTCGACAGCCATCCAGCCCGCCGCTGGGAACCCAAACGCCTGCGCCTGCTCATGTTCTCCGCTGCCGGCCGCTTGGTCAAAGGCGGATGACGCCTACGGCTGCGTCTGTCCCACCGCTGGAGGTGGGTCGGCCTGATCGCCACCGCGATCGCCCGTCCGCAGACCTTCCCAGCGTTTTGATCAGCACAAACCCATCCCGACACCCCCTGGAAGGAGACCAACCAGGCCCGTGGAACCCCGCCACCCGACGCGACAGCTGGGCGGCGAGTATGGCCACCCGCGAAAAACAAGATTGGCATCGGCCGCTACGCGACCAGAGCCCACTCATGAAAGATCGAGGCTAGAGACTGCTTATACCTCGGGCGATGAGGTTCAGCAGACCGGAGACGCATCGATTCGCACTGCTACTACGATGCCACTGAAAACGAATTGCCTGTTTGCGGGGAAGCAGGAGATGAGGCCATCGCTGTAAAGAACACGCAGGACATCGTCCCGCCTGGTGTTCCAGCCCCAAGTCGACCCTCTGCTTATGCTTAGCCACTGCCACCCTCCGGTGAGGTCCCGAAGCTGCCCTGTTTTGATGGCTTCGTAATCTGTCAGTCTGTAGAAGCAGACGTAGGGGTAAGCACAGGGTGGTAGAGCGGAAGCCGGCTGTGTGGTTACGGTGAGAACAGTCGCCGCAGTGATGGCCGCTGTGGCTGCCATGACACCTGCTTTTCCGAGGAGGCGCATAATGGTTTCCCTCTGTTGCCGTACGGCGCGTCAGCACTGCTGTTGAATCACGTCCACTCTGCTGCCGAACCTGGAAAGATAGTCCGATCCGTAGTCCCTTTCCCGGGCCGGATGTTTTTCGCCGCTAGTGGTGTCTACGAAGCAGACTCCCCGTTTGGTCTTCTCATCGAATTTCACCTGGGAATCGAAAGACCCGACATGGTCTCGCAGGTTGGGCGGCAACGGTCCATCGGGGTCCTTTCCAGGTGTCCATTTCCACGGGTCGCCCACGAAGTTCTGCCTTTCCCACAGGCAAACCGATCTGTCATTGCACTTTGGCCAGGAGGTCGGGGAAGACTGAGGCGGTAGTGTCTCGGGAGCCGGGTCTGCTCCACTCGCCAGAGGAACAATCAACCCGACCAAAACCACGATGGTCCCGATGATGCCGGAGATTATCGTAGTCTTGCTGGCGCGTATCTCCCAGTTAATATTGCTCTTTTTATTTGCTTTTTCGAGTTTCCGGTTCGGGTGATCGTCGCCCGACGGCATGGGTGTGTCGTTTGGCTCTGCACTGGACACCTTGGCCCTCCTCGCCTGTGTTGACTCCACTGCTGACTAAGGCCGCTTTGCCACGCCGGTTGGCTCGGATTCGTCCCGAGAAGTTTGGATCGGACGAACCCTGAAATCGCCTGTCCCAAACGTCACATTATTGTTGCCTGTGACGAAATCTGGGCATTGAGTACCCCTTGTATCTAATGATCGTTTTGCGGATCTCGCCTCAGGGGACAACGCATACTTGTGCGGAGAAGTTCCAGTACCCTTGGACGCCTCATCGATATACTCAATATGACAAAAATGGGTACATTTCACCCATTCATCAAGGCCGATGATCATTGAGCGTTTTTCATCCTGCTTCGCGTAGCTGAGGGACAAGGATGGCTTTGACGAGCTGACCTGTGCGAAAGGGGCACCAGGACGCGCTCACCCGCGCCGATGTACCCCTTGTCGAAGAAGGCGATCAGACCGGCGGCACGCAGCCGGCCGATGATGCCCCAGATCCGCGCGGCCTTCAGATCGTGGATCGAGCCGGGCAGCGAACCGGAGGTCCACAGCAGTGTGCCGTCCGGTGCGCTGATGACCTGGATGTTCATGCCGTGCATCCGGTGCTTGCCGGAATGGTACGGCCGGTCGGCGGCCACCCGGTCGATCGGAATGACGGTGCCGTCGAGAACAACGAAGGCGTACCCGGCGCGTTTGGCC
>NZ_JBEXUG010000078.1:2374-8916 GCF_040614315.1 Streptosporangium sp. NPDC006007 | reverse complement strand
CGACAACCCATCTACCAGGGGCTTCTTTACTTAGGAGCAGTACGGCCCAACTGCGACAAGCCCGTTACCTGCGTCATCAGGTTGGAATGAGCTCACTGATAGATCGCGGGTAGACAGCCGTCGGACGCAGAGACACGGCGAAACCTTGCATTTTGTCTATGAAGATGTAAAATAATCGCGAAGAAGTCGAGTGTTACGTACGTGTTTTCCTGAGCAGGTCATGGGATCGTCGTGGTCCAACTCGAAGGGAACTAGTAATGCGCAAAGCACGCGTTTTTTCCTTCTTCCTCATTACCAGCGCGTTCGTGGTCTCGGTAGCAGCAACACCGGCAAATGCTGCTCAAATCGCTTCCCCGTACAACGGTCCCTGCAGCGCGACTGTCTCCTCGTGCACTACAGGATCGCTCCAGGTCGGCCCTAGTCACAAGCTCACTGTCGAGGCCCTCACGACGGTCGGTGGCGGCAATTTCAAAGTGATCGACTCCGTGAACGGTGCGGTGATCTGGTCGAAGGGTTTGGGTAACTTTCAGGACAAATATTATACGCTTATCAATGTTTACTCCTCCTACTACTGCACCGTGCGGGATGCTGGTCCGGGCGCTGGATGCGCGCTCTTCACTAGCTAAAACATTCTGACGCCCATCAGGGGTTCTATTCCAAGCGCAATCCTGTCCGCGTTAATCCCGACGATGCGAGGATATGGGGAAGGTAGTCGGAGCGGCCCTAGATATTAGCGAAGACGAGTAAGTACTTACTAGTGGTCTACGCGTGATGTCGTCCGGTGGCCAGTTGTTACCCCAGGTCAGAGCCGCCGCCTGTGGCGACATCACGCGTTGAGATTCAGTAGTCACCCAGGATTTGCCGGTTCAGCCGATGTACGGCGTGGCCGCTCCGTCGAGGAAGTGCTCGATCCGGAGGCGCTGTGTGTCGTGCATCGGCAGCGTCTTGATCTCCTCCCGGTCGACCCAGCGGACGTCGGTCGACTCGTCGCTGACCGCGAGCGTCCCGCCGACGAGACGGGCGGTGAGGCAGACGTTGAACTGACGGCGGACCTCTCCGTCGCTGTAGGCGATGATGTGCCGGGCATCGGTGTAGAGACCGACCAGGCCGGTCACCTCGACGTCGTAACCGGTCTCCTCCCTCACCTCCCGTACGGCGGCCTGCGGTACCGACTCGGTTAGGTCCATCCCGCCTCCGGGTAGTGCCCACAGCCCGTTGTCGACGCGCCGTTGCAGCAGGATGCGCCCCCGGTCGTCGACGACCACAGCGGACACGCCCACGACCAGGCTGTTGGGCTCGGGGGCGTCGGGGTCGTCGTAGTACTCGGTGCGGGCCACTTCACTCATCCTCGTCGGGAAGCCGGGACTGTTCCCACACTGCCTCAAAGCTGGCGGCGTAGACGTCGAACAGTCCCTCGTCGTGTATGCGGCGCAGGTGGTAGACCGGTGCGCCGTAGGCGTTCATGCCGTACACGTGCGCGTTGACGATCATGTGATCGTCGCCGACGAACAGGGAGTTGTAGAGCGTGGTGGCGTGCACGCGCACCTCGACGCCGGATGACACAGCCAGCGGCCGGTAGTGCATGAGCGCGACGCGACAGCGTGACTCGATGCCGTGCCCGAACCGCTCCTCGGCTCCCCGGCCTCGGATGACCGGTGAGTCGGCGTCGCCCAGGAGGACGCGCACCCGGCACCCCTGACGCGCCTTGGTCGCGAGGAGGCCATTGAAGTCCGGCCACGACTCGTGCAGGAAGTTGGCGGCGTAGACCAGGATGCCGATGTGCCCCTCGGCCCGCTCGAACAGGGTCCGCCACATGTCCAGGGGGGCAGAGGAACGGGTGGGATGCGCGGCGACCAGTTCACCGCTTCCCCGGTTACGGCGTCGTCCCTGCTCGATCGCGGGCCACAGGTGGGCGAGGTCTTCGCGAAGTACGGCCGCGGCTCGATGAGCGATGCCGGGGTGTGGAGTACGGCCGGCGCTGACCCATCGTTCGACGGTCTTGGGGTCGACGCCGACTTCCTCGGCCAGTTGCCGGACAGTGAGACCCGCGGTGAGCAGAGCGGACCGTAGACGCTCGTTGGGGGGCATGGGACGTTTATACGCTCCCCAAGACGTCCCGTCAGCGTCCTTGCGTGAAGTTCCCCCGTCCCATGCCTGGTCAGCATGCTTGGGACGGATCGAGCCGCACCAAACGTCCCTCCCCATGCCGGATCCATGGGCGCTGACACGCCATACGGGTCCTTGATCGCTCATCGGAGGTGTAACCCGTGGGCAACCGTAAAGCCGCTTCACCCACTGCTGACGAGGCGACCGTAGAAGGCCAGGACAAGGCGCTGGCCGTCGTGCAGCGGCTCCTGTGGAAGCAGGGCATTCGTGCCCGTCGTGATCACACGATCAGCCTGGGCCTGTTCGCCGACCGGCCCGAAGTCGTCCAGTGGCCCGACAGTCCTCCTGTCCGGTCGTGGCTGACCCGATGCCCTCCCGAGCTGGTCGTGATCGACTCCGCGGGCCGGTGCACACCAGAAGGGAGAACAACGGGAAGGTACGGGCCTGCCGTCCGTGCAACCGTGACAAGCTCTGCCAGCACGGTCGGCCGGTCGGCTGCCACGTCCGCCACGAACCGGGCGACGAACGGCTCGGCCAACCCAACTGCCCCGACTGCTACGACTACCCCGGCGCGGTGCTGTGGCAGGCCCACGTGGGCGCGCTGTGGCACCGCTTCACCCTCGAAGTGCGGCGCACCCTGGCCAGCGAGGCAGGGCTGAGCCGTACGGCCTTCGCCAAGCAGGTACGGGTCTCCTTCTCCAAGGTCGCCGAGTACCAGCGGCGGGGCCTGGTGCACTTCCACGCCGTCGTCCGCCTCGACGGTCCCGGTGGCGGCAGCGAACCCCCTCCGGACTGGGCCGATCACCACCTGCTCACCAATGCGATTCCGCAAGCGACAAGGCGCGTCAAGGTGGTCTCACCGACCAGCGATCTCGGCCGGTGGGACCTGGTCTGGGGCGATCAGCTCGACATCCGTCCGATCCTGCTTGACGAGTCAGCCGAAGGCCTCAGCGAGCGGGCTGTGGCGGGCTACATCGCCAAGTACGCCACCAAGGGCGCCGAAGCCTCCGGCACCGTCGACCACCGCCTGTCCTGCCCTGCCTGCAAGGGCCGCGGTCGGCTGAGCCTGACGGCCTCGTGCGGACGCTGCCACGGAACGGGCCTGAAGCCGGGCCTGCACCTGGACGCACTCCCGGTCACCGAGCACGCGCGGCGGATGATCCGTACCTGCTGGGACCTGGGCGCACGCCGGGAGTTCACGGCGCTACGGCTACGGCCCTGGGCGCACATGCTCGGCTTCCGGGGTCACTTCTCCAGCAAATCCCGCCACTACTCCACCACCCTCGGCGACCTACGCGGGGTCCGGGCCGTACACCGGGCCACCGAAGCACGCCAGCGGCACGGCCTGCCCGCCCTCGGCGACGAGACCACCCTCGTGCTCGGTCACTGGCGCTTCGCCGGATCCGGCTACACCCCAGGTGAAGCGATCTTGGCCGAAGACGTCCGGCGACGCGTCTCCCTCGCTCGCACGATTGCCGCCGAGCGTGAGGAGGGCTCCATTGACGGATGACTTCCTCACCGTCGAGGAGGCGGCAGAACTCCTCAAGATCAGCCGATCGATGCTCTACGGGCTTCTCCGCTCCGACGAACTGGCCTCGTTCCGAGTCGGCCGCTGTCGCCGGATTCCGAGAACCGCCATAGACGACTTCGTCACTCGACTCATGAAGGAGGCCTCCTGATGGCCAGAGGAAAGAAGCAACCGAACGGCGCGGGCAGTGTCTACCAGCGAAAAGACGGGCGTTGGGAGGGGGCGGCCTACGTCGAATCCCTCGACGGAACACGTACGCGCCTGCGGGTCTATGGCAAGACCTGGGAGGAGGCCAACGCGAAGATCTCGGAAGCGCTGGCCAATGCACGCAAGGGCATTCCCGCCGAGACAACCAAGCTCAGCGTCGGGTCCTACCTGACGTACTGGCTTGAGCAGGTAGCCCGGCCCAAGGTCCGGCCGTCCACCTTCCGTAGCTACGAGACGTATGTGCGGCTGTACCTGATCCCGGTCTCGGCAAGAAAGGCCTCAAGAGGCTGACGGCTCAGGACATCCGTACGTGGTTGGTGAAGGTCCGTAAGACGTGCCAGTGCTGCACACAGGGCCACGACGCCAAGCGTCCGAAGCAACACAGAGATCCAGGCAAACAGCAACGATGCTGCGCGATAGGGAAGTGTTGCAAGAAGGTTCCCTCCGCCCGGACGGTGCAGTATCTCCACGCGCTGCTCCGGGCTGCGCTCGCACAGGCCATCAGGGAAGATCTGATCATCCGGAACGTGGCCAAGAACGTTCAACTCGGCACGGTCGAGCGTCCGGAGGTGCAGGCGCTCACCGTGGAAGAGGCCAGGAAGTTTCTCCGGCAGGCACGCAAGGGCCGCTTCTACGCCGTGTACGCGGTGGCCCTGGGCATCGGTCTCAGACGGGGTGAGGCGCTCGGGCTGCGCTGGGATGACGTGGATCTGCAGAACGGCGTCCTCCGCGTACGGCAGGCGCTTCAGCGGCACAAGGGGGAGGGCCTCCAGCTCGTGCCCCTGAAGACACAGCGCTCTCGCCGTACGATCCGGCTCCCGGCGAACCTGGTCACGGTCCTCAAGGAGCACAAGATTGAGCAGGAGGAGGAAAGGCTGGCGGCAGGGCGTGCCTGGGCCAACAAGGAAGGGCTGGTGTTCACCACGCACGTCGGAACACCGATCGAACCGCAGAACCTCTACCGTCACTTCCGGGCGGTGTGTGACGCGGCGGGCATTCGGAGGGTGAGGCTTCACGACCTCCGGCACACCTGCGCGACCATTCTCCTCGCGCAGGGTGTGGACACTCGCACGATCATGGAGATTCTCGGGCACAGCACGATCGTGCTCACCATGAACACCTACGCTCATGTTCTCCCGGAACACCAGGCCACGGCCCTGGACAAGCTCGACGCGGCACTGGGAGGGCTCACATAGGACGTTGCCGTCAAAGGTAGCCGTCAACGGCCTCGGAGCATGATTGTTCCGAGGCCGTTTTTGCTGGTAGGGCGCCTGGGACTCGAACCCAGAACCTACGGATTAAAAGTGGAGGGCGCTTCCTGCTCCTCGCGACGCTCTGACCTGGCGCTTCGGGTGCTGCCGCATCCTCTCCAAGACTGGCCGTTCCGCACATACTCCGGATCTTGGAATCCGGCCCCCTGCCGGGCTTTCGGCAATTCTCGGCATCTTCGCCATGCCGTCAGGATGGACCATGACCAGCCACGCTACCCGGTGGGCCGGGGCTGAGGCACGAAGTCCCGGACCGTCGATCGCCCCCGACCACCGCGCGCCATCAGCCACTTACTGGCGATCGTGACACAGAACTGTACGACTGACATCTTGCTTGCAAAGACGCATGCCGATCTTGGGCGACCTGTGAAGACGCAGCTCACGGCGCTGATCGCGTTCCCCGTGACTCCCCGTTGTTCCCCCTCGCTCCCCGCCCGATCGGGCACGCGACGGCACGGCGGTACGCTCGTTGAGGCGGTCTTCGGCATTGCGCCGCGCCTCCCGCGTGGGTACGGCTTGCCGTAGGCGATCGGGCACGACGCCGAGGATGCTGGATAGCACCGGAGGCCGTTACCGCCCTGTGTGTCAGGAAAACCTGCCGACCTGGGAACCTACGGACTAAAAGATCGCCTTCAGGCTGTTCCGGACGGTTCAATGCAGGTCCGGAGGTATCTGTAGTCCGTCTTGACTCGCCATGGACGGCTTTAAACTGCAACGGAAGTTGCAACCTGGTCGCGGGTGTAGCACTTCAAAGATCTTCACGGTGATTTAGAGCCGTTAATTCTTAAAATTCGGGTTTGGGATTTCTTTCAACTGCTTCAGATCCCGCAGCACGGCCGCCAGGTTATTGCGGCTGGCCAACGTGTGGGGGTGTTCCTCACCCAACACCCGGCGACGCGCCTCCAGCACAGCCCGATACTCGGCCTCAGCCTCCCCCAACCGCCCCAGATCCCGCAGCACGGTCGCCAGGTTATTGCGGCTGCTCAACGTGTGGGGGTGTTCCTCACCCAACACCCGGCGACGCGCCTCCAGCACAGCCCGATACTCGGCCTCAGCCTCCCCCAACCGCCCCAGATCCCGCAGCACGGCCGCCAGGTTATTGCGGCTGGTCAACGTGTCGGGGTGTTCCTCACCCAACACCCGGCGACGCGCCTCCAGCACAGCCCGATACTCGGCCTCAGCCTTCCCCAACCGCCCCAGGTCCCGCAGCACGAGCGCCAGGTTATTGCGGCTGCTCAACGTGGAAGGGTGTTCCTCACCCAACACCCGGCGACAGACCTCCAGCACAGCCCGATGCTCGGCCTTAGCCTCCCCCAACCGCCCCATATCCCGCAGCACGGCCGCCAGGTTATTGCGGCTGCTCAACGTGGAAGGGTGTTCCTCACCCAACACCCGGCGATGCGCCTCCAGCACAGCCCGATGCTCGGCCTTAG
>NZ_JBEXUG010000078.1:0-2277 GCF_040614315.1 Streptosporangium sp. NPDC006007 | reverse complement strand
TAGCCTCCCCCAACCGCCCCAGATCCCGCAGCACGGTCGCCAGGTTATTGCGGCTGCTCAACGTGTCGGGGTGTTCCTCACCCAACACCCGGCGACAGACCTCCAACTCGGCTCGGTGCTCGGCCTTAGCCTCCCCCAACCGCCCCAGATCCCGCAGCACGGTCGCCAGGTTATTGCGGCTGCTCAACGTGTCGGGGTGTTCCTCACCCAACACCCGGCGACGCGCCTCCAGCACAGCCCGATACTCGGCCTCAGCCTCCCCCAACCGCCCCAGATCCCGCAGCACGGCCGCCAGGTTATTGCGGCTGGTCAACGTGTCGGGGTGTTCCTCACCCAACACCCGGCGACGCGCCTCCAGCACAGCCCGATGCTCGGCCTCAGCCTCCCCCAACCGCCCCAGATCCCGCAGCACGGTCGCCAGGTTATTGCGGCTGGTCAACGTGTCGGGGTGTTCCTCACCGAGCTTTTGTCGGCGGAGGTTCAGGGCGGTGCGGTAGCCCGATTCGGCAAGATGGTAGCGGCCCTGATGGTTGGTGGTGGAGGCGATCTGGTCGGCGTCGTCGGGGTCGTGAACGTGCGCGAGAGCGGCGCGGATGACCGGTTCGGCGATCTGCGCGAGGGGGCCCTCTTCCTGCTGCTGGCGGTCGACGAGGTAGTCAAAGACGGCCACCCCGTCACCGGCGACATCCGGAATCGGGGACAGCAGGGCGGTGGTGGCGCGCCGGGGCCGGGTCGCCCACTCCCAGGCCTCTTCCATGGGTTCGGGCCGGAGCCGATGGCCTCCCTTGGCCTCCAGGTAGGCGGTGTGCAGCTCTTCCAGCAGCAGGCGGGGGGCAGGGCCGGTGTATCCGGCGCGACGGCAGTCGATGGCGGCGGCCACCAAAGCGGCTCCCCGGGGGTTGGTCCCCACGTCCCAGGCGTTGTCGTAGTCGCGCTGCAATTCAGGACCCGAGGCGAGGTATTCGGCGATGCCGAACTCATCGGCCTGCCGCACAGCCGAGGCGATGCGCTCATCCCAGGTCCAGGCCTGGGCGCGCTCCAGCTCGCTTTCGGTGAAGCGGCGCTCCAGCCGGATCACCCGCGCCTGCTCCAAGGCCTCCTGGATCTCGCGCCCGGCTGACCGGGTGGCCTCGTCGCCTTCGGCGGGCTGGGTGGTCAGACGGGTCTGTTCGGCGCTGCGCAGGGTGGCCACGATGACCCGGTGGCCTTTACCCGAAGTGATGCGGGCGATGTGCTCGCGGGTCAGACCTCCGGTGCCCAGGTAGTGTTCCAGGTCCGACAGCCACAGCACGGCCCGGCTCGCGCGTACGGTGTGCTCGACGGCCGCCGCGAGGGCGGTGCGGTCGTGTGGGGCGATCAGCACGTGATCGGACAAGGTGGCGCGCACGGCCTCATAAGCGGTGCGGGACTTGCCCGCGGTAGAGTCCCCGACCAGTAACACAAACCCCCCGGCCGCCAGTCGCTTGCGCACCTGGTCGTCGACATCGCGGGGCACGTACGCCGGAGGCTTGGTCTCCGGGGCGCCGGGCAGCACGATCGCCGGATGCACTCCCAGCCGGACCGGGTCATCCAACCTTGCCACCGTGGGCAGTCGCCCGCTGGGCAGCACCAGGCAACCGTCCTGCAGCTTGTAAGTGATCTCCTCCCGGCGTGCGGTGAGGCGTTTGTATCGCTCCTGCAAAAGAGCCAGGACCGCCGCTACGACCGCCGCCACGACCGCGGCCAAGCCGACCGCCCATGGGGCGGTTACCTTGAACGCCATGACCACAGCCATCGCGGCCCCCAGCGCGGCCAAGACGACAACGGCGATCAATAAACGGCGTTCCTGCCACCGGTTGCCGCTCATGCTCCCCTTCCCTTCCGCCCGTGACCGGAGAGTCGCACACCGCACAGACGACGAACAGCCGAACGATCCCGTTGACACCCAACCGTCATCCCGAACGGCCGCGCGCCTGGGCTGTTGCGATGGGCTGGGGCTGAGGCACGAAGTCCCAGACCTCCGATCGCCCCCAACCGTGTGCAGACCTCGGCCGCCATCAGGCGATCGTCGGCCGCTACCACCCCAGACCTGAAAACAGAGGGGTCGGCGGACCTGTCGATCCGACGGCAGGGCGGTGGCGCGGCCCCGGTGCGGCGGCCGATGGTCTGGTACGGCGCGCGGGCGGTGCGGTGGGCGGTCCGTGGTCCCGCCGCCGGCCGAGACCGGCGCCCACGCCGCACGCTCGGGCGGCGTTCGGGCGGCGGGCCGTGCGGCGGCGCGCCGCGCCGCCGCGCTTG
>NZ_JBEXUG010000077.1:0-9336 GCF_040614315.1 Streptosporangium sp. NPDC006007 | reverse complement strand
GACTCGCTGCCACATGTGTGGCTCTCGGTGACCTCTTTCCTTCCCGCATCTGCTCAACCTCTCCGGCGCACTGCAGTAACCAGTTCAGCTCGAACTCGTAGTCTGGACGAGTAAGCTCCGCAAATTGTTGGAGAGTATGGCGTCAGGAGGCCGTCGGGGTGTCCTTGCCGATCCAGTCCTGCAGGGCATGGTGGCGGAACTGGACAGCGATTCCCGAGAGCCTGAACAGGCCAGCGTCATAAGCCCAGTCGAGGAAGGGCCCCAGCCTGCGGCGGGGGAAGCGGCGGCGGACGATCAGGATCACGACAGCGATGGCGTACAGAGCCCACGATGAGTCGCAGGTTCTCACGATTCCGATGGCCAGCCCCATCCAGAGCCCAAGCACTGCTCCGTCGCCGAAGGCGGTCCAGGACAGCCACGGGTAGGCCGCCAGATTCATTGCACCGAAACCGGCGCTAAGCGCAAGCGCGTAGCAGGTCAGGACCACGGCCTGGAAAGCGAGCGCCTGTCCCATCAGCCGGCTCGGCCGACTGACGGCCGACGGCCGATGGGCAAGTACGACCTCTGTAGCGAGGACCAGCCCGATGGAGACGAAGGCGAGTCTGTGTGCCTGGCCGACCCTGGGTCCGTAGCCCTGGCTGAACCAGAGGCCGAACGCGTAGCCGACCGCCCACCCGGCCACGGGCCACAACAGCGCGAACAGCATTCGATGTCTGCCTGAAGGGGTGCGCAGCAGGGATGTGTCCAGTCCACGCAGGCGGCCGTCGGTCCGGGCTGTGCGGACGGTCACCCATACGACTAGGAGCAGCCCGGCCAACAAGAGTGAGCGTCCGGGGGCGTAGGGCGGGATCCAGTACGAGGTTTTGCTGTGGTACTGGCTCAGGGCGAGCAGCAGAAACAGAGTGGTCAGCGCGCCCTGGGCCGCCGTGGAAAGGATGCGCGGCAGGTGGTGGCCAGCCACTCGCCACAGTTGATGCGGGTAGAAATCGGTGCCCGAGTGGCCCCGTTGGCGGGCTATTGCGAGGTGGTGGGCGAGGGTGCCGAGCCACTGGCGGACCTCGGATTCCGAGTAACCGGTGCCCAGATGCTGGTGCTGGGCGACAGATTCCGGCAGGAGCCGGGCGAGCAGGAAGTCGCGGAGCTTGTCCGCTGGGAGCCGGATCAATTCCTCTGGCTGCCCGTGGTCGAGGTAGGTCGCCACGGTGACGAACAGCCACAGCGGGGAGCACAGCAGTTGGGCGAGCGGGCTGTCCGGATGATCCGTCAAGTGGGTGATGACCGGGCGCCACCGGTCCTCAACCCCCGCTTCCGAAGAGCGCCCGGGAAACCGATACTCAAGGTGCTGCCGCACACGGTCGATGTCAAGCGGTTGCAGTGTGACCACCGCGGCGTCCTGGAGCACTGGCACTTCCCCGCGGCGCATCGCTGAACTAGTCGTCTGTTCCAGACGGCGGTAGAGGTCGGCTCGACAGGTGATCACCACGGGTTGCGGACCGTAGTGGCCGGGCGTGTTGAGTGCGCGGATCACCGCCAGAGCGCGTGCAGGGAAGGCCCCATCGGGGTCCATCTCGTCAAGGCCGTCGAGGATCGGCAGTACCCAGCCCGCCTGCACCAGTTCCCTGGCCTGTCGACGTTTGAGCGGATGGGCTCCACTGGAGATCTGACGCACGATCCATTCGTCCAGCAGCCCAGCCACTGTTGAGGGAGGCACATCCGGCGAAGTGAGGCGGGAATCCTCGAAGCTCGGAAGACTGAGCCGCACCGGAACCAGGCGGCCGCGCTCGGCGGGAGCCCTTTCCTGGCTCGTGATCAGGTCGAGCAGCAGTTGCATCACGAGCACGGTCTTGCCAGCACCCGCGTTGCCCAGCACAACCAGCCTGCCTTGGCGTAGCCCGGTGTGGAAGGCGGCGATGCTCGTCAGAGATCCGCTGCCTGCGCCTTCGTCTTCGCGCCAGCGCACCAGGTCAAGCTCGGCTCGGTGAAACTCCAAGTCGGCTGCTTTGGGAGTGCTGTCGTCCGCCAGCAGCCGGGCACGGACACCAGCCTCCTGCCGCCTCACCGAGTCGGCAAGGGCCTTCGCCCAGCCCAGCAGCGCCTGGTGCTGATGAGGCAGGGCCGACGCGATGACGGGGTTCTGGAGGATGACATCGCCGTCGCTCTGGATCTGGAAGACGCTGCCCCAGATTGTCGATCGGCTCACGGACTGCGAGGCGAACTTCCGCCGGCGTCTCCACCTAGTCCAGGCGTCAGGGAGATTCGGTGTCATTCCAACTCAACGTCTGTGCCACCGTCGACCATGTGGACCGGGCCGGAAATCGAACCGGTCACCGACTGACTGCCAGCAGGAGGGGCCTGCGGGGGTTGTGCCGAGCCAGCGGGGGGTGTGGCTGTCGATGAACTGCTTTTGATCCGGACGGAGCCCGTCGCCCCTCGCACCTGGTACACGGGCCCTGCCACGTTCGCCGCCACGTGCTGCCCGCCAGCACCGGCCCGGTGTTGGAGCACCAGTCCCCAGACTGCAACCGCCAGACCAGCCACGGTGACGAACAGTCCAGCGACGCCAGCCACCCAGCTGGCTTTCTCCCACCCCACTCGGCTGAAGTACCAGATAAGGCCACCGGAAGCGGCGGCAGCCACAAATCCGCCTGACCACGCCAGCAGTTTCCCCGCCATGACAGCATCATCAGCGATACGGAGACGTCGCACCTCAAAATTGCGCCAACTACGCCCTCATTCTCCACAGTGGGCGTGATGGACTCCTTGCCCTCGCCGTCCAGGCCGACCTCCTGAGTTACTTCTCGGCGCCGTCCTCGTCATCGTCGAGGTCGACCACCTCCGGGTCGCGCAGGGGCCGCAAGCCGCCGTCGGCCGGGGCGGAGGCGGTGAGAGACCTTCACCGCCGGGTTGTCGTAGCAATCCGGCTGAAGCTGGGGGCAGCTCGTCTCGGAGGATACCGAGGTGGGCGGTAAGCAGCCCTGACAACGTCGGGACGGACTGGCACTGCCAGACGGTTCGGGTCCGGCTAGCGAGACGGGAAGGTGTACGCGAGGAACCAGTGCCTGACGCCCCGTAATTACGACACCGGCTCCAACCTGGCGGATACGGGCCGGACGCAGTGCACGACTGCCGGCGAGCCGGCGGTCGACTCCGAAGCCGACTCTACCTATCGGTGGGGAGGCCACGCCGAAGGTCTGCGGCGTAGGTGTGGCGATGCTGCCGGGGTAGAGCTGGGCACCTCACCCGCCGATCGATTCCGTGGTGAACGTGGGAACTGTCCGCGGTCGCCCTCCGTGCCGGATCTCCAGTCCGGCCGAGGGCAGGCCCATCGCTGGCTGATGGCTGCCGGGCAGGGCGGAGGCTCCGTAGTACTCGGAGGCCGGGAGAGCCGGCCGCAGGGGGAAGGGGGCCAGCAAGTCGACAGTAAGGATGCTGGAATGCCAGGAGGTTGTCGCCGGTGAACACCGACGAGCTGGAGTGGGCCTTGATGAAGGCCGAACACCGGGTACTGGAGATCCAGACCAAGCTGCACCGTTGGGCAAACGATGACTCTCATCGCAGGTTCGACGATCTGTTCAACCTCGTGGCCGACCCCGCTCTCCTGCTGGTGGCGTGGGATCGAGTCCGGGGGAACAAGGGTGCCCGCACGGCCGGAGTGGACGGGAGGACCTCACGCTCCATCGAGGCCGGGCAGGGAGTCGAGGTCTTCCTCGACGGGCTGCGATCTCAGTTGAAAGACCGTAGCTTCCATCCGGTCCCGGTACGCGAGCGGATGATTCCGAAGGCGAATGGCAAGTTCCGTCGCCTGGGCATCCCGACCGTGGCGGACCGGGTGGTTCAGGCGTCCTTGAAGCTGGTGCTGGAGCCGGTGTTCGAAGCGGATTTCCTCCCGTGCTCGTACGGATTCCGTCCGAACCGCCGGGCTCAGGACGCTGTCGCCGAGACTCGCCACCTCACCAGCCATTCGTATGAGTGGGTGGTGGAGGGCGATATCACGGCGTGCTTTGACGAGATCTCGCATACGGCCCTGATGGACCGGGTGCGGGATCGGGTCGGGGACAAGCGGATGCTGTCCTTGGTGAAGGCGTTTCTCAAGTCCGGGATCATGTCCCAGAACGGAACCCTTACCGACACACGCACCGGTACCCCGCAGGGTGGGATCCTCTCGCCCCTGCTGGCCAACATCGCACTCTCAGCCCTGGACGAGCACATCGCCCAGGCCCCTGGAGGAGCAGGCAGTAGCTCCGAGGAACGGCGCCGCAGACGGCGGCGAGGACTGTCCAACTACCGGCTGGTCCGGTACGCGGATGACTTCCTCGTGCTCGTCTCAGGCAGCCGTGATCACGCTGAAGAACTGCGAAGGAACGTCGCGGAGGCATTGAAGCCGATGGGTCTTCGCCTATCGGTGGAGAAGGCGAGGATCACCCACATTGACGAGGGCTTCGACTTCCTTGGATGGCGCATCCAGCGTCACCGAAAGCGGGGAGCCGGTCGGCAGTACATCTACACCTACCCGGCGCGCAAGTCAGTGCGCTCGGCGACGGCCAAGGTGAGGGAACTGACCGGACGACAGAACGTCGGACTGCCGCTGACCTCCCTGCTGCGCCGATTGAACTCGGTCCTGCGGGGCTGGTGCGCGTACTTCCGTCCGGGGGTTTCGAACGTCGCCTTCTGCTACCTCAGCCACTTCGCGTGGATGCGGGTCATGCGGTGGATCCGGCGCAAGCACCCCGGAATCGCATGGAAGCAGCTCCGCCGACGTTATTGCGAAGGCGGCTGGTGGCCCACCACGGAGGAAGGAGAACTGTTCAACCCGGCAAAGGTAAGCACGACAAGGTACCGATACCGAGGGACGGTGATCCCGAGCCCGTGGCCCACTACGGCTTGAGAATCCGGCCAGGCCACAACGGGACTTGCGGAGAGCCCGGTGCTCGGAGACGGGCACGCCGGGTTCGGGAGGCGGCTCGGGGAAACCCACTGGTGGAAACATCAGCAGGGCGCCCCGAGTCGACCTCACCGATGCCTCGCCAGGCCTTCAGCTTGTTGATCAGCCGCTCGACGGTGTTCCGCTCCTTATACAGGTCCGCGTCGTGGCTGACGGGCCGACCGCCTCTGGAGCCCTTCTTCTTCCGGTTGGCGACCTGGTCCCTCTTCTCCGGAATGACCGCCTTGATACCGCGTTCCCGCAGGTGGGCGCGGTTGCCGCGAGACGAGTAGGCCTTGTCCCCGGCAACCGCGTCCGGCCGGGTGCGAGGGCGGCCGACAGGCCCACGGACCCGTACCCGCCCCAGCACGGGGACGAACTGCGGGCTGTCCGCGGCCTGGCCCGCGGTCAGGACGGACGCCAGCGGGCGGCACTTCCGGTCGGCGGCCAGATGAACCTTGCTGGTCTGCCCGCCCCTGGAGCGTCCGATGAGGGCGGCCTTCAGCCGGAGTTTCTGCCGGCGCCGGATGCGCCGCCGCCCTTCCCGCTCGGGATCGTCTTCGGTGTCCTGGCCGGCTTGTTCGCCGAGGCCGCCCCCTTTGACCTGGCCTTCTCCCGCTCGGCGGCCTTCTCCAGAGCCGCGACGGCCTCCTGGTCCAGGTGCATCCCGGCAGCGTCGTGGTGGGCCCGGGCGGTGGTGGAATCGATACTGACCAGGGACAGGTCCACCTCACCCCGCAGCGCGGCTTCCGTGATCAGGCCCTCCGGCAGGGCCTCGAAGATGCCTGCGTCACGCCACTGCCGGAAGCGGTTGTGGACAGTCGGCCAGGCGCCGGACTCCCGCGGCATCTCCCGCCACTGCCCGCCCGTCTTGAACCGCCGGATCACGCCCTCGAACTGCTGCCGCAGTCGCTCGGGATACGGGCCGTACTCGCCGATCGGCAGGTACGGCCCGATGAACTCCCACTCCGCATCCGTCAGTTGCACTCGCGTCACGCAGCAAGATCTACCGGTCCAAGCCCTGACGCGAAGGCGAATCCCACAGGTTGATCACGACTCGATACGCGCCCTAGGACGCCGATCCCGCCCGTGAAGACCTGCGGCAGGCCCAGTCCCCACGCCCGCAGGTGACCCCGCCCCACGCCCCCGTACCCGCGAGGTCACCCCAGGGCCGCCGCTCCCGGTGGCCCCGGGAACCGTCACCCGTGCTCGCCCGCCCCAGAGCTGAGCCGATCGACGATCCCGGGGCCACAACCCCCAGTAAAGGAACTGATGTGATCCCCCACCCCGCCGGCCGCCTGGACATCGGTCCCCCGCCACAGGTGATCGTCGCCATGGACGACCTCAGAAAAGCCCTCCTGGCCCACGACGTTCACACCTCCCTCAGATATGAGGACCGGCAGCCACGCCTGCACGCCGGCGCGCTCACCGTGTGGGCCGACCCGTGCGGGCAGACGTTCTTCTGGTCCACCTGCCACGGGGAGCGCGCCGAGCACGGCCCCGCCGACGACCTGGCGGACTGAACGTCGACGGTCAGCTCCCGCAGCAGCCGGCCGCGGCGCACACCTCACCGCACGTGCCGGATGCTGCCGTGGTGGCCCGCTCGCCGCCGGTTTCTTCGGTGCAGGGCTTGGTGGCCTTGACGATGGCGGAGTGCATGCCGTCGGCGACCGCGTGGGTGGGGGTGATCTCGACGCCGGTGAACCCGGCCGCTTCGAGCCCCGCCCGGTACTCGGTGACGGACAGGGCTCCCGCGATGCAGCCGACGTAGTCGCCGCGCTCGGCCCGCTCTGCGGGCGTGAGGGCGTCGTCGGCGACGACGTCCGAGATCCCGATCCGGCCGCCCGGGACCAGGACGCGGAACGTCTCGGCGAAGACGGCGGACTTGTCGGTGGACAGGTTGATCACGCAGTTGGAGATCACCACGTCGATCGTGTTCGCGGGCAGCGGGATGGCCTCGATGGTGCCCTTGAGGGACTCGACGTTCGTGGCGCCGGCCTTCTTCTGGTTGGCGAGGGCCAGGACGAGCATCTCCTCGGTCATGTCGAGGCCGTACGCCTTGCCGGTCGGACCGACGCGGCGGGCGGAGAGGAGGACGTCGATACCGCCGCCGGAGCCCAGGTCCAGCACCCGGTCGCCCTCGCCCAGGTCGGCGACCGCGGTGGGGTTGCCGCAGCCCAGCGAGGCGGCGACGGCCTCGGCGGGCAGGTCGTCGCGCTCGCCGCCGGTGTAGAGGGCGGAGCCGAAGTTGTCGTCGATCTCGATGGCGGCCGGTCCGCAGCAGGCACTGCCGCCCTCGGTGACCTGGACCGCGGCCGCGGCGTAGCGCTGGCGGACGGTCTCGCGCAGGTCGGTGGACTGCTCGGTCATGGCTGACTCCTCGAAGACGGGGCCTGGCGGGGCTCTCACCGGGTTGTATTTGCGTTCTTCGATTCAATCTTGCGGCTTATATCGAAAAACGTCAATATAGAAACATGTCGAAACAAGAGCTTGTGGTGCTCGGCCAGGACACGGCCGACGGCTGCTGCCCCACCCTGCTGACCGCCCCCCTGGATGAGGAGACGGCCACCGACCTGGCGAAGGTGTTCAAGGCGCTGGGTGATCCGGTGCGGCTGCGGCTGCTGTCGATGATCGCCTCGCGGGACGGCGGGGAGATCTGCGTATGCGACCTCACCCCCGCCTTCGAGCTGTCCCAGCCGACGATCTCCCACCACCTGAAGCTGCTGAAGCAGGCCGGGCTGATCGACTCCGAACGCCGCGGCACGTGGGTGTACTACCGGCTGCTGCCCGCCGCGACCGACCGGCTCGCCGCCGTCCTGACCCGCCCCGGCACTCCGGCCGGACCCGCCCCGGCCGCCTCATGAGCGACACGACGTCCACGGCGACCGGCCCGGTCGCGGCCCGGCTGTCGTTCCTGGACCGGTTCCTCGCCGTGTGGATTCTCGCCGCGATGGCCGCCGGCCTGGGACTTGGCCGCCTCGTGCCCGGCCTGGGCGACGCGCTCGCGAAGGTCACCGTCACCGGCGTCTCGCTGCCGATCGCGCTCGGGCTGCTGGTGATGATGTACCCGGTGCTGGCGAAGGTCCGCTACGACCGGCTCGGCACCGTCACCCGCGACCGCCGCCTGCTCATCCCCTCCCTGGTCCTGAACTGGGTCGTCGGCCCAGCCCTGATGTTCGCCCTGGCCTGGATCTTCCTGCCGGATCTGCCGGAGTACCGCACCGGCCTGATCGTCGTCGGTCTCGCCCGCTGCATCGCGATGGTCATCATCTGGAACGACCTGGCCTGCGGCGACCGCGAAGCCGCCGCCGTCCTCGTCGCGCTGAACTCCGTCTTCCAGGTCATCGCGTTCGCCGGACTGGGCTGGTTCTACCTCAACGTGCTGCCCGGCTGGCTCGGCCTTCAGCAGACCGCCCTCGACGTCTCCGTGTGGGAGATCGCCCGCAGCGTGCTCATCTTCCTCGGCATCCCCCTGGCCGCCGGGTTCCTCACCCGCCGCCTGGGCGAGAAGGCCAAGGGCCGCACCTGGTACGAGACCAAACTGATCCCGCGCATCGGCCCGTTCGCCCTGTACGGGCTGCTGTTCACGATCGTCGTGCTCTTCGCCCTTCAGGGCGACGCCATCACCTCCAAGCCGCTGGACGTCGTCCGGATCGCGCTGCCGCTGCTGGTGTACTTCGCGCTGATGTGGGCCGGGTCCCTGGCCGTCGGCCGCGCGGTCGGCCTCGACTACCCGAAGGCCACGACCCTGGCCTTCACCGCGGCGGGCAACAACTTCGAACTCGCCATCGCCGTCGCCATCGCCACCTTCGGCGCCACCTCCGGCCAGGCCCTCGCCGGAGTCGTCGGCCCCCTCATCGAGGTCCCCGTCCTCATCGGCCTCGTCTACGTCGCCCTCGCCGCCCGCCGCTACTTCCCCCAGACCACAGCGACAGCCGACCCGGCCGTCTCCCCGGAAGGTTCCGCCCGTGTCTGAGCCCCAGCCGAAGCCGTCGGTGTTGTTCGTGTGCGTCCACAACGCGGGCCGCTCCCAGATGGCCGCCGCC
This sequence comes from Streptosporangium sp. NPDC006007, assembly GCF_040614315.1. Lineage (NCBI taxonomy): Bacteria > Bacillati > Actinomycetota > Actinomycetes > Streptosporangiales > Streptosporangiaceae > Streptosporangium > Streptosporangium sp. NPDC006007. The sequence goes on along the minus strand of NZ_JBEXUG010000077.1, from coordinate 369 downwards.
TTCCTCACCCACCTCTCCCAAGGCCGCGTCGAAGTCCGCTCCGCCGGGTCCGCACCCGCCGACACCGTGAACCCCGCCGCCGTCATCGCGATGGCGGAGGTCGGTGTCGACATGTCCGCCGAGACCCCGAAGATCCTCACCATGGAAGCCGTGCAGGCATCCGACGTCGTGATCACAATGGGCTGCGGCGACGCCTGCCCCGTCTTCCCCGGCAAGAAGTACCTCGACTGGAAACTCGACGACCCCGCCGGACAGGGCGTCGAAGCCGTCCGCCCGATCCGCGACGAGATCGAGCACCGCGTCCGCGGCCTGCTCGCCGAACTGCTGCCCGAGCACTGATCACGCACCTCCGCCCGACCGCCGCGCAGA
>NZ_JBEXUG010000076.1:0-9341 GCF_040614315.1 Streptosporangium sp. NPDC006007 | reverse complement strand
CCGACCCCAAGCCATTCATCTGGACCAAGACGGCCGAAGAGATTCTCGACTCCCTCGCCCGCTTCTGCCAACGAATCTCAGGCGCAGGACACTAGCGGCCCTGCCGGCTCCTGGGCACCGCACCGGTGACGGTCGTGCCCTCTCCCGGAACACCGTTGACGCTGAGCGTGCCGCCGACGTCGGCGAAATGGGCTCTCATGGCGGTGACGCCGCGCCCGGTGGCCGGCCCGGAGAAACCGACGCCGTCGTCGCTCACCGTCATACGCAACCCGGCGGGGCCCAGGGTCACCGCGACGGAGACCACGGTCGCCCGGCTGTGCCGTTCGACATTAAACAGCGACTCCCCCAGGGTCGCCAGTACGGCCCGGGCGATCCTGGCGGGCACGTCACGGCCGGGCAGCGCCCAGATCTCGACGGTGACCCCGGTGCTCTCCGACCATTCGGCCAGATGTTCTTCGAGAGCCTGGGCAAGGCTGTGTCCCGCACGCATGCGCAGTTGCTTGGTCACTGCTCAACCCTCCTGCCGCACATGGCAGCCACCGGCCCCCCGACCGAACACGTGACCCGTACGTGCGTGGGCGTGGCACTCGATGACCCGATACCCACCCGCTGCGGTGATGCCAGACCCCCCTGGCTTCCAGGCTACCGGCAGGTGCCTGCCTCGACATAGAAAGATAGAAGGCCGTGGCGCCGGAGCCACTTTCCACCGCGCCGCGGAGCCGCTCGCCGGGCAACTCGGCAGAGCACGCCAGGCCTCTGCCGCCCGTCCCGGATCACGGTCGCGGGGTGGGGGCGGGAGCGGGAAATCGCGGGTTACGGGATTACGGCGTCGTGGGGGTACGGGGTCACGGGGGTACGGGCCGGGTCACTCGGCGCGGTCGTGCCTGTTGAGCCTGGCCAGGTAGTCGTTGTAGGCGTCGAGCCGAGCGTCGCCGCTGCCGCCGCCGCGGGCCGCGGCGGCGTCGGCCCGGCGGTCGGCGTGCCGGGCCTTGCGGTCGTCGTCCCGCCACCACTGCAGGGCCAGCGCGATCAGCACGATCAGCGTCGGAATCTCACCGAAACCCCAGGCGATGGCGCCGCCGGTCTGCTGGTCGGCGATCGCGGACGCGCCCCAGGTCCGGCCGAGCTGGTCGTACCACTGGGAGGCGAGCAGGGTTCCCATGCTCATCAGCGCGATGCCGAAGAAGGCGTGGAACGGCATCGTGACGAACAGGATGATCAGCCGGGCCACGTGGGGCACCTTGTGGGGGCCCGGGTCCACGCCGATGATCACCCAGAAGAACAGGATCCCACTGAGCAGGAAGTGCACCGTCATGGCGATGTGGCCGAGGTGCTCGGCCATCGCGGCGGCGAACAACGGGGTGAAGTACAGCGCGTAGGTGGAGACCACGAAGATCGCGGTGGCGATCGCCGGGTGACCGACGAAGCGGACGAACCCGCTGTGCAGGATCGTGGTCAGCCACTCACGCGGCCCCCGGTCGCCCCGGCGGGCGGCGGGTCTGAGCGCACGCAGAGCCAGCGTGACGGGGGCGCCGAGCACCAGGAAGATCGGCACCAGCATGGACAGCGTCATGTGCTCGGCCATGTGCACGCTGAACAGCACCTTGGCGTAGCGGGCGACACCGCTCTGGGTGGCGATGAGCAGGATCAGCACGCCGGTGAACCACGCGGCGGTACGGCCCCAGGACCAGGAGTCGCCGCGGCGGGCCAGCCGTACGACCCCGGCGAGGTAGAGCCCGCCGAGCAGGACGATCAGGGTGCCCGAGAAAAGGTCGAACCACCAGAGCGAGGTCAGAGTGGACAGGGAGATCTCCGGCGGCATGGGGTAGCCCAGCACCTCGAATGCCCGGTCGCCCGGGAGACCCGGCGGCGGGGCGGTGCGGGCGAGCGCGACGGCCAGGCCGACCGTGGCGAACATGACGAGCAGTTCGACGGAGGCGAACCGGACGAACGCCCTGGGGACACCGGCGGCGAGCCGGGGCAGCGTCCGCTTCCTGTGCCACCAGCCGATGGCGCCGAGCACCGCGAACGTCGCGGTCTTGGCCAGCAGCAGCAGGCCGTAGGCGGAGGTGAAGAGCTCGGAGATCGAGGTGAGCCTGGCCACGACGCTGAACAGGCCCGACAGCCCGACGCCGATGAAGCACCACAGCGCCATGGCGGAGAACCGGGTGGCGGCGACCTCCAGGGACGGCTCCCCGCGCAGCGCGTGGGCGCAGAGCACGGCGAGGCCGCCCACCCAGAGCGCGAGGACGATCAGGTGCACCGCCACGCCGGTGGTGGCGAGGTCGTGGTTGGGCGAGGAGGAGGCGTGACCGGTGAGCGCGGGGGGGAGCAGGGTGGCCAGGGCGAGCAGCAGCAAGCCGCCGCTCGCGCCCACGGTGATCGCCCCTCGGGCGAACAGGGCGACCGCCACCGCGAACAGCACCACGAGGGTGAGCGCGATTCCATTGGAGACCTGGCTGGCGAAGCTGGTCAGCTCGTTGCCGCCGAGCACCTCGATGACGGGCAGGCCGAGGGCGACGGAGAGGCTGAACATCATCGTCGCCGCCGCGGCCGCGGCCCAGACGAGCGCGAGCCACGAGGCGGCTTTGACGTAGGTGAGCGCGGTCCTCCCCAGCAGTCCCTTGTCGCTGGGGAGGAAAACCGTGGCGGCCAGCAGCGTGCCCGCGGTCAGCACGCCCGCCGTGTTCAGCACCAGCTTGGACAGGGGCAGGCCCCAGCGGGTGAACGTGCCCTCGTCGGGCAGGCCGGGGATGATGCGCGGGGTGGCGGCGCCTCCGGCGATCATGGCGATCACCAGTGCGGCGACGGCCACCCCCGCGCCCGCGAGTGCCAGCTTCACCGTACGGCCGGTTCCGCCTTGCTCGGTCCGCGTGGTCCGCGTGGTCCGCGTGGTCCGCCCCACCTTGCTCACGGCTGCTCCACCCCGTTCACGGCTGCTGCCTCTTGTTTCGCATGCTGAAGAACAGGCCGATGCCGACGCCGGTCACGCCGCCGACGATGAGCCACATCCAACTGGGCACGACGCCGGAGGACTCCGGCTGATCGGAGCCCTGGGCCGCGGCGGCAGGGGGGCCGGCGGACTCCGAGGCGGCCGGCACGGGCTCGGCGGAGGGTTCCGAGAGGTTCGAGGGGTCCGACGAGGGGGCGCCGGTCCCGGACGGCGAAGGGGCCGCGGTCAGGGTGAAGGGGATCTCCCCCTCGATCGGGTGGCCGTCGGAGGAGACCACCCGGTACGCGATGACGTATCCGCCCGGCGGCAGGTCGCCCTTGACCCTCTGGGTGACCACCCGGCCGTCGACGGCGGGCTTGCCGTCCTGGTAGGCGGTGTTGTCCGAGGTGCGCACGACGACGGCCGGGAAGCGGATCTTGGCGGTGAAGGTCAGCCTCACCTCCCGCAGGCTCTCGACCTGGACGCCCTTGGCAGGGTCACTGCTCTGGAGCGTGTCGTGGGCGAGAGCGGGCGAGGCGAATGCCGTGCCGAGGACGAGGGTGACGAGAAGCGCGAGAACCACCGCGACAGGGGAAGTCTTCATGGCACCCTCAAGGCTACCGACGCCGCCACGCGGTCCCTACCTCCCCGCCCCGATGACCGTGCCCAAGGACCGTTCCAAGGGCCGTTTCCGGCCCGCCGGGCCCGGACGCCGGCTCCGCGCCATTCCGGCACTGGTCTAGACCGGCTGTCAGACGCGGGGACCCGGTCCAGGCCGGAGGCGGTTCCCGCCCGCCTCCGGCCCCGCGAACACCTTGTCGATCTACAACCCCACGCAGGCGAGAGCCCGTTGATAGGCGTCCACACTGCGAACCGGCTCGTCGATACGTTCCAAGACCCGGGCTGCCGTGAGCCACGCGTGAGCGGTGTAGCGGGTGGCGGGCAGCTGCTCCAGAGCCTCGGCCGCCGCCTCCAGCTCCCGCAGGGCGAGCTCTTGGCCGCCCAGCTCAGCGGAGGTCTGGCCGTGCAGCAGGCGTGCCTCCATCTGCAGCGGCTTGGGCATCCCGTCGAGCATGTCGCAGACGGCCTTGATGTGCTCTCCCGCCCGCTGGGGGTTGGCGAGCAGCAGCTCCACCCGGGCGAGGTTCATCGCGCAGCGCATCTTGTCCATCGGGTTGGCCGAGCTCTCCGACAGCTCGGTCTCCACCTTGACCAGCAGGTCGCGCCAGGAACCGGCCTGCATGGGCCGCACGGTCAGCATGACCTGGGCGTAGTCGTTGTGGAGCCGGGCCTGACGGCGGGGCTCGCCGTACTCGGACTGGATGGCGAGGGCCCGCTCGACGTGCGGGATCGCCTCGTCGCCGCGTCCGCTCTCCACCGCGACGATGGCCGTGCCCCAGTGCGCCAGGGTGAGGGCCTGCGGCATGCCGAGCGCCTCGGCCGCGGCGAGCAGCTCGGCGGAGAACTGACGGGCTCTGAGCAGGTCGCCGCGCTCGACGTAGGCGGCCAGCAGCTGGGCGCCGAGCCTGATCAGCCCGTCGGTCCAGGCCGGTCGCACCGCGCCGCCCAGGATCTGCTCCACGACCTTCACCGCCTGGGCCAGGTCGCCCCGCTCGCGGTAGCACCGGGAGAGCGCGACGGCGACGGCGACGTGACGCTCGGGCGTCATCGCGGCCGAGTCGTTCCGGCGCAACCCGTTCAGCAGGTCGATCGCCCCGTCGAGGTCGCCGCACGCCTCGGTGGCCAGGGCCAGGCCGTACTCGGCGTCCTGCCTGAGTTGAGGCAGGCCCGCGAGGCCGTTGTCCGCGAGCAGCTCGGCGTAGCGCGTGCGCGCCTCGCCGACCTCGCCGTTCTCCATGGCCAGCCGCGCGTAGCCGAGCCCGAGCTCGATCTCCTGCATCTGCTCGGCCGTCACACCGTTGATCAGGTAGGTGAGGGAACAGCCGAGTTTTTCGGCGAGCAGCTCAAGAACGGCGGGCGTAGGAGTACGCTTGCCACTCTCGATCAGAGAGACATAGCTGTCGGATAGCTCCGGATGAGCGAGCTGCGCTTGGGAAAGACCACGTTGACGACGGACGGTCTTGATGCGTTGCCCCACCAAGTCTTGACCAGCCACGTTACCCCTTGAAAGATATCGTTCGAGCAGCAGAACCCACGACAGGAGCCCCCCCGTGCGCCAACGCCTTGCTTTGTCTGCCCTCGCCGTTCTGTTTACGGCCGCAATTGCCGCCGCAAGTAATGTTACGACCGCAAGCGCTGATTCGTCTGCCCCCTCGCAGGCCGTGAGTCAGTATTCTTTGCACGTCCAGGTGGAGCACCGGGCGGGCTGGAGCTACCCCGACTAGCAGGTAGGTCAGTCCGCGTGTAAAGCGAGAAATCAGGTCGACACGGTCCGCCGTCGTGGAGGGGTCGCACCGGTGAGCTCTTCAACCCGGTGGATAACGTAGCGGGCCGTGTCGACGACTCCCCTCGTGTCCACGACGCTCCGCCCCCGGCCCGGCTGATGTACTGCTGTGGTGAGCGGCATCGAGATCCGGCGGGAACAGCGGCGGCGGGCACAGGGGCGGGGTGTCGGCGGGAGCGCCCCGCGCCCCGACGGGACGCTGAAGGTGACGGGCGAGTTCGCCTACTCCTCCGACCTGTACCTCCCCGGCATGGTCTGGGGGGTGACGCTGCGCAGCCCCCACCCGTCCGCCTGGATCCGCTCCGTCGACGTCGGGGCCGCGCTCGCCATGCCGGGGGTGCTGGCGGTGCTCACCCACGAGGACGTGCCGGGCGCCAAGTTCCACGGCCTGGAGCTCAGGGACCAGCCGGTGCTGGCGATGGACCAGGTCCGCTATCAGGGGGAGCCGGTGGCGCTGGTCGCCGCCTGCCATCCCGAGTCGGCCAGGCGGGCGGCCGAGGCGATCGTGGTGGACTACGAGGTCCGCGAGGCGGTCACCGACCCGCGCCGGGCCGCCTTCGACCCGTCGTGCCCGGTGGTCCACGAGCGCGGCAACGTGCTGCGCCACCAGCCGGTCAGGGTGGGCTCCGACTTCGAGGCCCCCGTGGTGGTCACCGGGGAGTACGAGGTCGGCATGCAGGACCAGGCGTTCCTCGGCCCCGAGTCCGGGCTGGCCGTACCGGCGGAGGACGGCGGGGTGGACCTGTTCGTCGCCACCCAGTGGCTGCACGTGGATCGCGATCAGATCGCACCGTGCCTGGGCCTGGAACCGGAGAGGGTACGGCTGTCGCTGGCCGGGGTCGGCGGCGCCTTCGGCGCCAGGGAGGATCTGTCCATGCAGGTGCACGCCTGCATGCTGGCGCTCCGCACCGGCCGCCCCGTGAAGATCGTCTACAGTCGCGAGGAGTCGTTCTTCGGCCACGTGCACCGGCACCCGGCCCGGATGCGCTACGAGCACGGCGCGACCGGCGACGGCAGACTGCTCTACGTCAGGGCGGAGATCCTGCTCGACGGCGGCGCCTACTGTTCCTCGTCCCCGGCCGTGGTCGGCAACGCCGCCTCGCTCGGGGTCGGGCCGTACGAGGTGCCCAACGTCCACATCGACGCCTACGGCGTCTACACCAACAACCCGCCCTGCGGGGCGATGCGCGGTTTCGGCGCGGTGCAGGCCTGTTACGCCTACGAGTCACAGATGGACAGGCTCGCCGAGGCGTGCGGCCTGTCCCCCGTCGAGATCCGCGTCCGCAACGCGGTCTCCCAGGGTTCGACGCTGGCCACCGGACAGGTCATCGACTCCCCCGCGCCGCTGGCCGACATGCTCCGGGAGCTCGCCGCGACGCCGCTGCCCGCCGCGCGGGGCACCGGCCCGCTGGACATGCCGGGCGGGGTCGCGCGGACCACCCGCGGCGAGGGGGTACGGCGAGGCGTCGGGTACGGCGTGGGCATCAAGAACATCTGCTTCTCGGAGGGGTTCGACGACTACTCCACCGCACGGGTCAGGGTGGAGCTGCTCGGCGGCGAGCCGCACGTGCTGGTGCACACCGCGGCGGCCGAGGTGGGCCAGGGGCTGGTCACGGTCCAGGAGCAGATCGCCCGGACCGAGCTGGGCATCGACCGGGTGACGGTCGCGCGGGCCGACACGGCGGTGGGCTCGGCGGGCTCCTCGTCGGCCTCCCGCCAGTCCTATGTCACCGGCGGCGCGGTCAAGGCGGCGTGCGAGGCCGTACGGGAGCGGCTGGAGAGGCTGCGGGCAGGAGGGGCGTCGCTGGAGGAGGCGCTGGAACGGGCCGGGGCGGTCGAGGAGACCAGGGAGTACCGTCACCGGCCGACCTTTCCGATGGACCGCCTCACCGGGCGGGGTGACTCCCACACCCAGCTCGCCCTGTGCGTGCACCGGGCCGTGGTCGACGTGGACGTGGAGCTGGGCCTGGTCAAGGTGGTGGAGCTGGCGGCCGTCCAGGACGTGGGCAGGGCGCTGAACCCGCTCGCGCTGGAGGGGCAGATCCACGGCGGATCGGCGCAGGGGCTGGGGCTGGCGCTGATGGAGGAGATCCAGGTGGTGGGGGGACGGGTGCTCAACCCGTCGTTCACCGACTATCTGATCCCCACCATCCTCGACGTGCCGCCCATGTGGCTGTCGATCCTGGAGAACCCCGACCCGCACGCCCCCTACGGCCTGCGCGGCGCGGGAGAGCCATCCACGCTCTCCTCCACCCCCGCGATCGCCGCGGCCGTGCGGGCGGCCACCGGCCTGCCGCTGCCCCGGGTGCCCATCCGGCCCCATGACATCGCGCTGAGGGGGTAGGAACCGATCACCCCCGGTAAGGGGTGAGGGAGCATGGACCGGTTCTTCGAGCTGTCGGCGCGGGGCTCGACGGTGGGCCGCGAGGTCAGGGGCGGTATCACCACGTTCATGGCGATGGCCTACATCATCCTGCTGAACCCGATCATCCTGGGCGGGGCCGTCGACGTCACCGGGGCGAGGCTGTCGATCCCGCAGCTCACCGCGTCGACCATCACCGCGGCCTCGGTGAGCACGCTGCTGATGGGGGTGGTGGGCAACGCGCCGTTCGGCGTCGCGGCGGGGCTGGGGCTGAACGCGGTGGTCGCCTACCAGGCGGCGCCGCACATGACCTGGCCGCAGGCGATGGGACTGGTCGTGCTGGAGGGCCTGGTGATCGTGGTGCTGGCGATCTCCGGGCTGCGCCGGCTCATCATGAACTCCATCCCGCTCGCGCTGAAACACGCGATCAGCGTGGGAATCGGGATGTTCATCACGCTGATCGGTCTGGTGGACGCCGGGTTCGTCGCCAAGGGGACGGGGACGCCGGTACAGCTCGGCAGGACGGGACATCTCACCGGCTGGCCGGTCGCGATCTTCTGCTTCGGCCTGCTGCTGGTGATCGTGCTCTACGTGCGCAAGGTCCGGGGGGCCATCCTGATCGGCATCGGGGTCACCGCCGTGCTGGCCATCCTGGTCGACTCGGTGGCGAGGATCGAGCCCGGGGAGTGGGGGGTCGTGGTGCCCCGGGTGCCGGAGGGGGTGGTGGCGCTCCCGGACCTCGGGCTGATCGGCCGGGTGGACCTGTTCGGCGGGTTCGGCCGCGCCGGAGCCGTGACCGCGACGGTCGTGCTGTTCACACTGGTGCTCTCCGGGTTCTTCGACGCGATGGGCACGATCATCGGGGTGAGCGACGAGGCGGGCCTGATCGACGCGGAGGGCCGGGTGCCCCGGCTGGGGGCCGTCCTGACCGTCGACGGGGTGGCCGGGACGGTCGGCGGCCTCTCCAGCGCCTCGGCGAACACGGTGTTCGTGGAGTCGGCGGCCGGGGTCGGCGAGGGGGCCAGGACCGGTCTGGCCGCCCTGGTGACCGGCGGCCTGTTCGTGCTGGCCCTGTTCTTCACCCCGATCGCCTCGGTGGTGCCCGCCGCCGCCGCGGCCCCCGCGCTGGTCCTGGTCGGCGCGCTGATGATGACGCAGGCCAGGAACGTCCCCTGGGACGACCTGCCCCTGGCCGTCCCGGCGTTCCTGACGATCGCGCTGATGCCCTTCACCTACAGCATCACCAACGGCGTGGGCGCCGGGGTGATCTCCTACACGGTCATCCAGGCGGCGGCCGGCCGGGGCCGGGAGATCCCCTGGCTGCTCTGGGTGGTCACCGCGGTCTTCGCCGCGTACTTCGCGATCGAGGCCCTCCAGGGGATGTTCGCCCGGGGCCTCGCCTAGCGTCCGAGGCCCGTCCGGTGGCGTGTCCGGGGACGTTCACCGGGTCGTGCCGCCCGGCGGCGCGGGGCGGATCAGGCCGGTGCCACCGCTCGCCGCTCCGGCGCCGCGGAGGACACCTGACCCGGTGAGGAGTGGTCCTAGAGGCAACGCCGTTCAGTTAGGCGTGGGGGCTGTTCGTCAAGGCCTGTGAACAAGACAGCGGAGCTGCTGTAGAAGAGGACTGTCACTCCAAGACACCC
>NZ_JBEXUG010000075.1:0-9576 GCF_040614315.1 Streptosporangium sp. NPDC006007 | reverse complement strand
CGGCACGTTCCTCTACCTGGCCACGGTCGTGGATCTGTACTCGCGTCGTCTGGTGGGCTGGTCGATCGCCGACCACATGCGCACCGAACTCGTCGTCGACAAGACGGCGGATAGCCTGAAGACTGCCGCCTGAGATCGGTGTCCACGTTCAGGGGGGAGCCCCCCTCCTGGGCTTCAGGATCTGTTGCGGGTGATCGCCCTGGCATTGGCCGGCCGCGCCGGGGCCCGGCTGGCCACCGTGTTGCACATCGCGGTCAGCCGCGTCACGCTGCTGAACCTGATCATGGCGCTACCAGAACCGGATGTGACCGCGCCCCGCGTCCTGGGAGTGGACGACTTCGCGACCAAACGGGGCAGGATCTACGGCACCGTGCTGATCGATGGTGAGTCCCACCGGCCGATCGATCTGCTGCCCGACCGGGAGGCCGGCACGCTGGCCACGTGGCTGACCGATCATCCGGGGGCCGAGGTGATCTGCCGGGATCGCGCCGGGGCACCTGAGGCGATGCAGGTCGCTGATCGGTGGCATCTGTGGAACAACCTCGCCACCGCCGTCGAGCGCACGGTGATCGCGCACCGTCCCTGCCTGCGAGACGCCGATCCGCAGGCATCCGCGCGAGCGGCCGCTGCTCCGTCCGCTGAGCTCAATCCGGATACCGGCGGCGAGAAATGGGGCGTCACCCGCACCCGTGAGCGCTACCTGGCGGTCCAGCGGCTGTTCGCCCGAGGCTGGACGATCAGCGCGATCGGGCGGGAGCTGGGCCTGGCCCGGCACACCGCGGGCCGCCATGCCCGGTGCGAGAAACTGCACGGCCTCACCGACCGCGCCATCCGCACCACCCGGCTGGATGACTACAAGCCGTACCTGATCCAGCGCTGGAACGACGGCTGCACCGACGCCGCCCGCCTGTTTCGTGAAATCCGCGCCCGAGGTTACCCCGGCCGCACGCCGCAGGCCGTCCGTAGATACCTGCGGCCCCTGCGGGCGGTCGCCGGCCCCGTTCCGGCACCGCCGCCGACGCCCAAACCTCATCGGGTGGCCCACTGGATCATGCGGCACCCCGATCACCTGCACACCGACGAGGAGTCCCAGCTCAAGAACATCCTGGCGCGCTGCCCGCGGTTGAATGCCGTTCACCGCCACGTGCGGGCCTTCGCTCAGATGGTCTGCAACCTCGAAGGGGAGAACCTCGCCGCGTGGATCGACGCCGTACACGCCGACGACCTTCCCGTGCTGCGCTCCTTCGCCGGCAACCTGCACAACGACCGCGACGCCATCACCGCAGGCCTGACCCAGGTATGGAGCTCCGGCCCCACTGAAGGCCAGGTGAACCGGATCAAGACGCTCAAGCGGCAGATGTATGGCCGTGCCGGCTTCGCTTTGCTCCGAAGACGCCTCCTGCTCGGATGAGCAAGAACACGCACCGTCACCTCGTCACGAAAATCTTGCCAGAGCCAGAGCCTGAGACCGCCCCGAGGAAGGACCTGGGCCCGCAAAGGCCAGACTCCGGTGCTGGAGGTCTCCTATGATGACCGGGGCCGCGCCTCGATCGCTGCTTTGATCTGCGTCCAGCCAGGTCGTCGCGTTCGGCTGACTACCGCACGATCACCTATCACCAGCGCCGGGGTGAGCGGAAAGGGTTCGTCGCGGCCGGCTTCAAGGCTTTGCTGCATGTGGCTCATGCCCCGCTGGGCGGTCCGATCTCGCTGGTGTGGGACTGCCTGCCCTAGCACGTCAGCGCCCAGATGCGCACGTGGATCACCGCCCAGGCCGACTGGTTGGTGGTCTATCGATTACCGCCGTACGCGCCGGACCTCACCCCGGCCGAGGGCATCTGGTCCAACCTACGCATCGCCATGCTCAACTTCACCGTCCGCAGCATCGATGAGCTCACCGCTCTGATCAAGCACCGGCTCAACCACATGCAGTACCAGCCCGAACTCCTGACCGGGTTCATCGCCCAGACCGGGCTCATGATCTCCGAGCCGATGTAACGCTCGGCTTTCTCGCTCAGTACAGCAACACCAAAGGCCCTACCGGACATCCGGTAGGGCCTTTGACCTGCGGAGCCGCCTTGGGGAATCGAACCCCAGACCCCTTCATTACGAGTGAGGACACGATCCTCCAGGACCGTCCACAGCCGCCTTCCGGGCCTGCTCGGGCGGGCTTCATGAGGTCCCTCGGTCCGCGGTCGTCCAGGCCTGTTGTCAGCATCCACGTTAGCAAGATCGACGTTCGTGTCTCCCCCGCTTCCGAATCGGTCACCGAAACGCGTGCAGGATGTCCGCTGCTCGGCCACTACCGAAACGTCACAGGCCACACACCGCCGTCCCGCCACGCCGCTACCCGGACGGCACAGGCCGAGGCGCGGCTGGTGCCTGAGCGACAGGAGGCCATGCGGTCATTGTGAGTAGGGGCGAGTCTCCAAGTTCGCGGCGAGAACGTCGAAATGGCGCCGCCGGCTCCACTCGGCGCGGTCGCCGATGACGTACAACCGCCGCCTGGCACGGCTGACCGCCACATTGAGCAGGTTGGGGCGTCGCGCCGCCCAGTTTTTGGCGCCAGGCCTGCCCGGGTCGCCGCCGAGGATCAGGATGACGACATCGGCCTCCTTGCCCTGAGCGGTGTGCACGGTCCCGACCCGGACCTTTCGGTGGGGGGCCGCGTGCCGTGCCGCGCCCCGGACCACCTCGCGGAAGGGGGCGATCACCATAATCTGCCCGGGATCCACGCCGTAGACGTTGACCAGGCCGTTCAACACCCAGGCCAGCGCCTTGCCCTCCTGGGGGATCCAGTGCCCCTCCGCGTCGGCGCCGCTCACGTCGATCCACGCGCTGGTGGGCCATTCCAGCGGCTCGCCGGGCCGCTTCCCGTACACCATGAGACCGTCGTAGGCGATCTTGTTGGAGATGCCGAACATCGGCTGGTCGCATCGCCGGTGCACGCGAAGGGGGGCTCCGACCCAGCTGGGCTCCCCGTCGGTGGGCACGTACGTCCCGTAGACGTTGGTGTGGTCGGCCAGTTGCTGCACCGATGTAAGGCCGGGTACCCAGCGGCTCTCCGGCACCTGGAAGGCCCGGCGCAGCGCCTCCAGTGCGGTGAAGGGCAGTGGGACGACGGGTTCGAGCTGAAGCGGGTCGCCCACCACGACGACCCGGCGGGAACGCCAGATCGCTCCGGCCGCCGCCTGTGGCGTCGCCTGTCCCGCCTCGTCGATGAACAGCCACCCCAGGGCCTCCTGGGTGAGCTGAGGGAACATGCGATCGATGGAGGAGAACGTCGTCGAGACCACCGGGACGACGAAGAAGAAACTCTGCCACGCGGCCCGGATGGCGTCCTCTTTGACGTGTTTCGGGACCGCGCCGGCGAGGACGTCCATCGCGCCTTGCAGGTTCCTGCGCATCGTCCCGGCCTGGGCGCGCAGGAACGCCTGGTGCAACCGCAGCGCCTCGGCGAACAGATCCGTGCGGGCGGCGTTCCACTGCGGGTCTATCCATGGCGCGCTGTACTCTCGCACGGAGTCGTCGGCCCACCAGTCGTCGTCCGGGACGAAGCCGCCCAGGGCGCTGAGCAGCGGTGCGAGCCGGCGGCGCCTTTCCGCGACGTCATCGCGAAGCCGGGCCAGCCTGGCGTGAACCGCGTCCAGGCGGGCGGAGACACCGGCGATCTGCCGCTGGATCGCCATGGCCACCTCGCCCACCTGACCGGCCTTCTCCTCCGCCGCGTCCATGCCCTGCGCCAGGATCCGGTCCTCCTCATGCCACACCCGCGTCGCCTTGCCCAGGGTGAAGATCGCGGTGATCAGGCTCGGCTGGAACGTCTGGTGCCTCTGCCGCTTACGCAGCCACTGATCGATCTCTCGTCGTGCCGCCATGAAGTCGGCCTCAGCGGCGGCGAGCCGCCGCCGGTCGAACGCGAGATCCTTCTCGAAGCCCGGCAGCTCACGGCTGGCCTCGTCGATCTCGCGCGACAGCCGGGAGATCGCGCGCTGGTCGAGCAGGATCCCCGCACGTTCGTCCTGGAGCTCGCGCGCTCTGCCGTAGGCCCGGGTGAAGCGTGCGACGGCCTCGGCCCACCCGTCGGTGTCGTTCTTCAGGGCCTCCCGTTCCCAGTGCTTCAGCACGTCCATGAGCCCGCGTTGCTCGGGGGTGGGCTCGGTGGCGGGCGGGGTGGCGGGCAGGCTGAACCAGGCCTTGTCGATGAAGCCCTGGCGATAGCTCTTACGCCCGAGGCGCGCGGCGCCGAGGCCCCAGGCCGGCTGGCCGAGCACCCGGCCGCCGATGTCGGCGAAATAGTCGGTGCCGTCGCGCCAAGGTGGCAGGAAGGCGTCCCGGCCGGGAATCTCCAGGGTGACGTTCTGCACGGCGCCGTTGTTCGCGGAGGCGACCACGATCTCGAAACCGGTGAGGTTCTCTCTCCAGGCGCGGACCACCCGCGTGTAGTCGCCGGTCATCCATTGGTGGGTGCCGGTGAACGCCTGGCGAGGGTCGGCGAGCCGGGAAAGCCTGTGCGCGCGCTCGACGACGATGGCCGCGATCAGATCGCGGAGCATCGTGGTCTTCCCCGTGCCGGGCGGGCCGTTCACCGCGAACATTCCCGAGCCGCGGGCGAGGCCGGCCATCACGCTGTTCACCGCGAACTGCTGGCTCAGCGCGAGCGGCACCTCCTTGGCCTGCGGCCACCGGCCGAGCGGCACGAGGTCCGGCGCCACGCCATCGAAGACGACCTGGGGACGCTTCCGCACGTCGATCCGCTCGGGTTCTGCGGTGCGCATGTACGCGTCCAGCGCGGCGCCGTATCGGCCGCCGCGTATGACCTCCGAGACTCGGCGGAGATCGCCGATGATGAAGCTGTTGAGGAAGTCCGCCCCGTCGTCGACGAGGAACTCCCGTTTCTTCGACACTTGAACGCTCTTGACCATCAGTCCCTCGGGACTGAGGACTTTCTCAGCGCCGATGCGCTCGGACGCCAGGTCGAGCAGCGCCGCCAGATCGCCGTAGTCCAACGGACGGCTGACGCGATGCCCCCTCTTCAGCAGCTCGGCGGCGCGCGCATCGTCCTTGTAGGCGTGGATGGCACTCTCCAACTCCGCGCTCGCCGCGCCGCACGCCTCCTCGAACCCGTCCAGCCAGTCGTGCTGCGCCGGCCCCCGGTGCAGCGTGCGCTCCGTCGCCCACGCGCAACTGGAGAACACCTCCGATCCGAACAGCGCCCGGCCCTCATCGAGGATGGTGAGGGAAAACAGTGCGCTGGAATCGGCCGACGACGCGTCGAAACCCTCGGGATCGGCTCCGAACGTGTGCTCCAGGAACGCGCGGACCCGGTCCTGCTTGAAGATGCCCCCATAAAGGGTGTGCCGCCAAGTGAACCCCGGCCGGATGGTCCGGGCCCGCAGCTCGTGCCCGCGCTGCCAAGGGAGGGGGCGACCGGGGCTCACGTCGAACACCGGCGTCAGCGCGTCGCGTGGACTGGGTTTGGGCACGCTCTGCGGGCTGAAGAACTCGCAGGCACGCCAGTAACGGACCACGCGCGCACGCTGGTCGTTGAGAGGGGACACGCTGCTCCCGGAAGATCGACTCGGGAGCCTCGGCGGATGGCTCCCCGGACCGCGCATGGCGCTAGGGATCACCAGATTAATCGCGCCGCGCGGGCATGTCCGGTAAACCCGGGATCACAATTCCGATATGACTCATATCTGCCGTTGAACAATATGGAAATGATCATAAATGGGATATCAGATCATCAGGTAGATAAATGGTGAATGGCGGCATTACTGGCGCATTCGCCGCGGAGGCGGCCAGGCCGTCCGAGGTGCTTCGCCTGCCGTCGCGGGGCTAGGGCCCGAGACATCCGATGGGGGAACTTCACTCAGCAGTTCATCCGTCGACAAGGCCAAGCGCCCCCGCGAGAACTGGAAGGAACCGGGCATGATCTGGACCCCGGCCCAGCTTCTGACCTTCCTCGGATTGGCTCGCTCGCATCGGCTGTTCGCCTTCTTCCACCTGGCCGCCTACACGGGCGCGCGGCGGGGTGAGCCGCTGAACCTCCGGTGGCCTGACGTCGACCTGGAGGGGAGGCAGATCACCATCAAGGGCTCGACGGGCGTTGTCGACGGTGAGCACATCGCGGGCACCACGAAGAGCGGCCGGACTCGCGTCGTCAGCCTCGACGAGGGGACGGTCAATATCCTCGGGGCACACCGGGAAGCGCAGGAAGCCGAGAAACTCCGGGTCGGCGACGCCTGGAAGGGCGAGGAGAACGGCCACGTCTTCACAGCCGCCTGGGGCGGCCCGATCTACCCGACCACCATGACAGCTCTACCGGGCAAGCTGATCAAGGCGCACAACGAGCCAGAGGACAAGGACCAGAGCCCAGCCGAACCCCCTGCCTTACGCCCGCCTCCACGACCTCCGACACATCCACGCGACCACGCTGCTCCTGGCCGGCCTCCCCGTCCACGTGGTCGCGTCTCGGCTCGGCCACGCTGACCCCGCGATTACCCTGCGCGTCTATGCCCACGTGATCCGCTCAGCGGAGACAGCCGCCGCCGATGTCTTCGCCAAAGCTCTCAAATAAGAGGTGATTCGCGCTCTCACAAAGGTCCCTGATCCTGCCCTGTGCAGGCTCAGGGACCTTACGTTGAGGTGTGCACATACGAATTGACCGCTCGATATCACCTCGTCTCCAAACCTTCCTTCACGAAAACGCACGCTGGCATGAGCCAACGCCCGTGGAGTGGATCGAACGGACTGCCCGTGCCGTTGATCATGATGGGATCGAGACCGAGGCTCCCGCTGAAGCCGTTGAGGCGATGATCGCCTTCGAGCAGCGATATGGCGGACTGTGGTGCCCGGCTTTGGGCCCCAGCGGAATGGACTACGGGCTGGACGGCGATACGAGGGTCTACTGGACGGCCCAGGAGTGGGCGTTTTACGGAATCGTGGACGGCGACTGGACGTGGAGGGTGGAGGTCCTCCTGGACGGCCGTGCCGGGATGACCCTCGCCGACAAGCCGCTCAGGATCCTCAACCGAAGCGTCGACCAGCGGCTTGAGGCGCACGCGCTGCTCCTGACTGTCCGCCACTGGCCACACCTGACGCTGGAACTGGCCATCCCGCGGGGAATGATCCCGGCTCTGGTGGGCGCGGACCTTCCGCCATGGGTCGATGAGGCCTCTGGGCCGGTGGACCTGTGGTGGTTCGACGGAGCGTCCGCTGTGCACCTTTGTCTCGACAACTGGTGGACAAAGGATCATGACATCTGGGTGGCCCGTTGCTTCAGCCGAGACGCCATGCCCCTAAACCGGATCAAGGAATCGTTGCTCAACGAGGTGACCGAGCCGCTGCAGCCGAGGGAGGTTCGGTGCTCACTGTGCGAGCGGAACACCATCACGGGCAGGCCGTGTTCATGAACGCCGTAGTCTCCGTGTTGAAGACTGGCCATTCCCGAACACTCGCCCTGCCGTAGGTGAAGTCGCCGGATCTGCGGCGCTGTTAGCAAGGGTGTTAGCAAAAGGCCCCCACCGGTGTCCGGTGAGGGCCTCTGACCTGGAGCCGCCTTGGGGAATCGAACCCCAGACCCCTTCATTACGAGGGAAACGTAATCGCTCTGGACCTTGAGGAAACTGCCCGTCGACCAGGAACATAGCGTCCGCGAGTGTCCGGGAACGTCCGGGAGAGTTCTCCGGCGTTGTCGCGCAGTTGGACGCGCACGGCTGCGCGTGGGCTGCACGCGAAAAGCTCCTTGATCTTACTGTCAGGTGGCCGGTATCAGCCGACGTGCGGACGCTACCGCCGACCGTGGACCGCTTGCAGACCTCACCCGAACGCGCCACACGAACCGGCGCCGACCGGGAAGAACAGCCCGCTTCAGGAGCGCGCTCGGACGCTCCTAAGACCCGCGTTCCGCGTAATTCGGCGGGCTGGAGATACGAATCCGGGGTTTGACCTGGGTGGATATGGGTTCGGCCGCCTGGAGGGCGTTTCTCTAGGCGGTGGTGTTGGTGCTGGTCAGCGGGGTGCGGGCTGGAGGTCGATGATCTGCTTGGGAGCGGGGACGTCGAGCTTGGCCAGCAGGTCGCGTTGGGGCTTGGTCAGGGCGGTGACCTGGCGGAAGGTTCCGGTGGGGCCGGTGAAGGCGCCCAGGTGGAGGCGGTCGAGCTCGCGGCGGGTGTGCTGCCAGGTGGTGCCGGTGGTCGTCTCGACGATCCGGATGAGCAGCAGGGCGAGCCAGCACAAGATGACGTGGGCGCGGATGCGTTCTTCGAGCCGGTGGTAGACGGGCCGCAGGTCGATGATCTGTTTCATGTCGCGCCAGCCGCGCTCGACTTCCAGGAGTTGCTTGTAGCCCACGGCGATGTCGGCGGCGGAAAGGTGCGGGTCCGAGCAGCGCAGCAGGTACTTGCCGTCCAGGTTCTCTTCGGCCTTGATCTTGCTGGTGTCGATGCGGAGCTTGCCGGCCGGGGTGGTGCGCAGGTAGCGGTTCAGGCCGGGCTTGGTCGCGATCTTCCCGCGCAGTTCGCCCCGCTTGAACTCCGAAAGGGTGTCGGTGCCCTCGATCAGGTCGGTGAGCTGGGCGACGAGCTGATCGCGGGTGTGCTGGTCGCGCGTCGCGGCTTCGGGGTTGCGGCAGATCACGAACCGTTCGGTGTCGCTGACCCGGACCTCCTTGACCCGCATGTTCTCGGTGATCTCGGTGTAGCGGCCTTGGCGGGACAGGGCAGCTTTGACCTCGGCTGATCCGGAGCGGAGTTTCTCGCCGATGATGTAGGCGTTCTCGCCTTGCCGCAGGTAGCGGCGGTTGCGATCTGAGGAGAACCCGCGGTCGGTCACCCACACGATCTTGGACAGGGTCCAGTCGCGCATGTCGTCCTTGACCTGGCGGATCAGTTTCTGGTCGCCGGTGTTACCGGGCCAGGACCAGTACCGGACCGGGATCCCGTCGCGGGTGACGGCCATTCCGATCACGATCTGCGGCAGGTCATCGCGTGAGTCCTTGGACTTGCCCCAGGTCCGAAACCCCACATCCCGTGTGTCGTCCCGCTCCCGGTCATCGGCCTGGCCATCGCCCTGTGGCAGGCCATGGTCGTCGCGGGCGACCGGCTCGTCGGCCTCCTCCAGCTCGAAGTAGGTGCTGGTGGTGTCGAAGAACAGGAGATCGACCTCCAGGTTGAGCAGGTTCGCGACCTCGTCGAACACCTGCTTCTCCAGGTTGTCTTTCACCTCGTGCAGCCAGTCCATCGCCCGGTAGCAGGCGTCATCGTCGGTGCCGGCCAAGCCATCGATGTGCACGTCATGGGTGATCCAGTCCGCGGCGGCCAGCTTGGAGGACGGGGCCAGCGCCCGGTTGGCGACCAGGGCGAACAGCACCCGCTCGGTGGTGGTCATGTCCCGGCGGCGGCCTCGTTTCGGCTGCCCGACCCGGCGGACGATCTCGTCGATCCGGAATCTGCGCCACAGGTGATCGAGGACGTAGGTGCCACCGAACGGAACCGACGCCGCGTACTCCAGGTCCGCCGGCGCTGTCGCGGCCGGCGCGTCCCCGGGTTCCAGCAGCCGGGATAGAGACGCGACCAG
>NZ_JBEXUG010000074.1:0-10635 GCF_040614315.1 Streptosporangium sp. NPDC006007 | reverse complement strand
TGGACCGGCGCGTGCCCCACCTGCCACCGCGACCTACCCGCCGCAGCACGGCCAGAACACCACCCACCAGAACCAACCTAACGAAGTACTACTAGACGGATCACCGAGCGGACGCGAGCCCACCAGCCGTTGACGCCCCGCCCACCCTCCGCCACGATGGACGAGAACGGTTCGCCAAGTTTCTCGCAACGGAGGCATCATGCGTGCACAGTTCCTCGGCAAGGACCCGGAGTCCCAGGAGGGGCAGTCGCCCACCCTGTTCGCCACCGACCGCACCGACCGGGTGACGTACATTGCCCAGGGGTGGAAGGTCACCGACCCCCAGGCGCTCGCAGACGTCGGGGTCGTGCCCGACCATGAGACCCTGATCGAGATCCCCGAGGACGTGCTCAAGATGTACGCCCGCCGCTACCTGGAGCAGGAGGGCGAGCGCTGAGCCGCATCATCGAACCCGGTCCGGAGTTCGGCCAGCTCTTCCGCAGTTTCGAGCACACGGCCTTCCGACTGGAGACGCGCGACCACTACAAGTCCGCCAACGAGGCCACGGCGCTCGACCAGTTCACGGCCGGTGAACCGGTGGACATGGGCTGGTTCCAGAACTGGTTGAGCATGATCAGGGAGGCAACCGCGGCGGGCCGGCGGTTCTCACGTGTCCGAGTCGTGAGCACACCTCTCACCACCTACAGCCGCTTCGGCATCTTTTGCTCGGAGCACACCAACCAGGCCGGCGAGGACATCAGGTACTTGAGGCGTGAGGACGCCTCAGGCCTGCCGGACTACGACTACTGGTTGTTCGATTCGTCCAAGCTGGTGCGGATGCACTTCGATGACGACGAGAACTTCCTGGGCGGGGAGCTGATCGAGGACCCCGCCGAGATCGTGAAGCACAACTACTGGCGGGACGCCGCGTGGCATCTCGCCGTACGACGGGACGACTTTGCCACCGAAGCGAACGACCGGCATCACCAGCGTTCATGAAGCTCGTGATGCACTCGGCAAGCGACTCCGCGAGCTCCGCACCGCCGCAGGACTGAGCGGGCGGGCGCTCGCGGAGTCGTTGTCGTGGCCTCCCTCCAAGGTGTCGAAGCTGGAGAACGGCAAGCAGACGCCGACCGATGACGACATCCGCGACTGGACGCGGGGGACTAACAGCGAGGGCGAGACCGAGGGGTTGCTCGCCTCGCTCCACACGCTCGAAGTCCAGCACGCCGAGTGGCAACGACAGCTGCGGGTCGGCCTCAAGCCGCATCAACAAGAGGTCGCGGACATCAACGCCAAGACGCGGCTGTTCCGGGCATTTGAGTCCACCTTCATCCCCGGCTTGCTCCAGACTGCCGAGTACGCCCGCTACCGCTTTGCCCAGAGCATCACCGTCTTCAAGGTGCGCAACGACATTGACGAAGCGGTCGCCGCGCGGGTGCGGCGCCAAGACATCCTGTACCGCCCCGACAAGCGGTTCCACTTCGTGCTGACCGAGGCAGCTCTCCGCTATCGGCTGTGCCCGCCAGAGATCATGCTAGGGCAGCTCGACCGTCTCGTCTCGCTGTCAGCCCTGCCCAACGTGCGGCTCGGCATCATCGGGTTCGAGACGGCCTACGTTGTTGCGCCCTCGCACGGCTTCTGGCTGCTGGACAACGACCGTGTGATGGTCGAGACCTTCTCGGCCGAGCTGAACCTTGCCCAACCCCAAGAGATCGCACTGTACGGCGGCATCTTTGAGAGCCTGGCCGGAGTCGCCAGCTACGGCCGCAGTGCCCGAGCGATCATCAACCGGGTCATTGACGGTTTCGCACCAGAAGAACTACCCCAAGCCTAGCGACTCGCTACGGACCGCCAACTCTTGTAGAATAGTACAGAATGCTACCAGTTGATTGCCCGTCTACGGGCGGGAGGACTCATTGAGCTTCAGCTTCAAGACATTGCGTACCTGGAATGGCGAGCAAAGCCGGGCTTTTGAGGAGCTGTCATTTCAGTTGCTCAAGAATCAGGGACCAGCTGGCACGCAGGCGATCCGAACCGGCAATCCTGACGGCGGGGTGGAGTGGTACGCCCCATTGCCGGACGGTACTGAGTGGGGCTGGCAGGCCAAGCATGTCGAAGGCATCGATGCCCTCTTGACTGCGATGACCGATTCGGTCAAGCGGGTCGCCAACGAGCGTCCCGGTCTACGGAAGCTGACCTTCACGATCTCCTGGAACCTTGCGACAGGCACGAGTGGTGGCGAACGTAAGTCTCAGCGAAAGAAATACGAAGACAAGATCGATACCTGGCAGCGAACCATCCCAGGTGCCGACAAAATCGAGTTTGAGCTAGTACAAGAAAGCGACTTGCTGGACGAACTGGCCAAGCCGGAGCATAACGGCCGACGCTGGTTCTGGTGGGGCGACCTCGTCTTTGGAAGTGACTGGCTTGCGACTCGCTATAACCAACAAGCCAATGCGGCCAGCGAGAAGTACCGGCCCGATCTACAGGTCGACATTCCTATCCAGGAAGACCTTCTAGCGCTTGGTTTCGATCAGTCCATTTGCGCTGCCTTTGATCGTCGAATCCGCGAGGTAATCTCGGCCGTAGCTGATGTGCGGGTCTGGACGAAAGATGAGGATGAAACAGCCGTATTGCTGTACCAGGCTATTTCCGACACCGCTAAGGCGCTGAGCGCCAGGGCAGGATCACTAGCACTGCAAGCAGGCGATCCGCAAACAACACTTGACCCCTTGCTTGCTGAGGTTGAGGCATGTCAAGACGCGATCTATGCCGCCGAGGCGTACGAACGCAAACTTGAGGCGGCATGGCAAGAGCTGCCCAAAGACGACCCGAAGAAAGCTATCAAGCCGTCGGAGCGGACTAGTAACTACGGTGTGCGCAGCCTCACCTCCGCGATGGACGAGCTGACTTCTTGGCTTGAATCCTCAGTGGGCCGCTCGTTTCGGCGACGGGCGTACTTCCTTACGGGCCAGGCTGGGTCTGGGAAGACACACCTATTGCTGGACGCCACACGGCGAGCTCTCGATAGTGGCCGCCCCGCGGTATTCCTCGCAGGCGCACAGTTTGGTCAGGGCAACATGTGGGCGAGCATCGCTGATCAGCTTGGCCTGGAGACAGTCGGAGCGGACGTCTTGCTGCGCGCGATGGACGCGGCGGGCGAGGCCGCTTCGATGCGTGGAAGCCGGTTCATCATCTTCGTTGATGCGCTTAACGAGACCACTCCACCCGACTTCTGGCGTGTTCATCTTCCAGCACTCAGGGCAGCGATTGCACCGTATCCACACGTCGCGCTTGCCGTCTCTTGTCGTGACACATACCAGGACCTTGTTCTGGAGGGTGCAGAAGGCGCTCACTACGTCCGTCGGACGCATCCTGGTTTTGCCGAGCGGGAAGTCGAAGCAACGCAGCGGTACTTCGCTCACTACAAACTTGAAGCGCCCAAGATTCCGCTACTGACTCCCGAGTTTACACTTCCGCTCTTCCTGCGCCTCTACTGCGAGAGCCTGTCACAAGCGGAACCTGGAACGATCCCGGATGGCCATCAAGGACGAGTCGCCATCTTTGAACGTTACCTTGCAGCCAAGGTTGCTACGGTCGCCAGACGGTTCCGGCCGGCCGCAAGTTCTGGCTATGAGCTTAACGCGGCGAAATCGCAGGTGAGCCGCGTGCTCGGCGGTTTGCTTGATGAACTGTCCCGACTCGGCCGTGAGAGTATGAGTACCAGCGCGGCCGAAGCGGTCGCTCGCGCGTCGCTGGGTGATGCGGCTATCGACATGACGAGGATTCTGGGTCTCCTTCAAGAAGAAGGAGTCCTCACCCGCGAACGGCTTTATCTGGGCAGTGGCACCTATGACGAAGGTGTCCGGATCGTATTCCAGGCATTCGCTGACTTCCTGCTCCTGAAGCGCCGTCTAGCACTGTCTGATGACCCGCTCAACGATCCTACGCTCAAGTCGTGGTTGACCGAAGAGAGTAGTTGGGGCATCAATGAAGCGGCTACCATCTTTTTTCCCGAGGTGTACGGCGTTGAGGTTCCGGATTTTCTAGAAATCAAGCTGGGTGCCGAGCCGAAGCGACGCGAAGCCGAAGCCGCATGGGAAAAACATCATCGCGCTCGTCAGCTATACCGCTCGCTTGTAGAGACGCTGCCCTACCGCGACTCGCAAGCGATCTCTCAACGCACTATTGATCTGCTGAACGAAGCTCAGCGCTATCTGTCCCGTGATGAATTCTATCGGGTGCTGTTCACGCTGGCGCCTCAGCCAGGTAACCGCCTCAATGGCGACGGGTTGCACGGCTACCTCCTCGGGCAACGTATGCCGCAGCGGGACAGTGATTTCGGGTTTGCTACATACCACGAGCTGTTCGAGGAATTTAGTCCCGCAGCCCGTCTTGCCCGCTGGGCAGCGGCTGGCCCGTATCCGGCTTACGACGCCAAAGTGATTGAACTGGCCTGCATTCCTTTGTGCTGGCTCCTGTCGTCCCCCAACCGGTTCATGCGCGACTGGGTTACCAAGGCGCTCGTGCAGCTTCTCCGTGGTCACCTCGATGTCATGTGCGCGCTCGTTGAGCGCTTCTGGACCGTCGATGACCCCTACGTGGTGCAACGAGTGGTTGCCATCGCCTATGGCTCACTCCTCCGCAGCACGCCGGCCCAAGGCGACCAAGCGAAAGCACTCGCCGAAGCTGTACACGCACGTGTCTTCACTCGTCCGATTCGCCCCGACGAGCTACTGCTGGATGCTGGGCTCGGCATCATCCGATGGGCGGTGGCTCACCAGCTGTTGCCCGACTCTGCCTTGGACTCAGCTCGGCGTCCCTACGGGTTGAAGCCGCCTGGTCCGCCGCCAACCGAAGCCGCAATTGAAGCAAAGTATGGCTGGCACAAAGACCAGCCAGACGACGAGAGCTACTCATCCATCAGTTTCTCTCTGCTGAGCATGGGCGACTTCGGCCGATATGTCGTTGAGTCAGGACTTCATCAATTCTCGCGCTATCGCATCGGGCAAGATTATCCCGAGCGCCAGCGTCGCGAGCCACGATTCATCAAGAACCGGTGGGAAAAGTTTGTCGCTTCATTGAGCGATAAGCAGAAGGAAGAGCTTGCCAACTGGTTGGAAAACCCCGACCCGCACGAGATGAGCCCGTTCCGCTTCCTCAGACAGCGTGAAGATGATCCATTGAGCGACGAGCAACGTAAGCTTCTTGACGCTGTCTTCGTCTATCCGAAACCGGTCGACGATGAGTATCCGGCGAGAGGCGCTAGGCGCTGGGTGTTTCGACGGACTCTCAGCCTCGGCTGGACGCCCAAAATCTTCGGACACGAAGACCGCAGCGTCGGCCACGGCCGTGGGCGAGAAGGCCACAAGGCTGAGCGATGGGGCAAAAAGTACCAGTGGATGGCTTACCACGAATTGCTAGCTCGCGTTGCAGACAACTACCAGACCTCGCGACGGTTCGATGATAGTGAGCCGTACGAAGGTCTGCATCAGATTATTGGGGAAAGGGAGATCGACCCCAGCCTTCCCCCGGTCGATTTCCGGGCCTTCAGCGAGAAGGAGGTTGACGGCGCGACAGCTTGGGAGTCACCGCTGATACAGCTTGAGGAGTGGCCGCCAGCGCGTCTCAACTTTAGCCGTTACCAGGGCAATATTGGGCGTTTTCTGGCTGACACCGCCTCAGAGTCAAGTGTCGCCAACTCTGTGTTCGTCCGTGATCGAAATGGTGTCAAGTGGGTCGTGTTGGAAAGTTTCGTGAAGAAGGTCGATCCACTGGCCCACAAGGGTTGGCGTGGACTCCAAGAGAAAAGTGCCATCGATACGCTACTCATCACGGCTGGCAGCTCGAGGAAATTCTTGGCCGCTCTCCCAGATGAGCCTCGCCACGAGGTCCGCGATCTTGTCGACTCCCACGGCCATGTTGATTGTTGCTACGTTGGCGAAGTTGGTCGTGTTGGGCCGACCTGCCACCACCGACACGACAAGCTTCGACAGGTTGATATCGGGGGCAAGTCTTTCCAGGTCGTACCGACAGTTGAGAAGTACGGATGGGAGGGAAGCATACTCGATTGTTCTATTAGTGAAACTGCGAGCGCAGTCCTGCCTTCGACCTTCATTCAGCAGGCCGCTCGTTTGACTTTCGACATGCGCGGACCGAGCTGGCTCGCTGCCGACGGCAGCCCCGTCTTTACCTACTACGAGGAAGAGGGTGACGATAGTCGGGCCCTTCTAGTCCAGGAAAGATTCCTCCGGAAGTTTCTTGAAGAGAACAAGCTTGATCTTGTCGTGTTGCACTGGTTTGAACGAATGGAACTTAGTGACAGCCACGACGGCAAGCACCCGTACATCGAGGCAACTACCAACGCACGGCTTACATCGAGCCTGACCATGAGTGCGGACGCACCAAAGAGGACGGAACGCGACCTATCTGATTGAGATTCATCCTTCGACCCAGACCAGGCGGATAACTTCTGCATCAGGGACCGAGCTCCGGACCTTGCTGGTAGTTTCCCGCGCATTCACGAGCACGAGAGTTTCGAGAAATACCAAGAAACTTTCTATTCATCACGGCCTTTCCTTCCTACTCTGCCGATAGGACGCCGAACAGCGTCCGTCCTCAAGGGACTTGGGAGTAGCCAGTGGTGACCCGCGTTGCTCTGCTCAGCAGGGACCAGATCGACAAGCTTCCCGACCGCGCCCGCGAAGTCGTGGAGTACCGCAAGAGCGGCCTCAGCCTGAACCACATCCAGGGATGTCCGCTGGACTGCGCGTACTGCATCCGTCACACCTACGGCCTGTGGGATCAGCGGGTACCGCGGGCGCTCATGTCCGATGCCCAAGCCGTTGAGGAGCTGGTGACTCACCGGTACTTCCAACCGCACGTGACCCCAGTGCAGGTGTTCAACCGGGCCACCGACCCGTTCCTTCCGGTCGTCCGGCCGCACACCCTCGCCGTGCTCGAAGACCTGGACGAGCGCGGGCTGACCAACCACGTCCTCGTCATCACGCGCCACCAGATGAAGCCCGAGGACATCGAGCGCCTGAACCAGCTCCAGCACATCAAGCTGACGCTGCTGTTCACGTTTAGCGGCATCGACAACAAGGAGATCGAGCCCTATCCGTCGTCGGTGGCGGCTGAGTCCTTGAAGCTCATGAGCGGGCCGGCGCGGCGCCGGTACCGCACAGTCCTCTACTGGCGTCCGTTGGTTCCCGGTCTCAACGACACCCCCGAGCACCTGGACGCGGCCTACCAGCTCGCCCAGCACGCCGACGCCACGGTGTTCACGGGGCTCTTCTACCGGGACGAGATCGCGGAGTACTACAAGGCCAACGGCCTGCCCGAGCCGTACGAGGACACCGCGCGGCGCAAGATCGTGCCCGAGACGCTGGAACAGCGGGTGCTCGCCACGTTCGACGCCGCGACGCCGCTGTTCCGTAAGACCTCCTGCGCGGTCGCCTACGCTCACGGTCTGCCGGACTACAACGGGCACATCGGCATCCCGGAGCTGTGCGACATCTGCCCGCTGAGTCAGCTCGAACTGTGCCGGAACGCGCACACACAACCGTCACCCGACCGGTTGCGGGAGGTCGCGGAGCGCCTGCCCGAGGCGCGTGGTCTTGTGGTCGTGGACATCACCGAGCGGGCGGCCGTGGTGTCCGGCCTGGCGACCGAGCAGCCGCGCTACTACCTGCAACACGCCCTCGGTTTCCAGGTTCACGACGTGCGCCACCCGCACCGTGAACGTCGGCACGGTCGTGCCGACATCGGCTGGAAGGGCGAGACGCAAGATGACTGACTGGACGAGCCTGAACTTCGTGGTCGTGGACGTCGAGGGCAACGGCCAGCAGCCGCCCGACCTGGTGGAGTTGGCCGCCGTGCCCGTGGTCGGCGGTGTCATCGGGGAGCCGCTGAGCTGGCTGGTGAAGCCGGAGGCCCCGATCAAGCACTTCGCCACCCGCATCCACGGCCTGACCAATAACGACGTGGTCGACTGCCCGTCGTTCGCGGACATCACCGGCAACGTGCTCGCCGCCCTGGACGCTGACGCCCTCGTGGCGCACAACGCCCACGTTGACCTCGGCGTGCTTGAGCGCAAGCTCCCCGACTGGGAGTCGCCGGAAGTGTTCGACACCCTGAAGCTGGCGCGGCGGTTGGTGCCGGGGCTGGACAGCTACCGGCTCGGCAACCTGGTCGAGGCGTACAGCCTGGCCGGGGGTCTGCCCGACGACCTCAGCCCGCACAGGGCGACGTATGACGCGCTGGTCGCCGCCCGGTTGTTCGTGCTGCTGGCCACCAAGGCCGCGAGCCTGGAAGACCTGCGCGGCCAACCTCCCAAGGAGGCCGCCGAAGATGCTCTCTTCTAACGGCAGGCGAATCGGCTTCGGCTCGATGCAGCTCACCGGCCCCGGCCACTGGGCCGCACCGGACGACCCGGAGCAGGCCATGCAGGTGCTCCGCGATGCGGTCGACGCGGGTGTGACGCACATCGACACCGCCGACGCCTACGGCCCGTTCACCGCCGAGAAGTACATCCGCAAGGCGCTGCTTCCGTACCCCGAGGGCTTGGTCATCGCCACCAAGGGTGGTCTCACGCGCCAAGGCCCGAACCAGTGGGCAGCGTGCGGGCGGCCGGAGTACCTGCGGCAGTGCGTCGAGATGAGCCTCCGGCGGCTCCAGCTCGAACGGATCGACCTCTATTACCTGCACCGCATCGACCCCGCCATTCCGCTCGAAGACCAGCTCGGCGTGCTGCGGGAGATGCAGGACGCCGGCAAGATCGGCCGAATCGGGCTGTCCAAGGTGACCCTCGAACAGCTCCGCACGGCCAGCGAGCTGGTTGACGTCGCGGCGGTGAGCAACAAGTACAACGTCACCGACCGGACGTCAGACGATGTGCTCCGGCACTGCGAGGCGACGGGCATCTGGTTCGTGCCGTACGCGCCGCTGGCGGCCGGAGCGCTCACCCCGTCCGATGCTCTGGGGCAGATCGCGCAGGACCACGGCGCGACATCGGCGCAACTCGCGCTGGCGTGGCTGCTGCACCGCTCGCCGGTGATAGCGCCGATCCCCGGCACCAGTTCCAGCGCACGCCTCCGCGAGAACCTGGCGGCCGAACAGATCAGCCTCACCCGTGACGACATGGCCGCTATCGAGCTGGCGGCCACCGGC
Organism: Streptosporangium sp. NPDC006007; assembly: GCF_040614315.1. Taxonomy (NCBI): domain Bacteria; kingdom Bacillati; phylum Actinomycetota; class Actinomycetes; order Streptosporangiales; family Streptosporangiaceae; genus Streptosporangium; species Streptosporangium sp. NPDC006007. The sequence continues at coordinate 1,482 of NZ_JBEXUG010000074.1, read as the reverse complement.
CAGAAACCGGGAGGGGGCGAGGATGAGTCTCAGGCCCTTCTCTGACCACCAGCGCGGATTGTTCGTCAGCGTGGATGGGCCGAGCAGCGCCGGGAAGTCCACGATCGTCCAGCACCTCGCGCAACTCCTGGTGGCCGCTGGCGAAGAGGTGCACGTCACCGCCGAGCCGAGTACCGGCCCCATCGGGGCGCTGTGCCGGGAGATGACCGAGACGACCACCGGCCATGCTCTTGCCTGCTTGTACGCGGCCGACAGGTATCACCACCTTGAGGCCGAAGTCCGGCCCAACACCGAAGCCGGCCGCGTCGTGCTGAGTGACCGGTACATCCCGTCAGGTCTGGTGATGCAGCGGTTCGACGGCATTGACCCGGCCTTCCTCTGGGAGCTCAACGCCGAAGCTGACCGGCCCGACCTCGCCGTGATCTTGGAAGCCGACCCCGAGGTCATCTCGGAACGGCTTCAGGAGCGCGGGCCGCATAACCGCTTCCAGCTCTCGCCGGGCAGTTCGCACGCGGAGACGCACTTCTACCGGCAGGCCACCGAGCGGTTGATCCAGGCGGGCTTCGACGTGCTGCGGGTGGACGTCAACAGGCGACCTCCCGAGCAGTCCGCGGCGTTGATCCGCGACCGGCTGCTGACCTTCTTCGCTCCGGCGGCGGGGTGAGCGGGCGTGGTCGAGACGGTCACCGTCCCCGAGGCGAGTAGCGAAATCGACGCGCTGCACCAGCTCGCCACTGTTGTTCTGAACGAGCACACCGACGACCGCGGCCTGTGCGCCGCGTGTGGCTGTGCTTTCCCGTGTGAGCGAGCGGTGCTCGCGGAGCACAACCTCGCCCTCTGAGGAGACGCCACCCTAGTCGGCCGGACCGGCGGCGGTGAGCCCTGTGCCCGTCGCCGGTCTGGTCCCCACCGTTGGAGACGACCACCGTGAAGCCCTTGATCTACGGCTATTTGCGCGCACCCGACGAGACGCCCGACGACGAGCTTGACCGCTTGGTTTCGGAGCTTCAGCGCTTCGCCGAGGCCGAGGGTTTCTGTTACGCCACGACGTTCTTCGAGTGCCAGGAAGGCTCGCGCTCGGCGTTCGAGGAGCTGGTTGCCGAACTCACGCGCGCCGAAGCACGGCATGTGGTCGTGCCGTCCTTGGAGCACCTATCGGGCCACCGGCTTCTGTGCGGACAGATGATTGAGCGACTGGAGTGCGTCGCCAACGCCTGCGTGCTGACACCGGACAGTGCGTAGTGGATCGGCGCGACCTGAGCATGGTCATCGTCCAACAGCTCAAGGACATCAACACCGACGCCGGTCAGTTCGTCGCGGGCCTGCTGAGCGACGACATTTCGCACGAAGACCAACTCACCTTCGCACTGCGGCTGGTGCTGGCGTTCCCCCCGGGGTGTGGACACCCGGTTTCATGCAGCCAGTGCCGTCATCCTAGCAAGCTGATCTTCGTACACGGCCGGAGGTAGGTTCCCGATCGCC
>NZ_JBEXUG010000073.1:0-10904 GCF_040614315.1 Streptosporangium sp. NPDC006007 | reverse complement strand
AAGTGAGAAGGGCATCCGCTGGGGCGGCAGGCCCCTCGCACCGGCAGCTTGAGACGCTCACCCAACCCAGTGATCGTTTCCGGTCACAGCACTAGCCGGACCGTCTCACCCGTGCCGGAGAGGCGATCGGCTCAACGGTATCCGTGTTTTAGCAACCCGTGTTGACTAATTTGAGATTAGTCAACTATGGTTGCTTATATGCCCGCTGTTGAGATCCCCGGTCCCCAAGATCCCGCCGATGGGCTGGCGGCCGTGGCGGCGTTGAGGCGCCTGGCCGATCAGCTGGAGGACGCCGCCGTCGAGCAGGCGATGCGGGCGGGCTGGAGCTGGCCACAGGTCGCCGAGGCGCTCGGAGTCACGCGCCAGGCGGTTCACAAAAAGCATGCCAAGCGGCTCATCGCCGCCGGCGTCACGCTGAGGAGGCGCTGACGATGACCCCGTTCGACACATACCTCCACATGATCATCATGGAAGGGGGACAAGAAGCCCACAGGGACGGGTCGGCGACGATTGAGGCGCGGCATCTCCTGCTGGCGATCGCCGCCGAGGAGGGAACCGTCGCACACCGGGTCCTGACCTCGGCCGGGCTCGATCATCAGGCGATCCGCGACGCGTTGGCCCGGGAGTTCGAGCACAGCCTGAGCGCGGCCGGAGTGTCTCTCGCCACCTTTGACCTCCCCCGGCCGGGCGGCGGCCCCAAGCGTCCCCCGCACATGGGGGCCTCGGCCAAACTCGCGCTCGAACGAGGCTTCGCGTCCGTCGCCCGTAAGAAGGATCTGCGCCCGGCGCATCTGCTGCTCGGGATCCTGCGGGCTCAGATCGGCACCGTGCCGCGCGCCCTCGCCCTGGCCGGTGTCGACCAGGCCGACCTGGAGGCGCGCGTGCTGCGGACGCTCACCGACGAGGGCGAGTAACGGACAGACACGGCCGACGCCACCCCCTCTTCCCGCCCCCGGAATTTCCACGACTCCGGGCCTTTCCGTGACTCCGGGCCTTTCCGCGAACTCGGCCTTTTCCCCGACCTTGGGCCTTTTTTCGGCTTCGGGCCGTTTCCCGCCCTCGGGACCGTGACGCGCCTGCCGTTCCCGGTCCGTTCCCGACCCGCTTCATCCCGCCCCGGGTCCCCGCTCCCGATCGTGACGAATTGACTTCCTCCCCGCGGCTGAAGCCGGGGGATTCCACACTCAAGGAGTGCCGATGATCAACCCCTTATTCCAGCAGGCGATGCCCCCAACAGGCTTGCGCAAGCCGTACGCCGGCAAGACGGTGGGCGGCGGTGTCGACCCGCGCGTCCCGGCGGGAACGCCCTTCTCGCCGCCAGGCCCCAACAGGGCCGGCGAGGCCACCGCGCGGAGCCGCACGTCCGCCCGTGACATCGGGTGTACGGAGCCGCGGACGGGGTGGTGCGGTGGGCGGCGGGTTTACGCCGTGCCGTCCCGGCTGGCGCGGGCGGGGACCGGCCTCCAGGCCGCATGCCCCGGCCGCTGGCCGTGCCGGGGCGGCGGGGCGTGTCCCGCCGTGCGGCGGCGCGGAGCGCTGCCGCCTTGATTCCTTATAAGAACAATTCGGCAAGTTGGGCGATCAGTCCGGGAGGCGATGGGTTGAGGGGTCTGTTCCGGGGGCGCGAAGCTGCCAACGCCTAGATGGGTTGGTCAGTATATTTAGCGCGACCGAGGAGGGCCGTAATGGTGCAGTCTGCCCCAAACGAAGAGCAAGCGGACAGATCGTCAAAAAAGTCGAGTATAGATCGAACACAGGTGATAACGGCGTTAATCACGGCAATCATTGGAGGAGTTGCGACGGCCGTTCCGTTCTATTTCGGTGGAAAAGAAGCCGGGACCAGGGAAGGGGCGGCGGCGGCGCCAACGGTAAGGGTTACGGTGACGGCGCCCGGGAAGGGGAGTGTCCCCGACGATGCGAGTCCATCGGCTAGCGAGGGTCCAAGCGGAGTCCCGTTCAGCGATGAGGGGCAGGGCGTCCCGGTCACGAATGCGCCGCTGATCGGGGACAACGGGTACACAGGCGGGTCGGCCGAAGTCATGGATACGTCCTACGATCAAGCCCTCATCGCGAATTCGCTCTGTTACGACGTCGAGGCGCGGTTTGAGCTGAATCGGCACTACAAGAAGTTCACGGCCATGGTCGGTGTCATGGACGGTTCACCACCTGGAATACCGATCACATTCCACGTGTACGTGGACGGAAAAGCCATCAGGACTGCGAAGGTAGCGAAGGAGGATGGCGTCAAGAAGATCGCCGCAGTAGACGTGTCGAAAGCGGCGGAGATCAAGCTGTTTGCGAGCAGCGAAGATTGCCATCCGGAAGCTGAGGGCATGGGCGTTACGTGGATTAACCCGGTGCTCGCTAAGTAGCGGAGCGGTGCGACCAGGGCCGGGCGATGCGGTGGGGCGGGTCGCATACAGGCGAGAGGCACCTGAGTTTCAGCACGGGCGCGCTTCCGCCTCGGCCTCGATGTCGTCCCACAGGTTGTAGGGACTGCGGCTCATGGCGGATGCCTGTTTTCCTGCTGGTGATGAATCATGCTGCGGGGCGTGCGGGTGGCTTGACTGCTTCCGACAGGGACCGGCCTTCAGGCCGCACGCCCGGCCGGAAGGGCGGCTGAGACCGCTCGTGCCGACCGCCGCAGGCGGGCGGCCTTGAACCAGTAAAGAAAATATGAGCCAATGCCGGTCGCACATGCCTGTCCTACTTCGGCTGATGCTTGACTCTAAAACTGACAGACATCGTTGACACCCGGGTCTCCGGCCACTACGGAGACCATCATGTCCACCCCGAACCCCCCACTGGATCGTGAGGCCAAGCGGCGCGTGCGCTCTGCGGGCCGCCGGGTGGCTGCCCAACCCGATGACCACCGACCCCGGCGACGCCACCGTGCAGGCCTGTACGGACCTCGCCGCGCACCATCCGGACATCCCTGGGCGTGTCCAGTGCCTCACTGCCCGCTACCGCACGGCGGTGTTCGCGATCGGCGACCCGCCGACCCGGATCCTCAAACGCCATGCCGACATCGACGCTTACAACGCGGAGGTGGTCGCCTACCAACTGCTGGGCGGCCGGGGCATCCTGCCCGAACTGCACGACGCCAGCGACGACGCCCAGACCCTCGTGACCGGCTACCTGCCGTACAAGGCGGACCTGTCGGCCCCGGCCGTCCTCGACGAGCTGGTCGAGCTGGTCGCTCGCGCCCACACCGCCCCCGCCGCCTGGCCGCCCGAGATCACCGACGTGATGCAGCCCTACACCCTCGCCGCCACCCGCACCGAACCCGTCCCCGAGTGGATCGGCAACGCCGGGGCGTGGCAGTCGGTTATGGAGCTGACGGCTGACGCGCACGGCGTCGACCACATCCCCCTTGGCGGGTTCGACCTCGCGCCCCGCCACGCCCGCCGCGACCACTCCGGCGAACTGACGATCATCGACGGCGAGACCATGCGCCTCGACTGGACCGGACTACCCGACGTGATCACCCTGGCCTACATCGCCGCCGAGGTGTCAGCGCCTCTCACCCCCCGATGGATCCGCCGCACCTACCTGCACCACGCCCGTAAACACGGCGCACAATGGACCGACATGACCCTGAGAAGCGCCCTCACCCTGTGGGCCGAGGCCACTGGCCTGCACTCCCTGCACGGCATCACCGACTGAATCCTGGGAATGGGCGAGGGTGGTGGGACACCGGGCCGAGGGGAAAACGATGTTCACCGCCTGTACCCGAATCATGATCTTCTCTGAGGATCCCGAGAAGTCCGCACGCTGGTGGGGAAACGTCCTGGGCTCGCCAGTTCACCTGGATGTCAACGGGAGCTCGGTGTTCGCCTGGCTCAGCATCGCCGGCATCGAACTGGGCTTCCACATGCTGGACGAGAAGAACAACCCGCGCGGTGGCAGCGTCGTCCCCTATTTCGCCGTCGCCGACCTCGACGCAGTCCTGGGCGACCTCGTGGCCGCTGGGTGCACCTGCCATCGCGGCCCCTACAAGCCCGAGGACGGCACCGGCCACCGCATCGCTCAGATCGTGGATCCTTTCGGCAACGTCATCGGCCTCGACGGCCCCTAACCAGCCCCAACATGGAGGCGAGAGTGCGGCACTGGCCCCTCACCCAGCTGACGATCACGACACCCGACCTGGTGCTTCGCGTCCCCGACGACGAACTCCTGGACGACCTCGTTCACCTCGCCGGCCAAGGCGTCCACCCACCCGACACCATCGTCTTCCCCCAACCATGGGCCACCGGTACCCCTGACGAGGTCGCCCGCAACGTCCTGCGGAACCACTGGTGGGCACGCGCCAACTGGAGCAGCGGCAACTGGCGGCTTCACCTCACTGCCGTGCACCGCGACGGGTACGTGATCGGGCAACAGAATTTGTCCGCCCGGGACTTCGCCACCACCCGCGAAGCCCGCACCGGATTCTGGGTCGGCCTGCGCTACCACAACCGTGGCTACGGTACCCAGATGCGTGCCGCAGCCCTTCACCTCGCCTTCGCGCTGGGAGCCGAACGGGTCACCTCAACGACATTCGCCGACAACGGACCATCCCACAGAGTCTCCGCGAAATTCGGGTACACCCCCAACGGCATTCGGCGGGTTGCTGTCAACGGTCAACTCATCCACGCCCACGAGCTCCTCATCACCGGCGAGCAATGGGCCGCTCAGGAGAACTCGGGCATCAGCGTCGGAGGTCTCGAACCCTGCCGCACGATGTTCGGCCCGTAGTTGAGCCCCCAGGGACTCAACGGGCGGATCACTGCGGCATCCCTGTTCGATGAGTCCCGGCAACGAGGAACTCGTCAAGGTCCGGGGCTCTCACCCAACCAGAACATGTGATGTCCGCCACTCGTGCTACGCCGGATGGCGCGCGGGGAGTCGGGATCGAGCGTGGCCAAGCGCCGGGAGGCGACCGGCGCGGTTCACGATCCCCTCGGCCCCGGGGTGTCGTGCGGTCGTCTCCGTCCTGCGAGCGGTTCTTGGGAAGGTGGGGCCCGCTCGCGGGGAGTAAGGGGCGCGGCGGTGGGTTCCCAGGTGTCGGCCAGGGAAGTCGACCGGCGTATCGAAGTGTGCATGACTCGCCAGGCCATACTGCACAAGCCCGAGCCCCTAAACTTGCGGGTGATCATCGAGACGCCGGCGAGCAGCCTCTATGTCGAAGCGGATACCGATACATACCGGTATAGCCTGGTCTTTGACCAATTGTGTGCGATGGCACTTGATCCTGATGACTCCCTCCTTTTTCTCCGCGCCATTGCCGCCGCGACCTAGAGTACGGAGGACGCCGGGATGCCCGACCTGACACCCGTCCTTGTATGGCGCGAGTCCAGCCTCGGTGAAGGCGGCGATGGCTGCGTCGAGGTGGCCACGAATCTGCCCGGTATTGTCGCCGTCCGGGACAGTAAGGACCCGTCCGGACCGGTGCTGACTTTCAGCCCGGTGGCCTGGCGTGACTTCCTCAAGTGCGTCCGTGACGGAGACCTCTGATCTATGTCCCTTGACGGGGGCCGCACGGCCAGGGGTGGCTGGGGAGCCGTCCGGGCCGTGCGGTTCGTTCGTTTCCCGCTGGACCGCGACGGGTTCAGCCCTGGAGGGCGGGCCTGGTTCCGATGACCACGGTCGCGTTCAGCTCGTCGGAACCGGCCACTCGTGGGATCAGCCCGTGGCTGACGATGATCTCGACGGCCCGAGACGCCTGGCGCTCACCCGTCTCGACCAGCAGGGAACCGCCCGGTGCCAGCCACAGTGGCGCCGCGGCGGTCACCCGCCGCACGACGTCAAGCCCGTCCGCGCCGCCGTCGAGCGCCACCCGGGGCTCGTGGATGCGGGCCTCCGGGGGCAGCAGCCTGATCGCCTCGGTGGGTACGTAGGGCGGGCTGGCGATCAGGACGTCCACGCGGCCCCGCAGTGTGGCGGGCAGCGGCCGGTAGAGATCACCCTCGTACACCTGGCCACCGGCGGCGGCGACGTTGCGCCGGGCGCACCGTACCGCGGCGGGGTCGATGTCGACGGCGTGCAGCTCGACGTGGTCCAGGGCCGCCGTCAGCGCGGCGCCCATCGCGCCGGAACCGCAACACAGGTCGACGACGACGGCTCGCGGCCGGACGAGGGCCTGGACCGGGGGGCCGGCGGCCGATCGCACGAGCGCGGCGGCCCGACCGGCGGGACCGGCGGCCCGGAGGGCGAGGGCGGTGGCCTGCTGGACGAGAAACTCGGTGCGGCGGCGGGGTACGAAGACCCCGGGGTCCACGGCTATCCGCAGGCCGCAGAACTCCGCCCAGCCGAGGACGTGTTCGAGGGGCAGGCCGCCGACCCGCCGGTCCACCATGGCGGCGAGGTCGGCGGGGGTCTGTGCCGTGGAGACGAGCAACCGCGCCTCGTCCTCGGCGAAGACACAGCCGGCGGCTCGGAGCATGGTGACGATGACGGACTGAGGGAGGGGTGACGGGGAAACCGACATGGGAGCCTTTCGGAATGCCGATGAGCGCTCCCTCGGTCACCTATGTCAGGGGGACCGTACGGCTGTGAGGTGGGAGCACCCAGCCTGATCTGGCGTAATGGGGCTCACCTCCTCGATAGGTCCACTGCTGGGGACGGTAACACTACCCGACCCTGCCCGCCGCGCACCATGGTCCGCCTTCAAACGGATCCCGCCCGGAGCGGGGACGACGCGAGCGTGACCGCTGCTCCGTAGGAAGTGGCGGTCCTGTCGTGTCGAGTCGGCCGGGATCACGCCCGCCAACCTGGCGGTGCTCAAGAACGGCCATGCCAAGACGGTGCGCTTCGCGACGCTCGCCGCGCTCCGCGAGGCGCTTGAGCGCTGGCCGGGAGACCTGCCGCGCTGGGAGGCCAAGGACGCCGCGGACGGGTGACGTCAACGGTCACACTCGCGTCGTTCCCGCTCCGAGCAAGATAGGAATGTCTCGGCTTATGGGGCGATTCCTCCGTCGTGGCCGGAGCGCCGGGCGGTGGGGCCCGAGGGGGGTGGGACGGGTCAGACGATGCCGCCGTTGGCGCGGATGACTTGGCCGTTGACCCAGTGGCCGGGGCCGGCCAGGAAGGCGACGACCTCGGCGATGTCCGCGGGCGCGCCCAGGCGTTTCAGCGGCGGCTGGGCGGCCATCTTGGCGATGGTCTCCTCGTCCTTGCCGTTCAGGAAGAGATCGGTGGCGGTGGGGCCCGGGGCGACGGCGTTGACGGTGATGTCGCGACCGCGCAGCTCGCGGGCGAGGATCAGGGTCATGGCCTCGACCGCGCCCTTGGCCGCCGCGTAGGCCGCGTATCCGGGGAGGGCCAGGCCGATCACCGAGGAGGAGAAGTTGATGATCGCCCCGCCTCCGCGCAGCCGGCGGGCGGCCTGCTGATTCACCACGAAGGTGCCGCGGATGTTGGTGCGGTGCATGCGGTCCATGGCGTTCAGGTCGAGGCCGGCCACCGGGGACAGGTACATCGTGCCGGCGGCGTGCACGACGACGTCGACACCGCCGAAGGCGTTCTCGGTCGTGTCGAACAGCGCGGCCACCGCCGTCTCGTCGGCGACATCGGCGCATATCGCGATCGCCCGGCCGCCCGCCTCGGTGATGGTGGCGACCGCCGCGTCTGCCTTGATCTGGTTGCCCGCGTAGTTGACCACGACGGCGAAACCGTCTGCGACCAGGCGTTCGGCCGCCTGGCGGCCGATGCCGCGCGAGCCTCCGGTGACGATCGCGACGCGGGCTGACGCAGTTCTCATATCGGCTCCCTCCCCAAAATATGTGTACACTATGTACATATATATGATCATGACCACAGTGTCCATATGTTTCCCGGAGGTAGATCGTGACGCAGCCTCCCCAGCCCGTCCGCCGGGGGCGCGGGCGGCGTCCGGCCGACGAGGTGCGCGGCGAGGTCCTGCGGGCGGCCGGTGAGCTCCTGCTCTCGGAGGGGATGGCCGGCTTCACCATCGAGAAGGTCGCGGCCCTCGCGGGCGCGAGCAGGGTGACGCTCCACAAGTGGTGGCCCTCCAGGGGGGCGCTGGCGCTCGACGGCTACCTCAGCGTCGTCGGCACCACCCTGGCCTTCCCCGACACCGGCGACATCGCCGCCGACCTGACCACCCAGGTACGGGCCTTCGTCCACCTGATGCGCGACACGCGGGCGGGGCGCGTCATGCCGGAGCTCATCGGCCAGGCCCAGACCGACCCCGAACTGTCGGCCGTCTATCGCGAGCGCTACTCGGCCCCGCGCAGGGCCCTGGCCGTGGAGGCCCTGACACGGGCCACGCACCGAGGTCAGCTGCGGCCAGGCGTCGACCCCGAAGTGGTCGTCGACCAGCTCTGGGGCGCCTGCTACCACCGGCTCCTCATCCCCGACCAGCCGCTGACCGACGAGTTCGCCGAAGCCCTCGTCACCAACCTGCTGACCGGGATCACCCACCCCTGAAGCCCCCGCCGAACCCGCGTCACCGGCCTTGAGGCGGAGACCCGGCCCGGCTCGCCCCCGCGACCCCGGGGACGTTCGGGATCGGGGAGGCCGCCAGTGGAGCCAGGGGGGTGAAGTGCCCTTCGGGGTTCCCGGGTGCCATTCGGTTTGAACGCTCCTCGTAAGGTAAGGCCATGCCTCGTTTCCGCGCGATTTTGGACACGGTGCCCCCGTACAAGGCGGGCAAGGCCGTGGTGTCAGCCGACGGCCGGTCCTACAAGCTGTCCTCGAACGAATCCCCCTACGGGCCGCTGCCCTCGGTGGTCGAGGCGATCTCCAGGGCAGCGTCCGATATCCACCTTTACCCCGACCCAGGGGCGACCGGCCTGACGAACGCCCTCGCCGGCCGCTACGGTGTGCCGCCCGAGCACGTCGCGCTCGGCGCGGGCTCGGTGACGGTGGCCCAGCAGCTCTTCGAGACGGTGAGCGAGCCGGGCGCGGAGGTGATCTACGCCTGGAGGTCCTTCGAGGCATACCCCCTCCTGGCCGACCTGGCGGGGGCGACCTCGGTGCGGGTTCCGCTCCTGGGTGAGACGCACCACCTGGACGCCATGGCCGACGCGATCACGCCCCAGACCCGCATGATCTTCGTCTGCAACCCGAACAACCCCACCGGCACGGTCGTCCACCGGGCCGAGCTGGAGGTCTTCCTCGACCGGGTTCCGGAGGACGTGCTGGTCGTCCTGGACGAGGCGTACCAGGAGTACGTCAGGGACACCGACGTCGCCGACGGGGTCACCGTCTACCGCGACCGGCCGAACGTGGCCGTGCTGCGGACGTTCTCCAAGGCGTACGGCCTGGCCGGGCTCCGGGTGGGTTATCTGATCGCCGGGGAGCCGGTGGCGTCCGCCGTCCGCAAGGCGACCGTGCCCTTCGCGGTCAACCATCTCGCCCAGGTCGCCGCGGTCGCCTCGCTCGCGGCCGAGGAGGAGCTGCTGGAGCGGGTGGACCTCGTGGTCAAGGAGCGCGGCCGGGTCCGTGAGGCGCTGGTCGCCCAGGGCTGGACGGTGCCGGTCACCGAGGCCAACTTCGTCTGGCTCCGCCTGGGGGAGCGCACGATGGACTTCACCGGAGCCTGCGCGGCCGAGGGCGTCGCGGTACGGCCGTTCCCGGGCGAGGGCGCCCGGATCTCCATCGGCACTCCCGAGGCCAACGACACCCTCCTGGCCGTCGCCGCCGCCTTCAAGGGCGCCTGACCCCGCCTCCGTCGCGGATTCGACGGGGGCGGGTTCTACACGGGGGCGCGTTCCTCCTCGGCGGCGTGCGTCTTTTTCCGGCGTTCCGTGGAGACCACCAGGGCGACGCCGATGACGATCACCGCGCCCGCCGCGACCATCGAACCCGTGACCGGTTCGCTCAGCACGATCGCGCCCAGCACGACCGCCACGACGGGGTTGACGTAGGCGTAGGTGGACACCAGGGAGATCGGGGCCTTGCCCAGCAGCCAGATGTAGGCGGTGAAGCCGACCAGGGAGCCCATCACGACGAGGTAGGCCAGCCCGGCCCACGACCGTCCGGAGACGGCCGCGAGGTCGAGATGCTCGCCCGCGATCCTGCTGGTCAGCAGGAGCCCGAGGCCGCCCACGGCCATCTCGACCGTGCTCGCGGCGAAGGGCTCGGCGGGCATGGGGATCGAGAAGGACAGGAACGAGCCGATCGACCACGACAGCGACGCCAGCAGGATGATCGTGATCCCCGGCCCGCCGGAGGCGCCGCCCCCGCCGCTCAGTGACAGTCCCGCGACGCCGCCGAACCCGACCAGCACCCCGGTCAGCGTCAGCGGTCTCGGCCTGTCCCTCGCGACCACCCTGAAGATCACCAGCCAGAGCGGTACGGAGGCCACCAGCAGCGCGGCCAGCCCGCTGGAGATGCGCTGCTCGCCCAGCGCGACCAGGCCGTTGCCGAAGGTCAGCAGGAGCACCCCCACCAGTGCGGCCCCGCCGAACTCCTTCCAGGTCATCCGGAAGGCCCGCCGTCCCTTGAGGAACAGGATCACGGCGCCGAGAAGCGACGCGGCCGTGACGAAGCGCATGGCCCCGCTGAGCAGCGGCGGCATGGTTTCGATCACGATCGCGATCGCGAGGTAGGTGGATCCCCACACCACGTACACGATCGCCAGCGCTCCCCACACGAGGGGCGATGGGCGATTGTCAGGAGTGTCGTGCGCCATAGCTCATGACGATATCCGTTCACGCCCCCTGCTCCGCAGGCGGGTTTCCGGTTGTGAGACGGCCCCCTGCTCCGCCGGCGGGTCTCCGGCCGTGAGACAGGGGAGGGGGAGGCACCTCGTTCCGGTGGTCTCCGCGGCGTGGGGGGGGGGGGCCCCCCCGGGGGGGCCCCCCCCCCCCCCCCCGCCCCCCGCCCCCCCCCCCCCCCCCCCCGGGGGGGAAAAAGGGGGGGGGTGTAGTAAATGTTGTGAAAAAAAGTTGTTATAG
>NZ_JBEXUG010000072.1:0-11742 GCF_040614315.1 Streptosporangium sp. NPDC006007 | reverse complement strand
TCCACCTGGTCATCGCCACCCAGCGCCCCTCGGTGGACGTGGTCACCGGCCTGATCAAGGCCAACGTCCCCTCCCGCCTCGCCTTCGCCACCTCCAGCCTCGCCGACAGCCGGGTCATCCTCGACCAGCCGGGCGCCGAGAAGCTGGTCGGCCAGGGCGACGCGCTCTTCCTGCCGATGGGCGCGAGCAAGCCCATGCGGCTGCAGAACGCCTTCGTCTCCGAGAAGGAGATCGCCGAGGTCGTCGGGCACTGCAAGGCCCAGATGCAGGTGGAGTACCGTCACGACGTCACCGCCGCGGCCTCCGCCAAGAAGGAGATCGACGAGGACATCGGCGACGACCTCGACCTGCTGGTCCAGGCCGCAGAGCTGATCGTGACCACCCAGTTCGGCTCGACCTCGATGCTCCAGCGCAAGCTGAGGGTGGGTTTCGCCAAGGCGGGCCGCCTGATGGACCTGCTGGAGAGCCGGAGCGTGGTCGGCCCCAGTGAGGGGTCCAAGGCGCGCGAGGTAATGGTCAAACCCGACGAACTACCCGGGCTTCTCGCCGACCTGCGAGGCCAATGACGCCCCCGCCGTACGACGGCCATCCGATTACTGGTTGAATAGTACTCACTACGCAGCGTCGGGGGCTTTGGGGGCGTGCGGCATGAGTATTGGCAGCAGTCTGGCGGAGGCACGCCGGTCGGCGGGTCTGACCGTGGGTGAGCTGAGCGCGCGCACGCGCGTTCGCGAGGCGTTGATCCACGCGATCGAGCGGGACGACTTCTCCCAGTGCGGAGGGGATTTCTACGCGCGCGGGCACGTCCGCAACATCGCCAAGGTCGTCGGGCTGGATCCCGAGGCCATGGTGCACGAGTACGACGAGTTGCACGGGGGCGTGCCGCTGCCGGTCCGGGCGGCCAGCGTGTTCCAGGCCGACACGCCCATCAAGATCCGCGAAAGCCGTTCGCCCAACTGGACGACCGCCATGGGGGTCGCCCTGGCCATCGTCGTGGTGTTCGGCGTGGTGAAGACGATGGGCGGCGGGGAGGAGACCCCCACGGCGGAGGTTCGCCCGGCCGTGCCGTCGCCGTCGATGCCGGCCGCCGCGCCCGAGGCGCCGCGCAAACCGGCGGCGCTGACCGGCGGCAGGCGGGGCGGTCTGGTCGTCCTCCAGGTCAAGGCCAGGCGTTCGTCCTGGCTCGACATCAAGGACATGACCGGCCGTAAGGTCTTCTCCGGCGTCCTGGAGGCGGGTAAAACCTCCGTGTGGCGGGCCGACAAGGGGATGCAGGTCACCTTCAGCGACGGGGGAGCGGTCTCCCTGCAGGTGAACGGGAAGAACCTCGGCGCCCCCGGCCGCCGGGGGCAGGTCGTCAACCGCGCCTACGAGGCTCCGGCACCCCAGCCGAGGCAGTCGCCGGAGGGTTAGGAATGGGGGAGGTGCATCGGGTGGTGGCCAACTCCCGATACCGTAGTGTTCACCATGTCATCCCGCCGAACCGCATCGCTGATCACGCTGGGCTGCGCGCGCAACGAGGTCGACTCCGAGGAGCTCGCCGCGCGTCTTGAGGCTGCCGGTTGGCAGGTGGCCGACGAGGACCCCGATGTCATCGTCGTCAACACCTGCGGCTTCATCGACTCAGCGAAAAAGGACTCCATCGACACGCTGCTCGCCGCGGCCGACTCCGGGGCCAAGGTGGTCGCCGCGGGCTGTATGGCCGAGAGGTACGGTGACCAGCTCGCCGACGCGCTGCCGGAGGCGGCGGCCGTCATCTCCTTCGACGACTACACCCAGATAGGCACGCGGCTGGACGACGTGCTGGCGGGCAGGCCGCTTCTCCCGCACAGTCCCCGTGACCGCAGGACCCTGCTGCCGATCTCACCGGTCGAGCGGGCCGCCGCCCCCAAGACCAACATCCCCGGCCACGGTGAGCTGCCCGAGGGCATGGCCCCCGCCAGCGGCCCCAGGCCGCTGCGCAAGCGCCTGGGCGACGGCCCGGTGGCCTCGCTGAAGCTGGCCTCCGGCTGTGACCGGCGCTGCACGTTCTGCGCCATCCCGGCGTTCCGCGGCGCCTACGTCTCGCGTGACCCCGCCGAGCTGGTCGCCGAGGCCACCTGGCTGGCCGGGCAGGGGGTCAGGGAGCTCGTGCTGGTCAGCGAGAACTCCACCTCCTACGGCAAGGACCTGGGCGACCTGCGGGCACTGGAGAAGCTGCTCCCCTCCCTCGTCGCGGTCGAGGGCATCGAGCGGGTGCGGATCAGCTACCTGCAGCCCGCCGAGCTCCGCCCGGGTCTGCTGGAGATGATCTCCTCGACCCCCGGGGTGGCCCCCTACTTCGATCTGTCCTTCCAGCACGCCAGCGGCTCGGTGCTGCGCCGGATGCGCCGCTTCGGCGACCCCAGGCGGTTTCTCGACCTGCTGGGCACGGTCCGGGCGACCGCCCCGGGGGCGGGTGTGCGCTCCAACTTCATCGTGGGCTTCCCCGGCGAGACCGAGGAGGAGTTCGGAGAGCTGGTGGCCTTCCTTGAGGAGGCCAGGCTCGATGTGATCGGCGTGTTCGGCTACTCCGACGAGGACGGCACCGAGGCGGCCTCGCTCCCCGGCAAGCTGGACCAGGAGGTCGTCGACGCCCGGCTGGCCGCGCTCACCGAGCTGGCGGAGGAGCTCATGGCCCAGCGGGCCGAGGAGCGGATCGGCAGCGAGGTGGACGTCCTCATCGAGGAGGACCTCGGCGACGGCGGCTATGAGGGAAGGGCGGCCCACCAGGGGCCGGAGGTGGACGGCTCCGTCACGGTGCAGGGCATCGGCCTGGTGCCGGGGCAGATCGTCCGGGCCGTCGTGGTCGACTCCGAAGGGGTCGACCTGATAGCCCGTATCAAGGCCGCCCCGTGAGTGCGCCGCCGGGTCGGGAGAGGGTATGACCAACACGCCAGAGACCGGCACCGAGCCGACGGCGGTGACCACGGGCCCCAAGGTGAGCGCGTGGAACATCGCCAACGTCGTCACGGTGATACGGCTGGCGATGGTCCCGTTCTTCGTGGTCTGCCTGTTCCTGCCGGGCACCGGCTGGCGGGTCACCGCGCTGGTGGTCTTCCTGGTGGCCTCGCTCACC
The DNA here is from genome assembly GCF_040614315.1 of Streptosporangium sp. NPDC006007. Lineage (NCBI taxonomy): Bacteria > Bacillati > Actinomycetota > Actinomycetes > Streptosporangiales > Streptosporangiaceae > Streptosporangium > Streptosporangium sp. NPDC006007. The sequence goes on along the minus strand of NZ_JBEXUG010000072.1, from coordinate 8,645 downwards.
GACCTGCTCGACGGCGAGCTGGCCCGCCGCTACGGCCTGATCACCGACTTCGGGAAGATCGCCGACCCGATCGCGGACAAGGCGCTGATCGGCGCCGCGCTGATCAGCCTCTCCGTCCTGAACGAGCTGCCCTGGTGGATCACCGTCGTGATCCTCGGCAGGGAGATGGGCGTCACCCTGCTGCGGTTCGCGGTCATCAGGCACGGCGTCATCCCCGCCAGCTACGGCGGCAAGGTCAAGACCGTCCTGCAGATCGCCGCCATCGTCTCCTACATGTGGCCCGGGGTGCCGGAGCCGATCCGCTGGGCCGCCATGGGCGCGGCGGTCGTGGTGACCGTGGGCACCGGGGTCGACTACGTGATCCGCGCGGTCAAGCTGCGGCAGGTGGCCAAGAGGGCGCGGGCCTGATGAGTCACCGGCTGCTCGCCGCCACCAGTGTGCTCTCGCTGCTCGTCCGCCGGGGTGAGACGGTGGCGGTGGCCGAGTCGCTGACGGCGGGGCTGATCGGCGCGGCGCTCACCGCTCCCTCCGGGGCGTCGGAGGCCTTCGTGGGCGGGGTGCTCTCCTACGCCACCGAACTCAAGCAGCGCCTGCTGGGAGTCCCCGCCGACCTGCTGGAGCGTGAGGGGGCGGTGCATCCCCGGGTCGCCTCGGCGATGGCCGACGGGGTCCGCAGGCTCACCGGCGCCACGTACGGCCTGGCAGCCACCGGTGTGGCCGGTCCCGACCCGCAGGACGGTAAACCTGTCGGCACCGTGCACCTGGCCGTTAGTGGTCCGAATGGGCGGGTATGGCAGCGGGATCTCCACCTCGCAGGTACTCGTGAGGAAATTCGCCAATCCACAGTCAATGAGGCTGTGGACCTGCTTCTAGGTGTGCTGGAGCCGAACTTGGGGGAACAATCCGGGTGATTACCGCGTTACGTCCCCAGCGAACATGCTCTCCACGGTCTGCCGCACTGTTGGTGGATGCGGGTACGGTGGAACTGTGAGTGAGGTAAAGGTCAAGCGATGATGACGGCGAGGAGTATGTACGAAGGGTCGCGTTCGAAGAACGGGCGGCACGAACCGATCGCGCGAGGTGTCGTGAAGACGCCCGCGCCGGGGAGGGAGCGACAGATGGTCCTGCTGCGTCAGCTGCTCGGTGACGTGCTGCGGCGGCTGCGGGTGCGGCAGAGTCGCACCTTGCGTGAGGTGTCCACGCTGGCTCGTGTTTCTCTCGGATATCTGTCCGAGGTGGAGCGCGGTCAGAAGGAGGCGTCCTCTGAACTGCTCGCGTCGATATGCGGCGCCCTGGGCGTGCCGCTGTCACAGGTGCTTCGCGAGGTCTCCGACCAGTTCGCGCTGGCCGAGCTTCAGCATGCCCCGGTGCTCGCCGGCGACGTCCCCGAGCGGGAGCGTCTGCCGATCGCGGAAACCGTGCCCGCCGCCATTACGGATTCGGTGTTTCCCGAGGTCAACGACATGGTCGCCGCCTAGGCCGCCGCTTTTCCCGGTCGGCGTCGACAGCGTCGGACGATAAGCCGTCCCCGTGGCTGAGCTCTCGTCTCCCTGCGGCTGATCCGGCTCCCGCGGCGCGGGCGAGGCCGTCCCGTCCTGCCGTGCGCTCACGTGCCCCGTCCCGGGCACGGATCCCCGGCCGTCATTCCGCCTGGCCGTTCCCTGCCGGCGTGCGCAGCCGCCGAGCCGGCCTGTCCCCTCTCCGGCCTCTTGAGGCCGCCACGGCCGTCACAGCCGGATCTCGGCGAGTAAAAAGCCTCCCGGTCCGGTGCGCCTCGCGGTCCCCGCCAGGCCGCGCCGGTCCGGTGACGCCTCTCGCCGCCCGGCGTTGGCCGGCAGCGGGCGGACCACCTCGTCTCATCTCGTCAGAAGGCGGCCCGGTGGGGCGGATCCGCCGGACGCCGAGCGCCCGGCGGAGCCGTCCCGTAGGTGCGCGAGACGACGTCACCCTCGGGCACGGAACACGCCTCAGTCCCAGGCCGCGGGGTCGGCGGCGAGCTGGCGGACCCGCTCGGGGAGAGAGCCGGTGGCCACGCAGTCGAGCGTGACCTCCTCCAGGATCGCCCGTTCGCTGGCCCGCAGCGCGATCCAGACCTGCTGCAACGCCTCGGCGGGCCCCCGGTAGCCGACGTGCTCTGGACGCTCGCCCCGCACGTTGGCCAGCGGGCCGTCCACGGCGCGGATCACGTCGGCCAGGGTGATCTCGGTGGCGGCCCTGGCCAGCACGTAGCCGCCCTCGGGGCCGCGCTGGCCCCGGACCAGACCTGCCCGGCGCATCTGCAGGAGGATGTTCTCAAGATACTTGGGCGGCATGTCCTGCTCCTTGGCCAGCTCACCCACGGTGGTAGGTCCGTCACCTGCGGCGGCGAGTTCGGCGGCGGCACGTAGGGCATAGTCGACACGAGCGGATAGACGCATGTAATCGATTATCCCGCCTGCTATTGACTGCTTACACGCCAGGTCCCCCGGAGAGCCGAACTTCGAGGCCGTGACCGCCGGCGCGGCAGGGGCGGGCCGGACGCCCGGGTCTTGACGCCGCGGCGATCACGCGCCCGTGGGCGGGGCCGCGCGTGATCGGCGGGCGGAGAGAGGGGACGGGGCGCCTCGCGACCTTCCACGGCCTCTCCCGCGGGGCCAAGCCGCCGGGAAGCTTTATTAATGAATAAGACCGCTATTCTTGTCTGAAATGTAAATGCGACCGGGAAACGGCGAACAAGAGACCATGTGTATGGAGCGACGTCCTGGCGTGCCCAGGTTGCTGAGGGAGATCAACGATCGGGCCGCCTTGGAGTTGCTGCTTGATTCCGGGCCGTTGACGCGGGGGCAGATCGGGGAGCTCACCGGTCTTTCCAAGGTGACGGCGTCGCAGACGCTCGCCCGGCTGGAGGAGCGCGGCCTGGTCGAGGTGGCTGGAGAGCAGGCCGGAGGGCGAGGTCCTAATGCAGCGCTTTATGGGGTCATTTCCTCCTCTGCCTATGTGGCGGGCCTGGATGTGGGTCCGGAATTCGTCACCACCGCCATCGCGAATATCCACGGGGAGACCGTCGCGGAGGTGGCGGTCGCGCCGAACGGCCACGACGATCCGGTCGCCCTCGTGCGCAGCGCGGTCGTCAAGGCCTGCAGGTCGGCCAAGGTCGGGCTCTCCAGGCTCCGGTCGGTCGTGATCGGCACCCCGGGCGTGGTCGATCCCCGCACCGGGGACGTGCGCTTCTCCTTCGACCTGCCTGACTGGCACGAGGGGATCCACCAGGCTCTCGCCTGTGATCTGCGCCGTGATGTCAAGATCGAGAACGATGTGAACCTGATCGCCCTCGCCGAGCGCGCCCAGGGCGCGGCACGCGACGCCGACGACTTCGTGCTGCTCTGGGTGGGCCGGGGCATCGGCCTCGGCGTCGTGCTCGGCGGCCGGCTCCACCGAGGCCTGTCCGGCAGCGCGGGCGAGATCGGCTACCTGCCGGTCCCCGGCGTGCCGCCGGCCGGTGACGTGCGGGCGGTGCCCGGGAGGCTGCCGTCGCTCGCGGGCGGGCTGCAGTCGCTGGTCGGCGCCGAAGCGGTGACCGAACTGGCCGGGACGTACGGTTTCGCCGGTGAGAACGCCGCCGAGCGCGTGGCGGCCGCGGTCGGTGCGGGGGAGCGGGGCGAGCCCCTGCTGGACGAGATCGCCCGGCGGCTGGCGCTGGGGGTGGCGTCGGTGTGCGTCGTGCTCGACCCCGGGCTCGTGGTGCTCGCCGGGGAGGTCAGCCGGGCGGGCGGCGGCCCGCTCACCTCCAGGGTCGAGGAGGCGGTGGCCCGGATCTGCCCGGTCCGCCCACGGGTGGTGCCCAGCGAGGTGACCGGTAACCCGGTGCTGCACGGAGCCCTGGTCTCGGCCCTGAGCCAGGCCCGGGAGCAGGTGTTCTCCGAGGCGGTGTGAGAATTGCCGCTATGCGTAACATCGTGTTGATCTCCGATCCCCGGGTCGCCTCGATCCCCGTCGAGGAGTCGGGGGAGCGGTTGATCGACGTCCGGGGGCGGCTGCGGGTGGACGTACGGCTGGCCGACTCCGAGGGGGCGTTCGCCCACCTCCGGCAGGGGCTGGTCGACAGGCTGGAGGAGGCTCAGGCGGGGCTGCCACCGGGATATCGGCTGCTGATCGTGGAGGGATATCGGCCGCTGGCGATGCAGCAGCGGATCTTCGAGGAGTACTCGGCGGAACTTCAAGCGGCATTTCCCGAAATGTCGCCCGAAGAGATCTGTGTGGCGGCGAGCCGTTACGTCGCGCCGGTCGAGGTCGCCCCGCACACCGCGGGCGCGGCGGTCGACCTGACCCTGTGCACCGAGGACGGCGAGGAGCTCGACATGGGGACCCCGCTCAACGCCACCCCCGAGCAGAGCGGCGGCGCCTGCTACACCGCGGCCCCCGGCCTCTCCACCGAGGCCCGCCACCACCGTGAGCTGCTGGGCGCCGCCCTCGGCTCGGTGGGCCTGGTCAACTACCCCACCGAGTGGTGGCACTGGTCCTACGGCGACCGCTACTGGGCCATGACCACCGGTGCCCCCGCCGCCCACTACGGCCCCCGCCCCCTCTGACCACCTTCCTACGGCGTGCGCCTCCTTGACCGGCGCACCTCCCGGCCAGGCGTCCGTCGCGCCCCATCGGCCAACGGGGCGCCACGGCGTACGCGACTCCTCCGGATTTCCCGACGGCCCGTCAGGCCGTGACGGCTCCGTGCCTCTCAGCGATCTCGTCGATTCGAGCGGCGAGAAGAAAATCCAGGTCCGTCACGACATCACCGGCCGTATGCGTGGTCATGGTGATCCGCAGCCGATCCCACCGGATGTCGATATCGGGCCGGTGTTCCAACTCGACGGCGACCTGTGCGATTTCCGCGACGATGCGCATAGCCGTGTCGTAGTCAATCGAGTAGATCTTGCTGATCTGCCCGGTACCGCCAGACCAGCTGCCCAACGTCAATCGCCGTACGATCTCCTCGGCGGCCAAGGGGTCACGGAGTCCCAAACCCACCACCTCCCATCTCCAGAGTGCCCGTCAGGTGACGCCGGCCGGCATCTCCGTCACCTCGCGACCCACGGCGGTGTCCGCCCAAGCACCCATGCGGGTCGGCATGATCGCCAGTTCGGCTTGCTGACGGACCGAGCCGGTCTTGTGCAGGAATTCAATGGCCTTCCTGGCCGCCTCCGCCGCCCGCTCAGGCTCCGGGAGCGCCGCGAGGGCTGTGGCCTGTCGAGCCAGGAAGACCCCGATGTCCCGCCGTGACGCAGTCGGTACGGACAGGATGACCTCATCCCAGAGGGTGGCGGCTTCGGAGGTAAGCCCAAGTCTGCCGTAGCAGGTGGCCCGTTGGATCTCCACATAGTGGGGTGTCCGGCAGGCGTTCCCCCACAGGTGGTCATCGTCGATGTCGTCGATGAGCGCTGCGGCCTCATCCAGCAGGGCGTCGCAGCGGCCGCGATCCGATGCCAGCGCGTACCCGTGAGCGCCCTGCTGGAGGGCGAGCACCCTTGCCTTTGGCATGAGCCTGTCACTGTTCGACAGGGCGGCGGCGGTGAGGTCGATCACTACCGAGGCATCGCCGAGGTCGGCGGCCAGCATCGCCTTGTTGGTGAGGGCATGGCTGGTGAGCTGGATGTCCTGGGCACGATGCGCCATCTCAAGGTTCATGTCGAGCCACAACGCAGCCTGGTCGATCACACCGGCATCCTGGTACAGCCATCCTGCGAACGCGGCAAAGCCGGCACCGAGCCGGAGCAGCTCACGGTGTAGCTCACCCTTGGCCTGGTCTGCCAGCTTGGTGATGGAGCGGTACTGAGCCGTGACGACACCCAGCAGGTGGTGGGGCCCAAGGAACGCGTCGGCGGTGTAGTGGCTCAGCAACTGGAGACGGAAGTAGTCCACCAACTCCGGCGCCACATGGTGACTCGGTGAGATCGGGAAGGCGGGAACAACCGTGGGCGGTCTGCCCACGCCTCTTCGATCTTCCACCCCGAACAGGGCGGCCTCTGGCATGCCGAACACGCGGCAGTACAGCACGCGGTACGGATCCTTCGGCTGATGTCTGCCCGACTCCCAGGCCTTGATATTCCTGACAATGCTCTCCCGTGAGGGAAGACGGCTGCGCGTCTCCTCACCGGCGGCCTGGAAAAGCCGCCTGGCCGCACCCGCTTTTTCACCGAAGCGCGCGCTCATCGTCACCACCGCCGGAAGAACTCTGTCCTCTCCCGATAACCACCTTTCCCCCGATGCCCGTCTCCTCGTTCGGCGTTGTGGTGATCGGCTCTGCGAGCCCGGGGGGCGCCGTGCGCCGGGGAGGGCCGGAGTCGGTGGTCGGGAGTCAGGAGGCTGGCCGTAAAGGCTGTGGGGAGTACGCATAGGGGCTGTCGGGAATCAGGGCGAACCGGTCGATGAGCTTCAGTCGGGCAGAAGAATCAGTGGGCCTTTTTCAACCTGAAGTCGCAGGTCATGGCCTGTTACGGGTGCGATGTCTGATCGACAAGTAGAGAAGCCCCTGGTAGAAGGGTTGTCGACCAAGATCAACCATCACGCCAGAGGCTCGTGTGCTTTTCTATCGTGCTGCGCTGCCGTTGTCACGCCGGACCTTGACCTATCCGGCAGGCGTGATCCGCCGTCACCGCAAGGCGATCGGTTCGCCGTGGCGGCGGCTCGGTCCCGGCCGGCAGGCCCTGCTCGTCCTGGTCCACCTGCGTAAAGGGGAGACGTTCGCCGAACTCGCCGCTGGATTCGGCGTCGGTACGGCCACCGCCCGGCGCTACGTCGGTGAGACCGTCGCCCTGCTCGCCCGGCGTTCTCGGGGGTTTGCCCAAGGCCGGGTAGTTAAGGGGATTTGGTTCTTGTCAATCGGCTGAGACGGGCAACGGGACTCGTGTAGATCAGATGTCGGCGAAGATCATCTGAAGAGTGGAGTCCCGTTGCGGGAGCAGTCTGTCATTTCCCGGGTGGTGCGGGTGGCCGCGGGGGTGTTCGCGCCAAGGGCACCTGGGGGAGCTCACGCAGGTCGTGCCGTTCGAGTTGGTGGATGCGGTGCCGGCGGAGACGGGCCGGGTGCAGCACCGGCTCCGGGAGCCTCCCTCGCGGGTCGGGGTGTATTTCCTGCCGGCGATGTGCCTGTTTCCGGAGGTCGGCTATCGGCTGGTCTGGGACAAGATGACGAGCGCTCTGGCGGGGCTGCCCGCTGTTGTCTCACCGACCGCGAAGGCGTTCGCGACCTGCGTCGCCGGGTGGGCGGCGGGCCGATGCGGGCGCTGTTCGAGGTGCTGTGCGGCCCGCTGGCGCGGCCGGTGACGCCCGGGGTGCGGTTCGGCCCCTACCGGACGGTCTCCTTCGACGGCTGCAGCTCGCTGAAAGTCCCCGATACCGGCCGGAACCGGGCTTGGCTCGATCGGCCGGCCCACGGCGGCTATCCCCAGCTGGAGCTGATGACCCTGGTGAAGACCGGCACCCGGGCGATGATCGGCGCGGTGTTCGGGCCCACCGCCACGGGCGAGACTGAATACGCCAAGCGGCTGCTGCACCTGCTGAGACCGGACATGCTCGTGCTGTGGGATAAGGGATTCGACGGTAACGATTTCCTCGCCGCGGTGACGGGCACCGGAGCCCAGGTCGTCGGTCGCCTGCGCAGCAACCGCCGCACTCCGGTCCTGTCCCGCCTGGCCGACGGCTCCTACCTGTCGGTGATCGGCTCGATCCCGGTGCGGATCGTCGATGCCCAGATCACCGTGACCTGCACCGACGGCACCGTCTTTGACGCCTCCTACCGGCTGGTCACCACGCTGACCGACGCCCGCCGCCACCCGGCCGGTGCCCTGGTCTGCTTGTATCACCGGCGCTGGGAGCACGAATCGGCTTACTATGCGCTCCGGCACACGATCTTGCGCGGGCGCGTGCTGAGGTCGGGCGACCCAGTCGGCGTCGAGCAGGAGATGCGGGCGTTGCTCACGCTCTACCAGCCGCCGCGCACCGTCATGGTCGACGCCGCGCGGTCCCGCCATGGAACCGATCCCGATCGCCGCGGGTTCACCATCGCCTTCCAGACTGCCCGTGACCTGGTGATCCAAGCCGGGGGCGTCCTGCCCGAAGCTCCTGACCTCATCGGAACGATCGGACGCCGGGTGCCGGCCAGGTTGCTCCCACCACGACGCCCACGCATCAGCACCCGCAAGGTCAAATCACCGATCTCCCGCTACGGAGAACGGCTGGACGATGGCCGGCCCGACACCAGCCGCGCCATCACCTGCCTCGACATCACCGTCCTGGAGCCTGCGCATAACCCGCCCCTCCCCGCCAAATCCCGAGACGACCGGCACACCAGCACGGCAAGCCGCCGTAGCACACAGGTCCTGGCCCTGCTCCACACCGAGCCCCACCGGCACTGGAACGCCCGCGACATCGCCCACCACCTCGGCGACATCACTTTGAACACCATGTACCGGCAACTGTCGCGATGGGCCACAACCGGACTCATCCACAAGATCGGCCAAGGTCTCTACGCCGCCGTGCCCGACCCGCCGCTCCCTTGACAGACACCCGAAAACGCTACTGAGGTTGAAGCTCAGGAGTTAGATCACCGACGGCGGTTTATGACCGTTGGATGACCTCGCGTTCGGTATGCCGGAGTTATGAGGTATCCG
>NZ_JBEXUG010000071.1:0-12984 GCF_040614315.1 Streptosporangium sp. NPDC006007 | reverse complement strand
TGCGGAGCCGGTGTAAGACCCCAACGGAAGATCCTTCCGGGCGGGCGACCGGCTGTGAAACAGGAAGCCCAACCGGCGACGGTTGGAATCCCCTCTCTTCAGGGAGGGGAGGATGTCAACTGAGCCTCGGCACGTCAACTCTTGATCGGAGACCTTGTGGACGCTCTCCCCCGAAGAGCCCGTGAACTGGCGGAGGCCGGGCGGCTGCCCGCCTACGTCTACGACCTGGCCGCGCTCGACGCCCACGCGGCGGCGGTGCGGGCCGCGCTGCCCGGAATCGAGCTGTACTACGCGGCCAAGGCGAACCCGGACCCGGAGCTGCTGCGGGTCCTGGCCCGGCACCTGGACGGCGTCGAGGTCGCCTCCGGCGGCGAGCTGGAACACGTCCTGGGCGTGCTGCCCACGGCCCGGATCGCCTTCGGCGGCCCGGGGAAGACCGACGGCGAGCTCCGGCTCGCCCTCGATCGCGGAGTCGAGCGTCTGCACGTGGAGAGCCCGAACGAGCTGCGCCGCCTGATCGCGACCGGCCGGGAGGCCGACGTGCTCCTCCGGGCCAATCTCGCCCTCTCCCTCGGAGACGTGGCCCTGGCCATGGGCGGCGGCGCGACCCCCTTCGGCATGGACCCGGCGGGCGTCGCCGAGTGCGTCACGCTCCTGGAGGGACAGGACGCCGTACGCCTGCACGGCGTCCACGCCCATCTGGCGAGCGGCCTGGACGCCTCGCGCATGCTGGAGCTGGCCGACGGCGTGCTCCACTACGCCCGCGGCCTCGGTCTGACCGAGATCAACCTCGGCGGCGGCATGGCCGTCGACTACGCCGACCCCGGCACACGATTCGACTGGGAGACCTACGGCAGGGGCCTGGCCGGCCTGCGCCGCCCCGGCGAGACCCTGCGGATCGAGCCGGGCCGCTCGCTGTCGGTCTACTGCGGCCGGTACGTGACCCGCGTGCTCGACGTCAAGCGCGTCCACGGTGAGCTGTTCGCCGTCGTGGCGGGCGGCACCCATCACATCCGCACCCCCGCGACCAAGGGCCACGACCAGCCGATGGTCATCGCCGAGGCGGGCGAGCCGGTCACGATCGTCGGCCAGCTCTGCACCCCCAGGGACACCCTCACCCGCCGAGTCCCGGCGGCCCTGGCACCCGGCGACGTCGTGCAGTTCCTCATGGCCGGCGCCTACGCCTGGAACATCTCCCACCACGACTTCCTGATGCACCCGCACCCGGAGTTCTCCTACGTCTGATCAAGACGTCACCGCCGTCCGGCCCCGGGCTCGGGCGGTGATCAAGCTCTCATGTTACGCGCAGAGTGTCGGATCAGCCGCGTTCGTCACCGTACGACCGATAACGCGGTTAGGTCATTGAAGCGCACGATGATCACCATCCCAGGGCAAATTCCCGGTTACCGGAGGGGTCACACCCGTCCGGGTGTGGGATTGATCCTTCTGGCGGAAGGGCTCCCGCGACAAGGGATAAATTATGGGGACACGTCCCTGTAGACGGAGAGCGGCCCGGCTTACCGCCGGAGCACTTCTGACTCTGCAGATCTCGTTCATCGCGCCGGCCGCGGACGGCCCGGCCTCCGCCGACACCGCCCGGCCACCGCTCACCGTCATGCTCGTGGACCCACCCCTGGTGGTCCCGTCCGCCGCGGCGCGGCGGGCCACGGCGACCGCCGGCCACCACCTCGGCGCACTGGAGACCGCCCGGCGCTACACCCGGAACCTGTACCGGCGAGCGCAGGAGATCCAGGCCCGGCCCGCGGAGAGGACCCGGCCCGCGGAGAAGGTCAGACCACCGGAGAGGACGGCACAGCACCTGCCGCCGCTACGGCTCCGCCACGCGGAGGCGGCCCAGCGTCTGAAGCGGGCCGGCCTGGGCTGGAAGTCGTCCGGAGGATGCACCAACCGCAACGTGAGGCAGTGCACCTCACTGGAGGCGGTCAGAACCGCCACCGTGACCGACGTGATCGCGCTGAAGCGCCGGAGCGGATGCCCGGTCGTCATCACCGGGGGCACCGAGATCGGCCACTCCCCGGGACCCTACAGCCACCACGCGGGCTACAAGCTGGACATCACGCCCAACCGCTGCATCAGCCGCTACATCAAGCGGGAGTACCCCTACCAGCGGATCCGCGGCGACGGAGCCCCCCTCTACGGCTCCGCGGGAACCCTCTACGCCCGAGAGCCCGACCACTGGGACATTCTCTTCCGCTGACGTCGGCGAGCCGTACGGGCCGGATGCGAGCCGCGAGCCGGAGTTAAGGCCGCGGACCGGACGGCGGAGCGGGGGAAGGGGCCCGATGTCCGCCGCGCGGTGACGTCACCGCGCGGCGGACACCCGGCTACGCGAACTCGGCCGCGACCAGCTCGGCGATCTCCGCCGCGTTCAGGGCCGCGCCCTTGCGGAGGTTGTCGCCGCAGACGAACAGGTCGAGGGTGTTGGGGAAGTCGAGGGCCTGACGGATCCGGCCCACGTAGGTCGGGTCGGTGCCGACGACGTCGGCGGGGGTCGGGAAGACGCCGTTGGCCGGGTCGTCCACGACGACCACGGTCGGGGCCGCCTCCAGGATCCGGTGCGCGTCGGCGACGGTGATCTCACGCTCGAAGGTCGCGTGCACGGCCAGCGAGTGGGTGGTGATCACCGGAACCCGGACGCAGGTCGCCGAGACCTTCAGGTCGCCGATCCCCAGGATCTTCCGGGACTCGTCGCGGAGCTTGAGCTCCTCGGAGGCCCAGCCGCCGTCCTTGAGCGAGCCGGCCCACGGCACGACGTTGAACGCCACCGGCGCGGGGAAGGGCGACTCGTCCTCACCCAGCTTGTTCTGCAGGGCCTTGCGCACGTCGCCGGCGCTCTGCCCCACCGTCCGGTCGCCGGCGAGGGCCTCGATCTCGTCGTAGAGGCGGGCGGAGCCGGCCACGCCCGCGCCGGAGACCGCCTGGTAGGAGGCGACCACCAGCTCGCGCAGGCCGTACTCCCCGTGGAGCGCGCCCATCGCGGCCATCATCGACAGCGTGGTGCAGTTCGGGGTGGAGACGATGCCCAGCGGGCGGCTGCGCACCGCCTCGGGGTTGACCTCCGGCACGACCAGCGGGACGTCGGGGTTCATCCGGAAGGTGCCCGACTTGTCGATGACGACCGCGCCACGCCCGGCGGCGATCGGCACCCACACCGCGGAGACCTCGTCCGGCACGTCGAAGATCGCGATGTCGACCCCGTCGAAGACCTCGGCGGTCAGCTCCTGGACGACCAGGTCCTCCCCGCGGACCCGCAGGACCTTCCCCGCCGACCTGGCGGACGCGACGAGCTTGACGTCGCCGTAGACGTCCTCCCGGTTGGAGATGATGTCGCGCATGACGGTGCCCACGGCACCGGTCGCGCCGATCAGGGCGAGGGTGGGCTTGCGGCTCATCGGCCGGTACCTCCGTAGATCACGGCTTCGACCTGGTCGGCGTCGAGGTTGAACGCGCGGTGCGCGGCGGTGACCGCCGAGTCCACCTCGTCCTGCCCGACGATCACCGAGATGCGGATCTCCGAGGTGGAGATCATCTCGATGTTCACCCCCGCGTCGGCGAGGGCGGCGAAGAACGTCGCGGTGACGCCGGGGTGCGAGCGCATGCCCGCCCCGATCAGCGACACCTTCCCGATCTGGTCGTCGAAGAGCAGCGACTCGAAGCCGATGTTCTCCTGGATCTTCTTCAGCGCGGTGAGCGCCGTGGAGCCGTCGCTCGCGGGCAGCGTGAAGGAGATGTCCGTCCGGCCGGTCGCCGCCGCCGACACGTTCTGCACGATCATGTCGATGTTGACCTCGGCGTCGGCCAGCGTCTTGAAGATCGTGGCAGCCTCGCCGACCTTGTCGGGCACCCCGACAACGGTGATCTTGGCCTCGCTCCGGTCGTGCGCGACGCCGGAGATGATCGGCTGCTCCATCTCTGTTCCTTCGCTGTCGGGGTCCGAGACGACCCACGTGCCTTCCTTGGTGCTGAACGAACTTCTGACGTGGATCGGCAGGTTGAAGCGGCGAGCATACTCGACGCAGCGCAGGTGCAGGATCTTGGCCCCACAGGCCGCCATCTCCATCATCTCCTCGTAGGAGATCCTGGGAACCTTGCGGGCGACCGGGACGATCCGCGGATCCGCGGTGAAAACGCCGTCCACATCGGTGTAGATCTCGCACACGTCGGCGTCCAGGGCGGCGGCGAGCGCGACGGCCGTCGTGTCGGAACCACCCCGGCCGAGCGTGGTGATGTCCTTGGTGTCCTGGGAGACCCCCTGGAAACCGGCCACGATCGCCACCTGACCGGCGTCGAGCGCGCCCTTTATCCGGCCGGGCGTCACGTCGATGATGCGGGCCCGGCCGTGGGAGGAGTCAGTGATCACACCGGCCTGGGAACCGGTGAACGAGCACGCCTCCTGCCCCAGATTGGCGATCGCCATCGCCAGCAGCGCCATCGAGATGCGCTCGCCGGAGGTGAGCAGCATGTCGAGCTCACGGCCCGGCGGCAGCGGCGAGACCTGCTGGGCGAGGTCCAGCAGCTCATCGGTGGTGTCGCCCATCGCCGAGACGATCACCACGACGTCGTTGCCGGCTTTTTTCGTCGTGACGATACGCTGGGCGACCCGCTTGATGCAGGACGCGTCGGCGACGGACGAACCACCGTACTTCTGAACAACGAGCGCCACGAGATGTCTCCGAAGCAATCTAGGGCTGTGGAGCTCTCAGTCTAATGGCGCGCCGGTGAAGCACTTCTGGTCTGGCCCAGTATGTGGACGATCACACGGTTGTGCGCTCTTCCGCCACATCCAACCGGGTGTGCGCGACAAGCGCCTGAAGGGCGCGCATGGCCGCTCCCGCGTGGTTACCCCAGGTGTTGAAGTAGGAGTACTGCCACCACCACAGCGCCTCCAGCGGCCGCCCCGCCTGATAGTGCCGCAGGCCATGGAGAAGATCGGCGGCCACGGCGGTGAGATCGTCCGACAGCCGGTACGGAGTGACCGAGGTGTCCTTGTAGGGGTCGAAGACCTCCGCGTAGTCGTCCACCGGGCCGAGCCGCTCGGCGAGAGCCGTACGGACGGCGTCGACGTCCGGGTCCTCGCTCAGGTGCGGTTCCCAGTTACCGGACAGGATCACGTCCTGGCTGGCCCCGAGCTGCGCGCCGGCCGAGCTGACCTGCGCGACCTCCACAAGGAGCAGCGGCAGAATGGCGTCACCGCCCTCGCCGCCCGCCAGCCTGGTCAGGCCGTCGATGTAGTTCTCCGCGTGACCGGCGACCCGTTCCGCGAGAGCACCCCATGCGTCAGACATCCAGCAGCCTCCTACCCTCGAACGCGCGGCCCAAGGTGACCTCGTCGGCATACTCAAGGTCACCGCCTACCGGCAGGCCGCTGGCCAGTCGTGTGACTCTCAGCCCCATCGGCTTCACCAGACGGGCGAGATAGGTCGCCGTCGCCTCCCCCTCCAGGTTGGGGTCGGTGGCGAGGATCAACTCGGTGACCCGGCCGTCGGCCAGGCGCGTCATCAGCTCACGGATGCGCAGGTCGTCGGGGCCCACCCCGTCGATCGGGCTGATCGCCCCACCGAGCACGTGGTAACGGCCCCGGAACTCGCGGGTCTTCTCGATCGCCACGACGTCCTTGGACTCCTCGACGACGCAGATCACCTGGGGATCGCGCCGGACGTCACGGCAGATCCGGCACTCCTCCTCGGCTGCGACGTTCCCGCAGACCCGGCAGAAGCGGACCTTGTCCTTGACCTCCAGCAGCGCGTGGGCGAGCCGCTTCACATCGGCCGGCTCCGCGGCCAGCAGGTGGAACGCGATCCGCTGCGCGCTCTTGGGACCGACGCCGGGCAGCATCCCCAGCTCGTCGATCAGGTTCTGGACGACCCCCTCGTACATGACTCAGAACCCGGGCAGCTGGCCGAGCCCGCTCCCGCCTCCCAGCCCCTGCGCGAGCGGCCCGAGCTTCTCCTGCTGGAGGTCCGCGGCCGCCCGGACGGCATCCCGGATCGCGGCGATGACCAGGTCGGCGATGGTGTCGGCCGTGTCCTGGGGGTCACCGGGGTCGACGACCTCGGGACTGATCCTCAGTTCGAGCAGTTCACCCCCGCCGTTGACCGTGGCCACGACAAGACCACCGCCCGCCGTGCCCTCGACCTGGGCGTCGTTCAACTCCTGCTGGGCACTCACCAGCTGCTGCTGCATCAGCTGCGCCTGTTCCAGCAACTGCTGCAGGTTGACATCCCCTGGATTCACCGTCGTGTGCTCCTCGTCCGTGACGTCAGTCGTCACGAGCCTACGGGGTCGGAGGCCGGTATCGCACTGGCGCATGCCGTGTTCCCCCTGGACTGCGGCCAAACCACTCAAGGGTCCCGATCCGCGCCGACGGAACCCCTCGACGACCACCGCGCCATCCCGGCGGCACCCCGTCACGGTGCCGGGACAGGCAGGCGCTCCGTCGGGTCCCGGCCCCCCTCCACGACGTCCGGGACCCGACGTCACACGCACCGGAGCGGCCGCACACGGCGGCGTGTGGTCCCGAAGGTATCCAACTCCAGGTTGCACACACGTTGCGATCGACCCATCACCCTTCGCACTTCCTTTTGGCCGAATCGGTTGCGGGCAGAGGTCTCCACCGCAGATGCTTCGCCCACCAATCTGATTCCCGGGGGTGGCACATGCCCGACGGCCGCCCGAGAGCCGTCTCGGATCCGGACGCCTACTCGGTACGGCTACGCCGCCTGCACGAGGCCGCCCTGAACGCCGGGCGGCCACCGGACAGGGCGCTGCGGAGCCTGATCTCCGCCTCGTGGCGCCGCTCCATGGAAGCGGGCGTCGACCCCGACGCCAGGTCGGCCCCGCCCGCCTTCGAACACCGCGACATCCAGGAGGTCCGGTCGGCGCACCCCATGAGCGCGCTGCTGCCGCTCATCGCCGAGACGCTCCTGGAGACCGCCTCGGCGAGCGAGCACATCCTGATCGTCACCGACGCCGACGGCCGGGTGCTCTGGCGCGACGGCGACCACCGGGCGATGAGCAGGGCCGACGAGGTGGGACTGGCCGACGGCTTCCACTGGGGGGAGCGGGCGATCGGCACGAACGGCATGGGCACCGCGCTCGCGACCCGGCGGCCGGTCCACATCTTCGCCGCCGAACATCTGGTCAGAGCCCTTCACGTCTGGTCCTGCTCCGCCGCGCCGATCATCGACCCGGACAGCGGCGAGGTGCTCGGCTGCGTCGACCTCAGCGGGACCATGCACACCCTGCACCCGGCGACCGTGACCCTCGTCGAGACCACGGCCCGCCTGGCCGAAAGCCACCTCGCGCTGCGCATGCGCGAACGCGACAACCGGTTCCGCACCCACCACGGCGGACACCTGCGGGCACTGCGCGGCGAGCCGGGCGCCCTGGTCAGCGCGACGGGACGCGTCGTGGCCGGCGGCCGGGCCCAGCGGTGGAGCCGCCGAGTCCGCCTGCCCGAGTCGGGCGACCGGGTGGTCCTGCCCGACGGCCGAGCCGCGCTGCTCGACCCGCTCGGCGAGGGTTTCCTGCTCCGTCTCCCCGACCAGCCGCACGTCCCGGTGCTCACCCTGTCCTTCCTCGGCGCCGAGCATCCGTCCGCCGGCCTCGACGGGGCCCGCGTCCCGCTCTCCCTCCGCCACGCCGAGATCCTCACGCTGCTGGCCCTCAACCCCCAGGGGGCGACGGCCGACCAGCTCTCCTTCCACCTGTACGGCGACATGGGCAACCCGGTGACCGCCCGCGCCGAGATCCACCGCCTCCGCGCCCGGCTCGGACCCGTCGTCGCCGCCAAGCCGTACCGGCTGGCCTGCGCGGTCGAGGCCGACTTCCTCCATCTCAGACGCCTGCTCGCCGGACGGGAGGCCGCCCCGGTCGCCCGCGCCTACGGCGGCCCGCTGCTGCCCCGGTCGGAGTCCCCGGCCATCCGCGGCGAACGTGACGAGCTCGAAGGCCAGGTCCGCGCCCACCTTCTGCTCCGGGGCTCCCCCGACGACCTGTGGGCCTACGCGAACACCGAATACGCCAAGAACGATCCGCACGTCCTGGAGCGGCTCGTCGCCATGCTCCCCGCAGACGACCATCGCGGGGCCGCGGCCCGGATCCGCCTCGCCGGCCTCGGCCCGCCATAGCCCGGCCGGCTCCAGCCTTCCCCGTCCGAGACCCTCCTAAGGCGTGACCGCTCAGGTGTGGTCGATCTCACCGATGATCTGCCCGCCCAGCTCACGCTGGATGAGGGCCATGCCGGTGAGCGCGTCGACGTCGGCGTCGGCGTCGTTCAGCGGATCGACCTCGTCGGCGTCGGGGGCGGGGTCACGGCGGGGCACCGCGTCCGGCCAGGCCGCCCTGCCGCCACCGGCCTTCGGCCCCGACTGGGCCGCGGCCCTGGCCGCCGAGCGTGCGGCGGCGAGGCCGGGGTTTGAACCATGGCTTGCGCCATGGTTTGAGCCACGGTTTGAACCGGGGTTTGGGCCGGGAGGCGAGCCGGGATCCTCCGGGAGCGGAGCGTCCGGCCAG
This sequence comes from Streptosporangium sp. NPDC006007, assembly GCF_040614315.1. Taxonomy (NCBI): domain Bacteria; kingdom Bacillati; phylum Actinomycetota; class Actinomycetes; order Streptosporangiales; family Streptosporangiaceae; genus Streptosporangium; species Streptosporangium sp. NPDC006007. The sequence continues at coordinate 4,449 of NZ_JBEXUG010000071.1, read as the reverse complement.
GACTCGTCGGTGGCGGGCCGAGCCTGCGGCCGGGGACGCGGCCGGCCCTGCTCGGCCGGGGGCTGCGAGGCGGCCGGGGACGCGGCGGCCGGCCCCGCGGGCGGCGTGCCGACCGGCCCGGTGGACGGCCCCGCGGGCGGCGCGGCGCCCGGTGCGGGAGCGGGCCTGGCGGCGTGTTCCTGGCGCGGTGAGGCCGGGGGCCGGGGCGGGGCGGGGCGGGTGCCTCCGGCCGGGGCGGGGCCGCCGCCGACCACCGCCTCGACCTTCCATTTGCCGCCCAGCACCTCCTGCAGCGCCGCGGCGACCACCGCGTCCTTACCGCCGCCGATGAAGTTCCTCATCGCGCCGACCTGGGCGAAACCCAGGGTGACGATGTTGCCCTCGACCCCCACGACCTGGGCGTTGGTGTTCACGTTCGCCCAGACGACGATGCTGCGCTGTTTGAGCACGCCGAGCACCTGCGGCCACATCTGGTGGACCGCTCCCCCCTCCTGCCCGGAGTCGGCGGCGGCCGTCGGGCCGGGGGCCCGCGAGGCCGGGGGGACGTCCTGGGAGGCGTGGGGAGAGCGCGGGGCCTGGGCCCGAGGTTCGGTCATCGGGGCGCCGGGCCTGGCGGGGGTGGGCCAGTCGTCGTCCCGTGCGCGGGAAGCGCCGGGCGAGGCGGCGGGAGCCGTACCGGTGGCGGGGGAGGGAGCGGTGGCGGGGGGTGGAGCGGACACGGAGGCCGCGGGGTGCGCGGGCGCGGCGGAGGACCGATCCGGGGAGACCGGCACCGTGGAGGTCGCCGGGCCGGAACCGGGGGTGGAGACGGGGAGGTGGACGGGGGCCGGAGCGAAGGTGCCGGGGGCTGTGGCGACGCCCCCCTTCTCCAGCCGCTCCATCCGGGCGAGCAGCGCCGCCTCGTCCCGCGCGACGCCGGGCAGCAGCGTCCTGGCGCACATCAGCTCCAGCAGCAGCCGGGGCGAGGCCGCGCCGCGCATCTCGGTCAAGCCCGCGTTGAAGATCTCCGCGGCACGGGTCAGCTCGGCCGGGCCCATCGAGGCGGCCTGCTCCTGGAGCCGCTCCAGCTCGTCGGCGGGCCGGTCAAGCAGCCCGCTGCCGGCCGCCTCCGGCACATTGGCCAGGATCACCAGGTCGCGGAAGCGCTCCAGCAGGTCCATCGCGAACCGGCGGGGGTCGTGCCCCCCCTCGACCACCCGGTTCACCGCGTGGAAGACCCGCGCGCCGTCCCGGGCGGCGAAGGCGGCGACCACGTCGTCGAGCAGGTCTCCGTCGGTGTAACCCAGTAGGGAGACCGCGCGGGCATAGGTGATGCCCGCCTCGTCCGACCCGGCGAACAGCTGGTCGAGGATCGACAGGGAGTCACGGGCCGAACCGGCGCCCGCCCGGACCACCAGCGGCAGCGCGGCGGGCTCGAAGGGAACGTTCTCGGAGGTGAGGATCTCCTCCATGAGGGTGCGCAAAGCCGCGGGCGGGATCAGCCGGAAGGGGTAGTGGTGGGTCCGGGACTTGATCGTCCCGATGACCTTCTCCGGCTCGGTGGTCGCGAAGACGAACTTCAGGTGCGGGGGAGGCTCCTCGACGAGCTTGAGCAGCGCGTTGAACCCCTCGCGGGTCACCATGTGCGCCTCGTCGATGATGTAAATCTTGAAGCGCGCCGACACCGGAGCGAAGAAGGCCCGCTCACGCAGGTCGCGGGCGTCGTCCACACCGCCGTGCGAAGCGGCGTCGATCTCGATGACGTCGAGGTGCCCGGGCCCGGTGGGGGCCAGCGCCACGCAGGAGTCGCACTCGCCGCAGGGGTCGGGGGTCGGGCCCTTCTCGCAGTTCAGGGAGCGGGCCAGGATCCGGGCGCTGGAGGTCTTGCCACACCCTCGGGGCCCGCTGAACAGATAGGCGTGGTTGATCCGGCCGCTCCGCAGCGCCTGTCGCAGCGGCTCGGTGACGTGTTCCTGCCCCTTGACCTCCGCGAAGGTCCCGGGCCGGTACTTGCGGTACAGCGCAAGACTCATGCGACGATCCCACCTGCGAGGGAGCCTGAAACGAAGAGACCCCTCGCACACCCGCCAGAGCCTGCTTATCCTTGCTGCCTTCCGGCCCTGGGGAGGTTCACAGGATGACGCCGCGCGAGGGGTCCGGGCCCAGTCTAGCCTCTGATCGGAGTGCTCGGGTGCCGGAATATGTGGTCAACGCACCCGGAAAAGTCCGGTAGGCTTCTCGCGGAGGATTCGCCTAGTTGGCCTAGGGCGCACGCTTGGAAAGCGTGTTGGGGGCAACCCCTCAGGAGTTCGAATCTCCTATCCTCCGCCAAGTTTACCAGCCGTAACGCGAAAGCCCGCTCCGTCTCGGAGCGGGCTTTCGTGCGTCAGGGTCTCAGTTTGGGTCTCAGTCGGCCTGTTCGGAGGGGTTTTCGCCCCTGTCTAGGGTCTCTTCGTCGGCCTGCCAGAGCAGCCCGCCAACCTGCCGCGCGACGGCCTGCCGGATGGGGTCGGTGACGTGTTGGTATCGCTTGGCCATGTCGGCGCTCGCCCATCCCATGATCGACATGACCGTGGGCATGGGAACGCCCAGGATCAGGAGAACCGTCGCGGCGGTGTGCCGGGCGTCGTGCAGCCGGGCGTCTCGGAGTCCGGCGGCCTTGAGTAGATCTTTCCACTGGTGGTAGTCGGTGTTCGGGTTGAGCGCCTGGCCGGTCGGGGTGGCGAACACCCATCCCCCGTCTTCCCAGAGCTGCCGGGCGTCCGCCCGGTCCCTGGCCTGTTCCTCCCGGTGCTTGCGAAGCAGCGTGACGAGCTGGCCGGGGAGCCCGATCGTGCGTCGGCCAGCTCGTGACTTGGTGTCGGCCGTGTCGGGGTTGGTCTGCTTACGCTCCGGGCAGTAACCCGCTTTCCTTCCGCAGGTCTCCCCGCACCCGTGGGCGTACTTCGGGCGCTGGCGCCCCCGCCGGACACGGAGGGTCCCCGGTCGAGGTCCACATCCACCCACCTCATGCCCAGAACCTCGCCCTGCCTCAATCCGAGCGCGAGCGCGACGGCCCACCGCGCGCTGTTGCGGGGCAGCGCGCTGGCGGCCTTGAGCAGCCGCTGAATCTCGGCGATGTCGTACGGCTCTACCTCCTCCTCACTGAGCGTCGGAGCCTTGGCGAGTGTGGCGGGGTTCCGGATGAGGTATCCGCGCCGTACGGCCACGTTGAGAGCCGTATGAACCGTTCTGTGGACGTGATGGGCGGTCCCTGCGGACTTCCCCGCGCGCTGCATATTGGCGTAGAGCTTTTCGAGGCGTTCAGGGGTCAGCTTGTTGAGCCGGTGTGCTCCGATGCCGGGGATCAGGTGGGTGTGCACGTCCACCCGGTAGCCCGAATGTGACGTCGCGCGGATGGCCGGCGGAACGGCGATGGTCTCGATCCAGTGGGTGAGCCACTTCGCAACGGTCCACCGGCCGGTCTTGCGGACAGCTCCGCTGTCGCGCTCTCGCTCCAGCTCGCGAACCGCCTTGATGACCTCGGATTCGTTCTTGCGCTTCACATGTCGACGATCCGGAGTGCCGTCGTCCTTGACGCCCATGGTCACCCGCCCGTGCCACTTGCCGTCTTTGCCCAGGTAGATCGATGAGGCACCGTTCGGCTTACGTCCCATTCAGTCCCCCTCAGGCCGCGGTCTTCTGTCGCTGGCCGCCGTTGGCCAGCAGGTTGGTCACGTACTCATGCAGGCACTCGATCGGCACGCGGCGAAGTCGGCCGATGGAGTGTTCGTGCGGGAGCGCACCGCGCGGCCGGTCGGGCTCCGCCCGCACATCGAGCAGGCGTTCAAGAAGCGTGATGTCTCGATCGAGTTCGCCGGGTTCTCCGGAGAGACCTTGCACGGCGCGATTCAGGAACCGCTTGACAGCATCCGTGCCGGCCGATTGGTTCCCGAGAGCATCACGATCCGGATGCTTGTGCCGGACACGAGCCGTCCCTGGTCTCTGCCTGTCCTGGCGGACAACCTTGAAGACGAACCGCTTATCCGGAAGCGCATGGAGCGGATCTCATCACGACATGCTCAGGCCATCGTCGATTCCGTGCAGGAACTGCGAGACTTCGGCCTGGTCAAGGCCGCTTCAGCAGAGGTTCGGATCAACGGAGAGCCTCCGCGGTTCAAGCTCTACGTCCGCAACGGCAAAGAGGTATTCTTCGGCTTCTACCCCGTTTTTAAGCACAACGTCACGCTCGCCGGGGAGCCGCAAGCCATCTACGACATGGGTGGCAAGGACGCGGAGCTCTTCCACTTTGCCGTGAGCGACGGCGGGGATTCCACCTCAGGACAGTTCGTCAACCAGTCCCGCATGTGGTTCGACAACATGTGGACCACCGTGGCTAGTGTCCTGCGCCGGTAATCCGTCGTTAGATCCTGTGTGAACTCTTCTTCCGGTGAGCCGGTGCGTCGTCGGGGTCCGAAGTTGGAGCCGTTG
>NZ_JBEXUG010000070.1:0-13261 GCF_040614315.1 Streptosporangium sp. NPDC006007 | reverse complement strand
CGCCGACAACCGCACCATGTTCATGTTCTACGCCGTCGCCATGGTCCCGTTCATGATCTTGGCCATCGTCCTCGCCGCCGGACTGATCATCGGCCCCGCCGACGCCACGCTGCGGAGGCGGATCACCGGCGCCTCGGTGGTGGGCGCCTTCACACTGCTCGCGCTCGTCAACTTCTGGTGGCTCTACCCCGTGCTCAGCGCCGAGATCATCCCCTACGCGGACTGGAGCTCCCGCATGCTCTTCAAAAAAGGCTGGATCTGACCGTTGGGCATATGAGCTGCTTAGCATTGATTTCTTAGGGTAGGCGACGTGCACGATCCATTACGTCACGTTCATCGTCAGAGCAGGCCCGTATACGGCAGACTTCGAAGCATGCCTGCACCGGACGTGGCCGCGCTCCTCTCCGAGCTGGAGCGATCGGAGCCAGACTGCGCCGAGCACGCCCGGAGCGCGATCGACTGGTTGACCGGCGGCGAACCGCTGGAGACGATCACCGAGCTCAACGTGTGCGAGTTCCTCTGGTACACCCTGCCGACCAAGGTCGGCGGCGACCGTACCGCGATCGCCCGCGCGCTGGGCAGCCTGTTACGGCTGGGCGGGTTGGAACGCTACGCCGCGATCTGCCTCTCCGCCACGACCGCGCGGATCCTGCGCGTCTACACCCGCTCCGGCGAGGACGCCGGGATGGCCGCCTACCAGAGCGCGCTGAACGCCACCGGAGTGCTCCCGCCCGACGTGCCGGAGCTCCGGTGGAGCTCGATCATGGGTCCCGAGGAGCTGGGCGCGCACGGCGCCTGCTCCGCCGCCCTGGAGCTCGCCATCGTCTCGGGGGAGCTCCGCCAGGACTCACCCGAGCGGACCACGCTGACCAGGCTCTGGCTCACCACTCCCCGCCCTGAGCTGGGCGGGGACAACTGGCTCCACCGGGTGCAGGGGGAGCGGCTCAACCGCTGGGTGCTCGGCCGGGGTACCGCCTGGCGGGAGCTGGCCCAGCCCTTCGAGGTGCGCCTGCACGCCCCGATCCCGGCCCCGGCCGAGGATCACCTGGAGGCGCTGCGGTGGCTGCTGCGGATAGGGCGCCGCCCTGGCGGCATCCCGCTGACCCAGCGGCACAACCTCGCCCGCTCGGTGCTCGCGGAGAGCACCTGGAGCGCCGCCGAACTGGCGGCGGTCCGGGAGGTGGCCCAGGGGCAGATGGGCGCGCTGCGCCGCGCGGGCAGACGGCTGGTGACCACCGCGACCGGGGAGCGCCTGCTCGAAGACCCCGACCTGCTCTGGGAGACCGCGGCCGCCGCGCTGCTGGCCCCGGCGTCGGGGGAGCACGAGTTCAGGGCGTCCGCCAGGGAGGTGGCGCTGATGCTGCTGGCCGACGGCTCGCCGGCCGACCGCGACCGGGTCACCGCGGTGATCGACTGCGAGGAGTGGCAGACCTCCGAGGTCGACGCCTCACTGACCGAGCTGGGACGGCGCCTGGACGCGTTCGGCCTCCGGGTGGCCGGCGGGCTCACCCCGGCGGGCCGCTCGGCCGCCCTGGCCGCCCTGCGAAACCACGCGTTGCGCCCCCGCCAGTACGTCAACCTGACCTGAGCCCACCGGACCACCGTCGAGCCGGAGGCCGAGCCCGCGCCCGAGCCGGAGCCGGAAGCTGACAGAAGCCCCACCATCACTTAAATCCGGATATTTCACTATCTGCTGAAGACAGATTGTTTCGTCCCATAAGGGGCAGTGCCCAGGCGTGTCCGAGCCCCTCTCCCCCAACCGCGCCGCCCCCTCCCCCGACCGCGCCGGCGCGCCGGAACCGCCTCCCACACCGGAACCGCCTCCCTCGCCGGAACCGCCTCCCTCGTCGTCCGAGCCGATCCTCACCTCAGCCGGCCCCGTACCCCCGCCCGGCACCCCTCGGACCGGCGCGCCCCCTCCCGACCTGCCCTTCGGCACGCCGGGCCGGTCGATGCGCGGCAATCCGTTCGTGTTCGGCTTCACCGCCGCCCTCGGCGTGCTCACCGCCTGGTGGCTGGTGCAGGCCGTGGCGAGCGCGAGTTCGGTGCTGATCCTCATCGTCGTCTCGCTCTTCCTGGCCATCGGCCTGAACCCCGGGGTCGAGGGTCTGCAACGACTTGGCCTCTCCCGCCTTGTCGCGATCACCGTGGTCTTCCTCGGCGTCATCGCGGTCTTCGCCGTCTTCGGCCTGGCCGTGGTGCCGCCGCTCACCGCCCAGTCGACCGACTTCGTGGAGAGGATCCCGCAGTACGTCCAGGAGCTGCAGAACAACCCGCTGATCCGCGACCTGGACCAGCGTTTCCAGCTCCTGGAGAAGCTCCAGCGGTATGTGACGAGCGGCGACTTCGGCACCCAGATGTTCGGCGGCGTACTCGGCTTCGGCCAGGTGCTGATCGGGGCGGTCTTCAACGCGCTGACCGTGCTGGTGCTGACGCTCTACTTCCTGGGCTCGCTGAACTCGCTCAAGAAGATGACCTACCGCCTCATCCCCCGGTCCCGCAGGACCCGGGCCGGGCTGCTCGGCGACCAGATCATCGACAGCATCGGCGGCTACGTCGCGGGAAACCTGATCGTCTCGCTGATCGCCGGAGTGACGACCTTCTTCTTCCTGGTCCTGATGGAGGTCCCCTACGCCCTGGCCCTCGCCCTGATCGTGGCCCTGACCGACCTGATCCCCATGGTCGGCGCCTTCATCGGCGCCGGAGCCGCCTCCATCGTCGGATTCTTCGTCTCCCCCACCGTCGGCATCGTCTGTGTGATCTTCTTCACCGTCTATCAGCAGATCGAGAACTACTGGATCGCTCCGAGCGTGATGAAGAGCTCGGTGGACGTCCCGCCGCTCGCCACGATCGTCGGCGCCCTGCTCGGCGGCGCCCTGCTGGGCGTGGTGGGCGCCCTGCTGGGCATCCCGCTGGTCGCCGCGGTCCTGCTCATCGTCCGCGAGGTGGTCATGCCCCGCCAGGAACGGGCCTGACCCGCAAACGGATGTGGCATCAGGCCGCCAGGAGGCGCGAGGAGTTCCCGGGGCCGGCCCGCCACCGCCACCGGGCGAACGAGCCGGGGGCGGGCTCCCGCTTCGCCGGACCGGGGGGCGGCGCACCGCTCAGCGTGACGGGCTGTGCGCCTCCTCGGCCTTGGGAGGCTCGTCGTCTCCGGCCGCCGGGCCGGGATGTACGGCCACGGTGAGCAGGACGACGGAGTCGTCGATCGCGGTCAGGTTGTGCCGTTCCGGCGGTATGACGAGATATTCACCGGCCGCCCCCTCCCAGGCGTCGTGGCCGGTCGCGAGGCGTACGCGTCCGTGTAGCACCTGCAGGGTGGCCTCGCCGGGACTCTCGTGATCGTCGAGACCTCGTCCGGCGGCGAGTGCGAGCAGCGTCTGACGCAAGGAGTGCCGGTGCCCGCCGTGGACGGTGTGGGCGCTCCGTCCGCTCCTGGCCTGTCGCGCTGTGGTCAGGTGCTCGTTCGCCAGCGAACTCAGGGAGATCGACTCCATGGTGATGCCTTTCGGTGTCGGTCGGTTCATCGAAATTTCTTGGGTGGAGCCCCCGCCCTCCCCGGCGGGGAGGAGGTCAGGCCGCCAGCAGCAGGACGCCGGTGGCGAGCAGGGCCGCGACCTTGGCGATCTCGAAGGCCACGTAGGCGTGGTGGCCCCTTGATCGCGGAACGTCCTCACCGGCGAGGACGCGGTCGGAGCGCCGGGTCAGGCGTGGCCGGACCGCGCCGAGTTGCACCGCCAGGACCGCGACCGCGACGACGGCGGCGACCACGGTCCCGGCGGGTACTCCGCCGACGGTGATCATGATGATGAGCACCGCGGCGAGAACGGCTTCGACGCTGTTGAGGGCACGGAAGACCAGCCGGCCGATCCCGAGCCCGATGCGCAGGTCCACTCCGGGCGCGCGGAACTTCAACGGTGTCTCCAGGAACGAGACGGCCATTACCATCCCGAGCCACACGAACGTCACACCCACGGCAACGGCCGATGCGGGGGTCATCTCCAGGTCCTCTCTCTCCGGACGGTCTCTCCACGGGCCCGCCGGCCCGCGTGACCGGTCATCTCGTACCGCCCGCCGCCGTGAGGTGCGCGAGGCACAGATCGGGCTCGGCGAACGGGTCGAGCCGGCCCACCGTCACCCGCGCGCCGAGCGCCGTCATCGCCCCCTGCATGAGCCCGAGGTGCAGCGGGCAGATCACCTGGGCCCGGGTGGCGACCAGTTCGAGGAACGGGCAGTGCCGCAACCCGATCTGCCTGTGATCACCATCGGCCGATCGTTCCTCGGGCGCGAACCCGAGGTCGTCGAGCAGGCTCACCAGCCTGCGCACCGCCTGCTCCCGGGTGAGGGCGACCGGCGGAGCCGACTGATCGACCAGGAGGCCGCCCCACACCCGGCCGGCCTCGGTCGCCCTGGTGGCGGGGTCCGGGTCGGCGGCCAGACCGCCGGCCAGGATCTCGGCCAGCAGGCGGTAGTTACGCGGCCCGCCGCGGTCCATCCCCGGCCTCGCCCGGAACAGCAGCGGTGGACGGCCGGGGCCGGCCGACGCGGTGTGCACCCGCTCGACCTGGCCCGTGTCGGCCAGGGCGTCGAGATGGAACCGCACCGTGTTGGGGTGGACCCCGAGCCGCTCGGCGATGTCGGCCACCCCGAGGGGGGTCTCGGATCGGCGGAGCATCGTCAAGATGAGCCGCCGGCGGCCGGTCGCCGGCACCGTGGGACGTTCGGCGGCCCGTGCCGGCGTCGCGCCGCCCGGGACGTCGTCGCCTCCACGGGGTTTCCGCCGCCGCTCGGCCACGGCCGGCTCACGCCCCCTGCGGCGGCAGGGCCGCGACCATCGCCGTGTCGGCACTCAGCGCACCCAGCTTGGCCGCACCGCCGGGCGACCCCAGAGGCGTGTCCCGGCCGGGGAGGGTCTCGGTGAAGAAGCGCTCGTTGTCGGCCAGATAGGCACCCAGCGCGACCGGGAGATCGTCCTCGTAGTAAATCGCCTCGACCGGACAGACCGGCTCGCAGGCACCGCAGTCCACGCACTCGTCCGGGTGGATGTACAGGCTCCGCCCGCCCTCGTAGATGCAGTCGACCGGGCACTCCTCCACGCACGCCCGGTCCTTGACGTCCACGCAGGGAAGCCCGATCACGTATGTCATGGCTTGAGTTTATACAAAAACGGCTTGTATAAATAGACCCGACGAGAGGAACGCCATGCCCGACCAGGAGCTCGACGTACGGCCGCTACGCAAGCCCGACAAGCACCCCCGGATCTTCCAGGAGTTCGACGGCCTCGCCGTCGGCGAGGCCTTCGTGCTGGTCAACAACCACGATCCGAAACACCTGCGACAGGAGTTCGAGCTCGATCATCCGGGCGACCACAGCTGGGACTACCTCGACAAGGGGCCCGACGTCTGGCGGATCCGGATCGGCAAACTCGCCTCCACCCCGCTGCCGCGGATCCTCACCGACGCCCACGCCGTCGCCGCCGGCACCCACGCCTCCGACGCGGCGGGGGCGGTGTGGAAACTCCAGATGAGCGGGCGCGACCTCGACTCCAACATCGTCCACCTGCGGCCCGGCACCGCCGTCGAGACGCACAAGGGGCCCGACCTCGACGTCCTTCTCCTCGTGCTCAGCGGGGACGGCCGACTGGACACCGAACTGGACACGCTTTCCCTGCGCCCCGGAGCGCTCGTCTGGCTTCCCCGGCTCTCCCAGCGCCGCTTCACCACCGGGGCGAGCGGCCTGACCTACCTCACCGTCCACCAGCGACGCCGGTCCCTGGTCCTCGACATCGCCGACCGGCCCTGAACCGACGGCGAACAGCACACCGCGTTCCGCCCGGAGGCCCCGACCGTTACGACGAACCGCCAGAGGCCGAGGCACCGCGCCGGTTTCCGGACAGCGGGGACCTGGTGGCCATCGTCGAGCGGCTCGGGCGAGTTCATGAACCCCCACCGGGTGAGGCCGGCCACCACCCGCCGGCGCGCCCGCTCCAAGACCGGGCTCGCCTGGTCCGCGGGGCCCGGCGCGCACGCGCCGCCGACAGCGCGGGGCAGGAGGCCGAAGCCATCTCGATCAGCGAGACGAAGTGGGGGCTGTCCCGAGAGTTTCGCAAAGTTCAAATTTTGATCATGATTGGTATGTAAGGTGACGGTTCTGCCTGGTCATACCAGCGAATCGGGGTGGCCCGGCCGCAGGTGGAAGTCTCGTTTAAGTCAGTTCTTCCTTCCCAAGGAGCAAACCATCTTGTGGTGAACTTAAGCTATGACTGAAACTGGCGCCGGGCCTTTCGAGCTGTACGCCGGCGCTCATGGGAAGGTGATGGCGGTGAGACTATTGGACGGCTCCCTCCCCGCGTTCCACTTCCTCGAAGGCATCGAGCCACGGGCTCGGCAGGCGTTCAAGACGTTGTTTCAGCGTCAGTTCGCGATGGGAGTGCTGCTCAGCCAGGAGAGGCTCCGGCTCCTCGACAGCAAAGATCCCCATGTCGCGGAGTGGAAGGTGCACAGTCCCCGCCCTCTGCGGCTGTACGGCATCCGTCAGGGCAGCGTCTGGTACGCCACCCACGGAAGCACCAAACCAGGCGAGATCCGAGGCGTAAAAAGACAAGTGAAGCGAGCACGAACAATCTTCGGAGAAGGGAGTGACGATGAGCTGGTTTGACGACACACCCGAGACCCGCCGACTGTTCGCCGAGGAGGAACTCCTCCTCGCAGCCACGGAGCTGGTCGCGGAAGCCATCCAAACGCGAGGCATCACCCGGCAGGAACTGGCCCGACGCCTGGATGTGCGCCCCTCCGAGATCACACAACGTCTCGCCGGCGCACGCAACCTCACCCTGCGGACGCTGGCCGGAATGATGGACGCCCTCGGCTTCAAGGTCGTACTCGGCCACTGCGACCACAACGCTCCCCCGGAGGCGGTCCGCTCTCTGTCCCTGCAGATGCAGGAAGAGAAGGTCTGCGAACCCGAGGTCCGCTACACCTCAACGGGCGCAAGACTTCATGTGGTCAGGCAGGCGAGCACAGCGGCATGACTCCCGAAGAGATCGCGGCTTCCGCGACACGGGTGGAAGCCCAGCTGGGGCTCTCCAACATCCGCCTCGAACGATCAAACTCAGAAGTGGGCCTACCGCTCAAAACCGGTCAGCTGACCGTACAGATGGGCATTGAAGTCACACCTGATCAGACAGCCGAAAGCATCGCCATGCGAGTGGCGTACACCGTCGTCGCCAACCGCTTGTCCAGGAGCGGCGGGGAGGAGCTCTGCTGGAAGGTGGAGGTGACATACGTGGTCGATTACAAGACTCCCCCAGAGGTGTGCTTCTCCCGCGAAGAACTGGACATGCTCGGCGCGGTCTCATCCACCCTCACAGTCCACCCGTACGCGCGCGCTTTCGTGCACATGATGACCACGCAGATGGGTTACCCGTCGTTCGGCCTTCAGCCGCTGACGGCACACGAGCTGGCTGAACTGTCAACCAGCGAAACACTGGCGGACGTGTAAACATCCAATCGACGGAGGCCCCTCGCCCGGTCGGGCGGAAGCTTTGCCACACGGAAACCGAGCGACCAGCCTCGGCTCCGGCGGGCGAACCACGGCCCGGAACAACACAAAAAGCCTCGTCTTCCGAAAGAACGAGGCTTCCCGCTGATTGAACCGGCCCACACAGCCACGGTGGCCTCACGTCACCTGATGAGGCCGCCGTGATGCCAAACGTCCGGCGGGCCGCCAGGCCGAGGCACCAACAGCTCATCGCCGCATGGAAAGGTCTCCACGGCTTCAGGAGATCGCCGGCCACCGCGCAGAGCTCTGTGCGCCCGCGCCCGCTCTGTCACAGGCGAGCCGGTCGGCGTTACCGGTGAAGGTGGTCGATCGCCAGGTCGGCTAGCCATGGGTCGACCTCGGGAAACGAGCCGTCGCCGAACAGGATCCGCGCCGCCAAGGCACGACCGGCACGACCGCGTAACGCAGCCACCGCCGCCTCTGCCGCCGCAGGGGATCGGATGCCGGCGAACACGCGGCGCAGCAACAGCCGGCCTCGGAACCGAGTCCGCAACGCGTCCCCGTCGTACCGGCTCAGCACGCGCCGGTCGCCGGTACGCAGGTACCCGGCGGTGACCGCCGCGGCCAGTTCGGACATGCGTAAGCAAGGGTCCAACCCGCCGGCCGTCAGCGGCGACACCGCGCCCGCCGCGTCTCCGACGAGCAGACCGGCGGGGCACGCCAACCGCCGCAGCACACCGCCGACCGGAATCGGACCACCCCGGCGCTCGACCGGCCCGGCCGGCGGTGTACCGCCGGGCGCGTCCGCGATGAAATCGTCCAGCAGGTGGCGGACGCCGGCGCGCATCGCGTTCGGATATCCCGCGACGCCGACATGCGCGTGCCGGCCGTCGTCGATGACCCATCCCAGGTACCCCGGAGCGATCCGGGGGTCCAGCACGCAGTGGAACGCCGGGGTGGTCGTGCCCGACGCGATCGGGTGGACGATCTCGGCACCGACGAGGAAGCGCCGGTTGACATCAAGGCCGAGATCACGGGCCACTCGGGAGCGGGCACCGTCCGCGCCGACGATGAACCGGGCCGTCACCGGTTCCGCACCCGCGAACCGCACAAAACCCATCGACGCGTCGACATACCGTACGCCCAAGAAGACCCGCGCCCCGGCCGACTCCGCCGCGCGGTGCGCGTGCTGGTAGACGGCCGCCATGTCGGCCACGCGGTACTCGTCCCGGTCGCTGGTGAGCCGGATCGGTGCCCGCCGCGACGGCGGATACAGCAGCACGTCCCGAACACCCGGCCCGAGCAGGTGATCCGGCACATCGAAGTCGTCGAGGGTGCGGCGCACGAAGATCCCTGTCGTGCGGATGCCCGTCGACAGTGACCTGCGACGGTCGACCACCATCACGTTCAGTTCCCGTCGCGCGAGCAGGCGGGCTGTGCGCAGGCCGGCCAGTCCCGCACCCACGACCAGTACATCCACTGTCTGCATACCTCGCGACGGTAGGGGCGATGCCTCATCCCCACGGTGGTTTGCACGCTACCTGCCCCATACCTCCACACCGTCGCCACACTCAAGACCGTGGATCGCCCCTCTGCCGAGAGGCGACCGCAGAACCAGCGCCCTCCGCCACGGCCGCCGCACGAGCCGAATTGGTGGAGATGAGGAGATTTCGAACCCCTGACCCCTTCGATGCGAACCCCGGTGGGACGCACCGGGCCTGCTCGCCGGATGTCGTCTGGTGCCGTCACGTACCACGCCAATGCCGTCTGGTGATCTCGGCCACGTCCCCATGTCAGCGAGTCCGCTGACTTTTCGCCGACTCTCATCAGCCCTCCTCGGGCCGGTTCCGCCTGTCGGTCACGGAGCTTCCATGCCGTGGCGGTTCGATAGCCTGCCGCTGTGGATCACATGGAGCGTGTCGCCGGGGCAGTCGTCGGTTCGGCAGTGGGTGACGCGCTGGGCGCGCCTTTCGAGTTCGGTCCAGCGGGCGCGTTCTCCGCCCGCTTCCCGGCACCTGGTGCCGGAGCCGAGATGTGCGGGGGCGGTGGCTGGGACGCCGGGGAGGCCACCGACGACACTCAGATGGCCGTCCACGTGGCTGAGTCTCTGCTGGAACACGGCGGCCTGGACCTGCCCGACGTCTTTACCCGCTTCCAACGCTGGGCGGCCGACGACCCCAAGGACATCGGCCTGCAGACCCGGGACGTTCTCATCCGCGGCCTGCCCTGGGACCAGGCCGCCACCGCTCATTACCGCGCCGGCCACCGCGCCGCCGGAAACGGCTCACTGATGCGGGCCACCCCTTCCGCGGTCTACTTCGCCGCCCACGGGCGACAGGCCACCATGAACGCCGCCCGCCGCATCTCCGCTCTCACCCACGGCGACCCCGCAGCCGGGGAAGGAACGGCGATCTTTCACGATCTGGTGCGCCTCGCCCTGAGCGGCGCGGACCCCCTGGGGGAGCTCTCGCAGACCCTCGCCGCCGTCCACCCCGGCCACCGCGAGCGATACGCCGCCATACTGGCCCCTGACTGGCATCCCGGTCAGGCCACTGAGGTCAACGGCGCCGTCTGGCCCTGCCTCGGCTCCGCCGTATGGGCCCTGCGCACCACCCGTAGCTACGAGGACAATCCGTACCGCGATCGACCTGGGTGGCGACACCGACACCGTCGCCGCGGTCACCGGCGGCCTGGCCGGCGCCTTCTACGGACTGACCGCGATCCCGGCCCGCTGGACGGAACCGCTCCATGTCCCCCTTCCCGGAGGCGGCGGCCGGATCCTGCACCTTCCACATCTGCTTGACCTCGCTCACGCGCTGGTAGAGCGGCATTGATCAGTGACGACTCCGAACGACGGACGGTGACTCAGAAGACCAAAGGACCGCCTCTGATTATCGAGGGGTCCCTCCGCCAGTGCCCGCACACCAGTCATCGAAAAAGGCCGCCTCTACCGCCCTCTCGCGGATCGGACGTGACCCCGGCCCGTGGCGGCCGGTGACGAACGGCCGGCCCCGGACGGCTCAGCCTCGCCAGGCCCACCCCCGACCTGTTCACTTTTCCCGTTGTAAATCAAGCTCTGAACAGCGAAAAGGCCCGGTTCCATGATCTGGAGTCGGGCCTTTCGTCTTGTGGAGATGAGGGGATTCGAACCCCTGACCCCTTCGATGCGAAGCCAAGTAACCGGCTCCGGGACCATGGTCGACGTGCTCTAACATCGGGGAAACAGTCCCCTATGGTCCATGGTCGTCCGGCTGCGTCCACGGCCGTTGTCACTCAGTTGGTCACTCAGTCCTGAGGGCCTGGCCGTGCCCCAGACGGCCCGAACCACCAGCTAGGCCGGGGTGGTACTCCCCGCCTCTCCCTCGGCTTCGCGCTCAGTCCTCCGCCGGCCACTTCTCCTTGTCGGCCACGAAGCTCCCGCGCTGCGGCAGGGTGATCACCCATCCCTCCTCGCGCAGCATGGCAACGGCCTGACGAGCGGTGTCACGCGCGACGCCGTGATCCCGGACCATCTCCGACTCGGACGGTATCCGGTCGCGCGGCTGTAGCCCGCCGCTCTTGATCCGCTCCCGGATGATCGCCGCCACCTGCTGGTAGATCGGCGTCGGATCGAACCTATCGACTTCCACGAGCGCGACGTTACGCACGTCTCGAACGCTGCTCATATGGGCAACGTGGTAGACGAGGTAGACAAGATAGACGTAAGGTCAGCTCATGACTCGGGCTTACCACGGCATTCACGTGGGGCCACTCGTGTCTGATCACGAAAAGCTTGTCTGGCGAGCCCCGGCCGCTCGGTCCGACCACGTGCGCGTGCGAGAGCACACCTGCATGTGCCAGGCCCCGAGCTACGAACTCTGCACTTCCGGCGGCCTGATGTTCATCCGCCGCACCACCATGAGGTCAGGCAAGGCTGTCGTCCACGAGACAGACCGCTGGCTCAGCAAACGCACCCAGGAAGCCTGGACCCTCCTACTGCTGGGACAAGCACGCTGACCACTTAACTACATTCAGGGTCGCTAAGCCAGGTCCGCACAATGACTATGACTCGCACATCACCCTCCCCCAGCCTGGGACTGCAATGAGATCGTCGACGGCAAGACCGAGACGCCGCCCCGCCCACCCGCCAAGGGCGGCTCACACGGGAGTAGATGTACTGAAGCAATCACTTACCCAGTGAATCTTTAGCCCTACACCTATACAAGCAGCAGCCCATATAGTCATTACATGGGCAAGAACGAGGCAGCCAAAAGCGAGACCGAGGCAGCAATAATCCACCTTAAGTCACAATTGCCACCCAACGACCCCTTTGTCCGACTTGAGGAAGTTTGCCTCAAGTCAAGGATAGCTTTCGAGTGGCGCTCCATTGAACCCGAAGGGCAACCCCTTGAACTTGAAAACATCCAACCAAGAGTAGGCATACCCAACGGACAACAGAAAAGATGGCGCACACTATCACGCGAGAAAGCTCAAAACTATCTCCTATTCAACGTCTCCACAGTAAAGGCAATCGGAGATTATGATGCATTCTACTACTCCGATGAGGGAATCATCGAAGCCTCCGTTTACCCACTCGTTCGATTTCCGGGCCCTCCATCTCTCCATGAATTGCCTGGCGTGGAAATACAGAGAGGCCTGACGCACGTATTTGACACGGACCTCGACTCGGAAGAGCCAGCACTCAACAAGAAGGAATACTTTGCCAAGCGCATATATCTAGAAGATGGGGACGAATGGAATCTAGAATTCCAGAACACCCAGAGGCGCCCTTGGAAGGTTTCAATCGGCACCAGCAGCCTTCGGTTCAGTGCATTCTCTGATAGCTTTGGCGGGCGGCGAGTCACGATAAAGATTGGAGGAGTATCGAGCTCTCGCCATGATGACTTACTCGATATACTCAATCGAATATCGGGCGCCACCCTTTTTGAGATAGACCTAAGATACGGAATTGCCGTAAATCTTCGAAAAGCTCGCCTCGCTGGAAATCCTCGTGGCCGTAGGCGGCGAGTGACCCCTTCAACAGAGCTCCCGAAGAGCCCTGAGAACGATTACCTTCAGCGACCCCTAAGTCTATATTGGTATGGTCGCTCAGCACGAGGAATGCCCCTGCTTGAGTTCCTAGCGTTTTACCAGGTTCTCGAGTACCACTTTCCAACATACAGCCAGCGAGAAGCACTAGAGAAGATCCGGCAAGAGCTGCGTGACCCTCGATTCGAAAGAGAGGA
The DNA here is from genome assembly GCF_040614315.1 of Streptosporangium sp. NPDC006007. NCBI lineage: Bacteria > Bacillati > Actinomycetota > Actinomycetes > Streptosporangiales > Streptosporangiaceae > Streptosporangium > Streptosporangium sp. NPDC006007. Next base: position 536 of record NZ_JBEXUG010000070.1, on the reverse strand, counting down.
TGACAGGCATATATCGAAAATCATTTCGCTAGCAGGACAAGGTGGGAAATTTCAAGGGAAGGAACGGGATCAGCTCAAAGCAACAATCCGCGCATGCACACCACCAGAGCGCATCCAAGAGTTCATGAACGAAGTGCCTGGCAGGCTAGAACATTTCACCAGCAACCAGATTAGCGAAGTTCCCCATATTAATCTAAAAAACGATCAAGATCTTCGCGATCAAGCAGCAAGCCGCATCTATGAATTGCGTTGCCGCATCGTGCATTCAAAAGGGGATGGAGGCGAGAAGTATTCAGAGATGCTCCTACCATTCTCAGAAGAGGCCGATCACCTAGGATCCGATATAGATCTAGTGCACTTCCTAGCCCAGAAGGTTCTTATTGCAAGCTCTTCAAAGCTGCGCCCATAAATATAACCAAGAAGAGATCATACGGATCAAACTACTGAGGTTGAAGCTCAGGAGTTAGATCACCGACGGCGGTTTATGACCGTTGGATGACCTCGCGTTCGGTATGCCGGAGTTATGAGGTATCCGG
>NZ_JBEXUG010000069.1:0-15524 GCF_040614315.1 Streptosporangium sp. NPDC006007 | reverse complement strand
GACTCCAGAGCCTACGACCTAAATCCAGGCCAACACACACAAAAACGAAAAATCGCGTCTCTAGGCGAATCTGGCCTGGGTTCCAGCCTTCAACCTACTGACCTGCACCCCCACCACGACATGAGCTCTAGAACCCCCGAATTACGCGGAACGCGGGCTTGTACTCCGCCGAGAAATGCCGGCGCTTCGGACGGTCAGCCCGAGGCCCCCCGGACTCCAGGTCATGGTTCGCCATCGTCACAGTCTGCTACACCCAGTCTCTCCCTGCTCATGCCATTTTGGGAACTACATCCCGTTTGTCTCGCTTGAGACTGACACAGAGGGCCGTGACCGATGCCAGACCCCACTCAGTCCTGCCGCGCTACCGGTATCGCTCAGACGATGTCGTAGAAGCCTTCGCCGTCCATGTACCGCGCCGACAGGATGTTGTGCATGACGACGCTCTCGGTCTCGTGCACGAGGTACACGCGCATGGGGTAGGTCCAGTCGTCGATAGAGCGATGGATCTCGTTGCCCGGGTGCACGTTCAGCGTGATGTCGTAGAAGCTCTCAAGCCCGCGGAGCTCGGCCATCTTCGGATAGTCGACGAGCTTGCCCGCCGCTGGCGAAACCATGTTGACTATCCCGGCGTGCCGGGTCAGCTCGTAGCTGGCCTCCCAGCGTTCCAGGAAGCGTTCGGGGTCGACGTACGCGTCCACGGTCCAGTCCAGCTGGCTCTCGCCGATCGCGCCCTTGGTCGGCACATGCACGTCCGCACCGCAGATCCGGGCGGCGCTCTCGACCAGTCGCGGGCCCTGGGGCGTCAGCTTGAGCTCGGTGTGCGCGGGACCGTTGCGCACCCCCAAGGCATCAAGGACCAGGCAGTTGTACTCGACCAGCGCGTCCTGGTCCACACCATGACGGGGCATCAGCTGCGCCCCGGCTGCCATGTCGTGCACCCCGTTGGCGCCGAGGTGGTGCATCTTCCAGATGTCCGTGACGTGGTGCTTGCCGTCCAGACTCACGGTGTTCACGATGAACTCGCTGCCGACCAGGTACTTTTGTGCAAGCACCGCGTGGTTGTGCACATCCAGCGCGCTCTCGGTGCCGATCAGCGCCTCGAACGCGGCGCGTACCTGGTCCACGTCGTCACAAAAGTAGATGCCGTCGCTTCCCGCGCTCCTCAACGGCTTCAGCACCACCCGGCCTTCGACCTCCCGGTGCCAGGCGAGCAGCGCGTCGAGGTCGGTGGCCAGGATCTGGTCGGTGCCGGGCACCCCGGCCTCCTTGACCGTCTCCATCATCCGGAACTTGTCCCGGCGGGACGGACTCAGCGCCGTGCCGTTCGTCCGCAAGCCGAGCGCCTCGCTCAACACGTCCGCAAGCTCGACCCCGCTCTCGATGCCCGCCAGCAGACTCACCGGCGCGTGCGCGGCGAGGGCCGCGACCGTTGCGGCGGCATCCCCCATGTGGACGATGTTGGTGGTGAAGTCTGATGGCCGGAAGCTCTTCTCGTATACCGCCGGAATCGTCGGGGCGCTCTGGACATGGATGCATTCATAGCCGCGCTCCTGGAAGAGCGGGGCAAGGGATCGTGCGCTCGAATACGCGTCGACGACGACCGCGCAGGGAGCGGTAGGCTTGACGGTCATTCTTACCTCACCATTTATTGTGAACTCATGCGTTCGGCGGCGGCGATCGATCTCGCCGGCGTCGTCTTGACCGGAATGTCCAGCTGTCCGGCCGCGGCGACGACTTTTCGGCATTCCGCTACGGTGACGATCTGCTTCCGATAGCGGACGGTATTGACCCGCACGGCAGCGGCGCCGATCATGATCGTGGCGAACTCCCATGCCAGCTCCCGCTTGCCCACCCGGTGCTCGCGGGCCCCGATGGTAGAGGCCTCGGTCACGATCGTCTCCCGTACGGCCCACAAGAGATGGGGCGGGAAGAGCACCGAAGCGTCTGGGCGGGGCGCGGTCCTTCTGCATCAGAATGGGCGTGAGCCGGGCGCCGGATGCTCCGTAGCAGCATTCCGCCACACGAGAAAACATCGATAGAATGAGTGCCGCGCCGGTCGGCGTGCACATCTCGAACGGGAATTCTTCGGATCGCGTCGGCGCACCTTGGACGGCGAACAGCCCGAGTCGGGATGGGATTCCCGCCGAGAGCGCTCTTCGCCCGTCCGATGCCCAGCGCCATGGGCGTCGAGGAGGCGGTGGAGATGCCCAATGTGTGGTGGGCCATGCAGGCTCCCACCACACCACCGATCGGGTCGAGACCGTTGACCTCGTTGAAGTCGACATCGTCGACGGCCTCCTGAACCGTCATCACCGAGACACCGGCATCGAGCAGCGCTCCGAAGAGCATGCCCCAGGCGGCACCGGACGAGCAGTCGAACCATGCGGAGTTCGTCATCGCCTCACCGGAATCGGTGTGTCGGGGCTGCTTGTGGCGTCGGTGTCGGCGCGGACCATGCGCCGGGTCATCCAGGCCGCCGCGTCGGTCGCACCGACCCCGTTGTCGATGTTGCACATCATGACGCCGGGACCTCAGGAGTTGAGCATGGTGAGCGTGCGGCGCGATCCCGCCGAAGGAACTGCCGTGGCCGGCACTGTTCGGGACCGGGATCACGGGGTAGCCGGCCAGGCCGGCCATCCGCTCGCCGAATTCCGAGGCGACGAACGCCGCCCCGGCATCCCGCCCGGCGGCCCGCTCCCAGCCCGGCAGGCTCGCGGAGTCTCCGGTGGCCGCCAGGGTCCGGCCGGGTTCGAGCGAGCGGAGCACCCGCTGCCGGAAGCAGCGAGGAGTCCGCGCCGCCGGGGCAGGCCACCACCGATTCCAGGCCCGCCAACTGGTGCCGGAGCGTTTCGAGCCGGTGGGTCAGGACATCGTCCGTTCCGGCCGGGATCAGTGGTCAGGGAAGGCACGAACGGGATGCCGGTCACTCAATTCCCAGGGCGGACATCATCGGGCGCAACTTCGCGCAGGACTCCGCGTATTCCGCCTCGGGATCGGAATCGGCCACGATGCCGCAGCCGGCGTACAGCGAGGCGTTGGGGCCGTCGACCAGGGCGGATCGTATGTTGACCGCGAACTGGCCCTGCCCGGAGTGGTCGGCCCAGCCGACCACTCCCGCGTACCAACTCCGGTCGATGCCCTCGTTATCGGAGAGCCAGCTCAGCGACTCCCTACGGGGGTTCCCGCCGAGGGCCGGGGTCGGGTGGAGACGGTAGACGAAGTCCAGGATTCCCGCGGTGGAGTCCGTCGCCAGCTCGCCGCGGACGTTCGTGGACAGATGCTGGACGTTGGCAAGCTTGACTATGCTCGGCTCGGCGTCGGAGGCGACATTGACGCACAAGTCCCGTAAGGTCTCGCGGAGCATCTGCACCACGACGTCGTGCTCGTGCTGGATCTTAGCGCTCCCGGCCAGTTCGAGGGCGAGTGCCACGTCTTGTTCCGGGGTGAGCCCGCGGGGCGCCGTGCCGGCCAGTCCCAGTGCGTGCACCGCCCGCCGGTCGACCCGTACGAGGTATTCGGGGGTCGCGCCGAGGAAGGTGTACTCCTCGTGGTCGACCGCGAAGACCGTGGTGCCGGGATAGGCGCTGCGCAGCCTGTTCACCGCGGTCGGCACGTCGAGCGGGCTGGAGGCGGTGACCCGCAGTTCGCGCGCCAGCACTACCTTCTCGAAATCGCCGTCCCGGATTCGGCCGATCGCGCGGCGGACCAGTCCCTTCCAGTGGTCGGCATTCGGCAGCTCGGCGCTGGTGTGGGTTCGTTCCTCCGCGTACGCCAGTTTGCGCGCTTTGGCGGCCTTCTCCGGCGGAAGGCAGAGGTTGGCCAGGTGCATCAGGCCGCTGGCCACCAGCTCGGGATCGCTGTCGTGCACCAGCACCGCGTTGAGACGCAGTTCGGCCGGGCTGGGACGGCCGGCGGCGGCCTGGTCGGGTACCGTGCCACGGACCTGCAGTGCGGGCACCCACATCAGGGCGTCGGGAAGGCGTCCCCTCTCCAGGGCGTTCTCGGGGCTGAACGCGAACCCGCCGATGGCCAGAGGACCTTCGCTTGCAGGCAGCTCAGTGACCGCTGTTCCACCTGTGACGAGATCCCGGGTCAGCGCCTGCCAACCGTCGCGGACGGATGCGACACGGTTCTCACCCCTTCCCCGCAGATCACGCGCCGATCCGATCGCGACGATAGATCCGCGGTCCCAAGCCGATTGCCACAGGAAGGAACGCGGCGTACCGCGACGGGCACGACTCCAGATCGCGACGGGGTCGGCGAGGGAGAGTGGCTTGGCCCAGCTTACGAGAACCAGGCGCTGGCTGCGGCGGGCCCGGTCGAGGGCACGTCGGCAGGTGGCGAGCAGGCTGTCCCCGTCGGTACGGTCGAGCGCCGCGACGGGCCCTTCGGGGGTGACCACTGGTGCGGTGGTAGAGGTCATCTCTAGTACACCCCTTCAACAAGAGTCTGGCCGTCGGCCACGGTGAGGGGCCTGATGTCGGCCAGACCGTCCTGGGGGTACTTCGCGGTGGGCGCGATGCGCAATGCGGAGTCGCGCTCTAGCGTCCAGGGCAGCAGCAGGTCCCTGGACACGAGGCTGATCCTCACCTGCCCCCGCTCATCGTGGGCGACTAAGGCGCTGGTGTTCTCGGGGTCCACCACCTTGACCCGGCTGAACGGGTGGAAGGGGATGAAGACACAGCGTTCGTCGTCCCGTTCTCCGTCACGGGGGCGCTGCGGGGCGATGCCCATCATGGTGTTGCCGTACAGGCCGACCACGGCGGCATCGGGGAAGAGCTCGTCCTCGAAGACCCGGAGCGTCTCGGGACTCACGCTGGTGCCGGCCCAGATGATGCCACGCACCTTCCGCTGCGCCAGATCCAGCAGCTTCTCGTCGGCGGCCAATGCTTCGAGCACCGGCGGGGTGGCGAAGAGGACAGAGACGGGCTGGGTGGACAGAACGTCGTGGGCCTGCGCCAGGATGTGCTTCAGATAGCGGGCGGCCTCATCGGTACGGCCCTGCTTGATGCTGTTCTTGACCCAGCGCGGGTCGAAGTCGATGTAATGGCAGAACGTGCCGCGCATCTGCGCCAGCATTCCGATGGAACGGCCAACGATGTGCGGTCCCGTGGGGCCGAGATGCAGCCAGTGGCCCTCGCCCTCGCCGGGGACCTTGTGATCGGCGAGAACCTGGCTCACCCAGCGGCAACCGTTGCGGCGTGACCGCGACTCCACGATGCGTTTGGGTCGTCCTGTGGTGCCCCCGCTGTCGAAGACCTGGAAGTCCCAGCCCTCCCTGCCGATCCCGGCGGGGACCAGCGCGTCGACCGGGATGTCCTTCCACTCGTTGCTGACGTCCGGGAAGAGGTCGAGGTCATCCCAGGTGTGGACGTCGGTGAGCGGGTTGAAGTCCAGTTCCGCCGCGCGCTTCACCCAGTACGGCGAGCCGGTGGAGGGGGAGAAGTGCCACTGCATCGCAGCGTGGATGAAGTCTTCCGGCGCGAGATCGGCGGGTAGCGGGTCGACGATGTGCTCGGACATGCGGCGTCTCCAAGGAAGGTGGGGATCAAACCTGGGCGAGGGAGTGGGTGACGGCCGGCGATAAGGTGCGCCCCACAGCCTCCACGACCGGCTTGAGCCGGCCCATGAGGGTGCTGAACTGCTCCCCGCTGAGAGCCTGGGCGCCGTCACACATCGCGTTCGAGGCGTCCGCGTGGACATCGACGATCAGTCCATCGGCGCCGCACGCGGCCGCCGCCTGGGACATCGGCGCGACGAGGTGGGGCTTGCCAGTGCTGTGGCTCGGGTCGACGATCACCGGTAGATGAGTGAGTCGCTTGGCCTCTGCCACCGCGCTGAGGTCCAAGGTGAATCGGGTGCCGCGCTCGAAGCTGCGGATCTGGAGCATGTCACTCTCCTCGGCGACGCATTCCACGTCTCCTGTCGACGCCGGAGCGCATTCTCCAGAACCCTTGCCAAATCAGGCACGTCGATTCCTTCGGTGATGAGCACTGCGACCCCCGCCACAGTGCTGGATATCGGAATCAGGTTGCGGTTTTGAATTAATTCATTCGTGGATTCCACTTGTTCGCGGGTGGCCTGCGGGCTCATTACCACAATCATTGGAGTTCCTTGCAGGGTAAGTCGAGATTGCCTCGAGGGACCTCAGGGGCGAGTGCCGTCCAGCCGTGGTCGCGGTATCACTCCTCGCACACGGCAGCTGTAGCTCGTTACATGTACCGAACCCGCGCACCCGGTTATCAGTTGGACACCCTGATGGGTGACGCTGCCGCACTCCAACGTCTGCCCGTTCGGCCCAGGTCAGCGGACTTTTCTCAGGCTTGCTGGAGCCGTTGAACACGAGCGTAAACCGGACATCAAGGCCTTGATGGGTCGAGATAATAAGTCTTATAAGCTAGCCGGTCACGATGAAAAACCGCAGGTCAGACGGCAATTCACAGGTCAGAATCTTGTGCGACGTTCCGGCCTCTTGCTAAACGGATATTCGAACGCGCAAAACGCTGACCAGGCAGAACACGGGAAACCCAAGTATCGTAACTGCCGTGACACCGATATTCCCTCCCATAAACATCGCCTTGGAAGCTAGCAGATAGCAATTAGGTTGACAAGCGATCTTTCGCCCTGCCATCGTTTCCAACTGCAGGCAGGGAACACGCTGTCGACCGAAGGTAGAAGATGACCGAAAATCGAAGGTAGAAGATGACCGAAAACCGAACGAGTATGAACGGCAGGTGTACGACATGAAGATGATTGACATCAGCCAGGGCTGGTATGAAGGAATGCCTTCGTATAACGCTTCCTGGTACCCGAAGTTTAGTATCCGTAAAGCGATGGCCCCGGAGACCGACCCAGCCGGCGGTGGCCGGACCTTCTCTGATCTGCAGATTTTCCCGCACAACGGGACCCATGTGGAATCCGGATTCCACTTCTACGAGGACGGCCCGAAAATCGACGAGGTCCCCCTGGAGACCTTCGTCGGCCGGGTGGTCATCGCGAACCTCTCCGACCACCGCGACCTCGACCCCGTCACCGGTGACGAGCTGGAGAAGGCGGTCCGCAACGTATGGCAAGCCGGCGACCGCCTGCTGATCCGTACCGACCACCCCAACCGGTACCTGGGCCGGGAGGACTACTGGGACAAGCCGCCCTACCTCACCCTGTCCTCGGCGGACTGGATGATCGAGAACGACGTCGCCCTCGTCGGCATGGACTGCATCACCGAGCGACCCGACGACCGCAGTGGGCAGGTGCACCGGCGGCTGTTGGGCGCCAACATCCCGATCCTGGAGAACATCCAGCACCTCGACCAGATCACCAACCAGGTCGCCCAGCTGATGGCGCTCCCGGTCAAGATTTCCGGTGTGGAAGCCGCTCCTGCGCGCGCTGTGGTGTTCGACGGATGGCCGCTCTGACCCCCTCGGCGGAACACTCACCCAAGGAGGTTCACCTGGCCGGAAATCTGACAGCCGTGTCAAGCGGGGATGGCCCAGAGAGTGGTGGCTGTCCTGTGCGGCCGAATCGGAGCCTGACCTCGTTTGCCTCAAGCGTCGGGGACGCGGTCGGCTGGCCGGTGAGGTACCCCGCCCCGGTCAAATTCCCCCCTTCCCTACGGGCACCACAGGAGTTGGTCTGACGTGTTGTCCATACCCGTGCTCCGTGACGGGGAGGAGCGGAACTCCCGCGATACGCATGTCCTGCATGGCGTGAACGGCGCTCCCCTCGCCACCGTCCATCAAGCTCCCCCCCTGGTGACCAGGCTCACGGTCAAGCGCATGCGCGAAGCACTGCGGATGGCGCCGGACGAGCGCCGCGCGGTGCTCGCCGACGCGGGCCGCCGGTTCGCTGGGGCCACCCTGGGCGGACAGACTCCGGAGGAGTACTGCCGCGTCCAGGCACTCGTCTCCGGCGTGCCGATCCGGGTGGCCCGCCAGACCCTCGGCCGGATACAGGACGACTGCGGACTGCTCGGCGACGTCGTCAAGAAACAGTCCCCGGTCGGCGCCGGCCGCACGGCCCGCTGGGTACGCCGCGGTTCGGTCTTCGGCGTCGTGACTCCTAGTAACCATCCGGCTACCCATGGAGCCTGGCTCCAGGCCGTGGAGATGGGGTACCGGGTCGTGGTGCGTCCGGGTACCCGTGACCCCGTCACCCCTCTGCGCCTGGTTCGGGCGCTGCTGGAAGCCGGGCTCGATCCCAGCTGGATCAGTCTGCTGCCCGGGTCCCACGCCGCCGCCGATGCTCTCGTGGACGCGGCCGATCTGGTCCTGGTCTACGGCAGCGATGCCACGGTCGCCCGGCTGCGCGGCAACGACCGGGTGCTGGTCCGTGGTCCCGGCCGGAGCAAGATCCTGGTGGACGGCCCGGTCGACGAGGCGGTATTGGACCATCTCGTCGCCGAGACCTCCGCGGACGCTGGAGTGCGTTGCACCAACACCACCGCCGTCTTCACCTCGGGCGACCACCGCGCCCTGGCCGAAGCGCTGGCCGAGAGACTGGCCTCGTTGCCGGCCCTTCCGGTCACCGATGACCTGGCGGTCCTCCCCGTCCGCCCGCGTAAGGAGGCCGAAGGGCTACGAGCGGCTCTCGACCAGGCCGCGCAGGGCGCTGTCGATCTGACGGAGCGGTACTACGAGGCGGACGGCGGCCCGGTGACCGTCGTCGAGGAGGATGCCGCGGCACTGCGGCCCGCGGTGATGTGCGTAGACCGGTCCGACCACCCGGGACTGGGCACGGAACTGCCGTTCCCCTGCGTATGGGTAGCACCCTGGCAGCCGTCGGAGGGCATCGGCCCGCTGGACGACTCCCTGGCCCTGACCCTGCTCACCGACAACGCCGCGCTCGTCGACGAGGCCCTGGACACCCCAGGCATCCGCACGGTCCTGCACGGTCGGATCCCGAACTGGTGGTGTGATCCGTATCTGCCGCACGACGGGTACATCGGGCAGTTCCTCAAGGAGGCCCGTGGTTTCGCCGGGTCGTGAAACTAGCGGTGCCCCCACCGACCGCTCCCAGGTCATTCCGAAGATAGTGAGGTGATCGACATGTCTGCTGCCTGCCCCGACATCCCGATCGTCGTTCTTCCCGAGAACAATATGGTGCGCGGCCGCACCCGCCCCGCGGCACCGGTCCGTGGCGCCCTTACCGCGGCGACCGACGCGCTGATGCGTCTGCACGGCGAGCTGCTGAACCCGGCGGGAGCCGACGACGCGGCCCGCAAGGCGATGGACACGGCGGTGGAGGAGACCGACCGGCTCGCCGTCGAGGCCATGGTCGTTCCGATGAACGCCGCAGCGCTGAAGCCGATCGTTCCCAACCACGAGTACTTCGGCGTCCGCACGGCGCCGCTCGACGACGCCCGCCTCGTCTCGGAAGTCACGACAATCATCGCGCGGACGCTGCGCGATCTGCGCAACGCGCGGCTGGACCTGAACGATCAGGCCTACGAGATCCACGCCATGGCCAAGATCCTGGAGGGCCTGGTTCCGCCCGACGGCGCCGTGACGCAGCCGGATTGGAGCCCCGCGGAGGACCAGACTCCCTATGTTCCGGGCAACGACGAACTGACGCGGTGGGTCATCACCCACCACTTCTACTTTGTGCTCAACCTCGCGGCAGCCGACGCCGTCTCCCGGGCAGCCACCGGGCTGGCGGACGGTGACCGCGACACGGCCTTCGACGCCATCCAGGAGTCCATCGCCTATGTCCGCGGCTTCACCGCGGCCATGATGCACTCTGGGGACATGTCAGCTCCGTGCTACGACGCGAAGGTCCGGCCGACCATGCAGCCGCCAGCCGTGCCGACGGCACTCACCGGCCGGACGCAGCCCGAGCACAAGGCGTTCCGCAAGGCTATGCGGAATCTCGTCACGGTCTCCCCCCAGTCCTTCGCGGAAATGATGGCGACCGACCCCGATCTGGCGCTCGCCCGCGACGCGCTGCTCGAGGCCGATCTGCAGGACATCGAGCGGCACATCAGCGTGACGGCTGCTCTGGTCGGTGACGACCGCTCGATCGTCCAGGGCGAGACCTCGGCCGTGAGCGCGGTCAGTGTGCTGCGCACCATGCGGCACTCCCGGGCGGAGCTGTACCGCGAGCTGATGAGGTCCGGTGACCCGGTCACCCTCATCGGGGCCTGAACGACACTGAGTTGGCCGGGCGGTCTGCCGGGATCGTCCTCACCGACAGCCCCGGCCGGACCGCCCGTCCCCGTCCCCCGGAAGAGAACAACGTGAAGAAGACCGCAGAAGTCCGTGCCGAGCCGCCTCCGTTCACGCTCGTGGCGACCCTGGCCGGGCTGTCCGCGCTCGGCCCACTGTCGATCGACACGTACCTCCCGGCGCTGCCCGAACTCGGTAGGGAGCTCAGCGGCGGCGCCTCACTGATCCAACTCACCCTCACCGCTTGCCTGGTCGGGCTCGCACTTGGCCAGGCGGTGGCGGGCCCTACCAGCGATCTGCTGGGACGGCGCCGGCTGCTGCTCGGCGGCATCATCGGCTACACCACGGCGTCGTTGCTGTGCGTCATCGCGCCGAACATCTGGTTCCTCATCGCGTTCCGGCTGGTCCAGGGCGCCTCGGGCGGCACCGCGATCGTGATTGCCCGCGCCGTGGTCCGGGACCGGAACGAAGGGGCCGCGGCTGCCCGCTTCTTCGCCAGCCTCGTCCAAGTCAGCGCGCTCGCGCCGATCGTGGCACCGCTGGCCGGCGGGGCGCTGCTCCAGATCATGCCCTGGCGCGGATTGTTCGCCGTCATCACCGGGCTCGGCGCGGTGCTGTTCATCGTCGTGTATTGCACTTTGCCCGAGACGCTGGCCCCCGAGGACCGGCACGGCGACGGGCCGAAGGCCTTACTCGTGACGTTCGGCAAGCTGGCCGCCGACCGGGCCTTCGCGGGCTACATGCTCACCGGCGGGCTGGCGTTCGCCGCGATGTTCACCTACATCTCCGGCTCGCCGTTCGTGATCCAGGAGGTCTACGGCCTGCCCCAGCTGGCGTTCGCCAGCATCTTCGCGGCGAACGGCGCGGGCATCGTCATAGCTGGCCGAGTCGGCTCCCGGCTGCTGGACCGGCACGGCTCCCGCCGGCTACTCGGTATCGGTCTGGCAATTGCCGCCGCGGGAAGTCTGACTGTGGTGAGTTCCCTGGCCGCCGGGCTCTGGACGCTGCTGCCCGGCCTATTCCTGGTGGTCGCGCCGATCGGCCTCATCTTGCCGAACTCGATGGCCCTCGCGCTTTCCGGCCGCCCTCCGCGAATGGCGGGCACCGCCTCCGCCCTCATGGGGCTGGCCCAGTTCAGCCTCGGCGGACTCGCCGCCCCGATGGCCGGCCTCAGCGGTTCCGACACCTCGGTTCCGATGGCCCTGGTCATCGCCGGCCTGAGCCTGTCCGCCCTCGCCGCCTTTCGGCTGACCCCGCGCCCGCCGGTGACCGCCTGAGCGCGCCGGGCGCGCTGCCCAAAGCCCTACTGTCGGTGCCGCTGAGCACGCGCGACGCCCTGCGCGCAGCCTGAACGACGCGGAAAGGACCCTCCTCATGACCACACCGAAACAACTACCTCGGTTCCGCGCGGCCCTGAGCGGGCTCGTGAGCTACCGGCCTGAGAAACTGACGCTCTCCCCGGAGGGCCGTTCCTACGCCCTCGCCGCCAACGAGACACCGTTCGGCCCGCTGCCGAAGGTGGCACGGGCGATCCAGGAGCAGATCGAGGGCATCAACCGCTACCCCGACAACAGTGGCCAGGCCCTCACCGCAGAGCTCGCGGAGCGGTTCGGGCTGGAACCGGGCGGCATCGCACTGGGCTGCGGTTCCGTCGGCGTCGCCCAACAGCTGGTCACCGCCGTCGCCGAGCCGGGTGACGAAGTCCTCTACGCCTGGCCCTCGTTCGAGGCGTACCCGCTCCTCACCCGGCTCGCCGGGGCGACCCCCGTCGCGGTGCCGCTACGCAAGAGCGCCCATGACCTCGCGGCGATGGCGGAGCACCTCACCGACCGCACCCGACTGGTCTTCGTCTGCAACCCGAACAACCCGACCGGAACGGTCGTTGGCCGCGCGGAGCTGAAGGGGTTCCTGGGACGCGTGCCTCCTGGCTGCCTCGTCGTCCTGGACGAGGCGTATCACGAGTACGTGCGCGCCGAGGATGCCCCCAACGGGCTTTCCCTCCTCGCCGAAAGCCCTCACCTGGTCGTTCTCCGCACCTTCTCGAAGGCGTACGGACTGGCCGGGCTACGCATCGGCTACGCGGCCGGGCATCCCGAGGTGATCGACACCCTACGCAAGGCTTACCTGCCGTACAGCGCGGGCAGTGTCGCGCAGGCAGCTGCGATCGCGGCGCTGCGCTCGGGGGACGAGGTGGCGAGGAGGACGGACATCATCACGGCAGAACGCACGCGCCTCGCCGCCGCACTCGACGCACGGGGGTGGCGAGTGCCGGCGAGCGAGGCCAATTTCCTGTGGCTGCCGCTTGGCGAGCGCGCCATCGCCTTCGGTGCGCACTGCGCGACCGCGGGTGTCTCCGTGCGGGCCGTGGCGGGCGCCGGTGTCCGCGTGACCCTAGGCATGCCCGCCGACAACGACGCCTTCCTGGCGGCGGCCACGGCCTTCCCCCCGGCTGATCTGCTCCCGCCGGGAGCCGGCGGTGTACCAGCTCGAAATTAGGAGACGCGTGTCCTTTCTCCGCCCCCGCTTCCCGGGCGAACGCGCCCTGGTCTCCGGTATCGCCGTGGACGCGGTCGGCTCCGGGATGTACGTCCCCTTCAGCCTGGTGTTCTTCCATCATGTGACCGACTTGCCACTGCCGCTGATCGGACTGGTGCTCACCGTCACTGGGCTCGTCGGCATCGCCGTCGTCCCGGTGGTGGGCATTGCGGTGGACCGCTTCGGGGCCCGCACCATGCAGATCTCGCTGTACGTCGTGCGGGGGCTGAGCTTCGCCTGCTTCCCCCTCGCCCATACACTGCCGGTCTTCGCTGTCGTCGCGCTCCTCACCTCGGTGGGAACACGCGCCTTCCCCGCCGCCCAGGAAGCGCGGCTCGCCGAACTCGCCGAAGGCACCGACCGGGACCGCCTGCAAGCTCTTAGCCGCAGCCTGAGCAACGTCGGTCTCGGCGCGGGGACTCTGATGGCCTCGGTCGCCATCGCCACCGCGGGCGATTTCGGGTACACGGCCACCGCGTGGCTCAACGGAGCGAGCTTCCTCGTCGCGGGCTTCCTCGCCTCACGCACCCCGGCGGCCACGCCGCCCGGCACCCCGGCGACCGTGCGCACACACGGCGATGGCTACCGAGTCGTCGCCAAGGACCGGCCCTTCCTCGTCCTCGTCTGCGCCAACCTGCTCGTCGCCCTCGGCTTCTCGGCGCTCACCTCGCTCCTCCCGCTGTACGCGACGGGCTGGTTGGACATCCCCGAAGGACTCGTCGGCAGCGCTTTCCTCCTCAACACCGTGATGTGCGCGGCGCTGGGCGTCCCCGTCGCCGCCCTCACCCGGCGCTGCTTCGCCACCCGCCCCCGAGCCGCCGCCGTCGGTGCCGCGCTCTTCTCCCTCTCCTTCCTCACTCAGGCTGCGCTCGACACCGTCCGACCGCACGGCGTACCGCTCTTGCTCGCCGGACTACTGGTTGCAGTCTTCATCATGACGGTGGGCGAGATGGTATATGTCCCCTCCTCCGGAGCGCTGTCGCAGTTTGCCGCGCCCCAGCGGCTGCGGGGCCGCTACCTCGCCACCTACCAGTTGTCCCGGTCACTGGCGTACGCCCTGGGCCCCACGCTTTTCACCTCGCTGCTCACCGTCGATGGCCGCCTGCCGTGGCTGCTCGTGGCAACCACGGCGGCGTTCGGCTCGCTCCTGCTGGTGCGAGTCGAACGCCATCTTCCGGCCGACGCCGCAGCCTTCGTCCCCGCTCCCGCTCCCGGGAGCACGACCACGACCGCCGTCAAGTGATCCCGCGCCTCGTACCCCGCACGTATGTCATGGCGGTGGGCGCGCCCGCCCACCACACCGTGATCAGGGGACAAGACTTGGAACGCGTCACCTTGACCGAGAAGTACCTGGCGGAGCTGGAGACCGCGGGGCTGTCGAGCGAGGAGCTGCTCGGCCGCCTGCCGCAGAACAAGATTCTCAACCGCTCCATGTGGGGCTCATGACGGGCGTCGACTGTCTCATCGGGGGCAGCGGGCGAGCCCCCACCACGTCGGTGCTCTGCTCCACGAGGCGCCGGCTCCCTTCGCATGAGCTCACCGCCCGACCGGCCGCACCGCACCGCACCGCACCTCGTACCAAAGCGCTTCCGACGTCATCCCAAGGAGACCGCTGTCATGAGAGCCGCTGTATTTCACGCCAGGCGCGACGTCCGAGTCCAGGAGTGGCCCGCCCCTCCGGCCCCCGGGCCCGGGGAGATCCAGCTCGCTGTGGTGCGCGCGGGGATCTGCGGCACGGACGTCGAGGAGTACGCCTCCGGACCGCACCTCATCCCGCTCGCCAAGCCCCACTTCGCGAGCGGTCACCAGGGCCCGCTGGTCATCGGCCACGAAATGGTCGGCGAGGTCGTCGCGGCCGGCCCCGGCGTCGACGCCTTCACACCAGGTGATCTGGTCGTTCCGGGCTCTGGGGTCTCGTGCGGGAGCTGCCGCTGGTGTGCGCAGGGGAGGACCAACGTCTGCGAGCGGTACTACACGCTCGGGCTGCATGTGGACGGCGGGCTCGCCGAACGGGTCAACGTCCCGGCCGGGATCAGCCGCTCGGTGGGTGGGCTCGCCCCTGACGTCGCGATCATGGCGCAGCCGCTCGCCGTGGCGTTGCGGTCGGTACGCGGTATCGCACCCGAGTCAGACAGGACCGTCGTGGTGATCGGCCTGGGCGGCATCGGGTCGCTCGCGGTGGCCGCCTGCACGGCCCGGGGAGTGGCGACAATCGGCGTCGACATCTCGGCTGCCCGGCTGGAGACAGGGCGCCGCGCTGGCGCGGGGCTGCTGATCGACGCCTCGCGTGAGGACGCAGCCACCGCGATCAGGACGGCTACGGCCGGGGCCGGCGCGGATGTGGTGATCGAGGCCTCGGGAGCGACCGCCGGCCTCGCGACCGCGATGAACGCAGTCTGCCGGGGTGGGCATGTCCGCCTGGTCGGCCTCCACCGCGACCCCTCACCGCTCGACCTGACCCAGCTGGTCCTAAAGGAGATCACGCTCGACACCTCGAAGGTCCATGTCTGCGATCAGGACCTCCCCGAGGCCCTGGCCATGCTCACCGCGCACCCTGAGATCGCCACCACGGCGCTCGACGAGGTCATCTCCTTGGGCAGACTCGTCCCCGACGGCCTCGAACGCATCGAGCGGGGGGACGCCACGGGCAAGATCGTCGTCCACCTCTAGGAGGGTATGTGGGACTGTCTGGAAGATCTTTCCCGCGTTCCGCGTAATTCGGGGGTTCTAGAGCCAACGCCGTTCAGTTAGGCGTGGGGGCTGTTCGTCAAGGCCTGTGAACAAGACAGCGGAGCTGCTGTAGAAGAGGACTGTCACTCCAAGACACCC
>NZ_JBEXUG010000068.1:0-16891 GCF_040614315.1 Streptosporangium sp. NPDC006007 | reverse complement strand
TCCCGAGCGCTGATCGAACGTGATCAGCACCATCCAACTGGCAGCAGCGCTCTACACGTCAACCCGGTGATCGTTTCCGGTCACAGCACTAGGCGTCGACGTGGCGGACGGCGTCGAACGGGGGACACAACACAACATCAAGCAATGCGCTACAAGATAAGTCATGCTCTTGTCAGTGATTTACGTCATGATCAGGTGTCCGATTTGGAGCTGGATTGGCTGCTTGCCCGCATCCCGGAACGAGAGCGCCGAAAGCTGGAGCAGGTGCGCGAGGAAGAGCGAGCGCGATACAGGTGGCGGCTCGAACAGGCTCGCGAGAAGTACCGGCGCCGCGAGGAGATGATGCGGCGGGAATTAGAACACGACCGCAAAACTTCCGGCAATACCGATGATCAGGAAAGAGGGCATCCCGCAGACGATACGAGTACCTAAGCGACCACAGAGGGTCAAAATTAGTTGCGCGTGGACAGTGTTATTTGTCGTACACACGGTGTCATATGGGCGTCCTAGAAGATTTATGGCACGTTCCAGGAGACTCAATGTCGCGCCTGTTCACCCCCGGCCTGGTGGCCCTATGCGGGCTCAACCTGCTCTACGTCTTAGCCGACCTGCTCCCACCCGGCACCCGCGTTCCCCACTCCACGCAGGAGTTCATGCTCGCCGCGGCTCTCGCCGTCACCGCGGCCTGGCTCGTCCGTCACCACAGCATCGGCTACCGACATGGCCACGACGACGCCGAACGCGACCGCCCCTAACCCTCTTCTTCGCCGCCCGCGTGCCGACCCGCGGAGCGTCCGCCCCGCTCACAGGTAACGATGTGAGCGATGCCACCCCTGCCGGGCCTGCGACACGCTGCGACGCAGCCCTTCCACGGGGACCCGCCTCTCAAATACGATCGCCCGGAGACAGCCGAGCATGCGTCTCCCGCGCCCGCTCCTCTACCGGTCGATCGCGCTCGCGGTCTTCGAGCCGATCGGCAGCCACAGCTCGTCACCGCCCTTGAGGCGGATCCGGATCCGGCCGCCCTTCAGGTCCAGGTCCTCCACCAGCATGCCGACCAGGCCGCCGACACCGTACCCGTTGTCAATGAGACACCGCCCGAGCACCGTGTCGCGGCGGGCCTCGAAGCCCGTCCCCTCGCAGGCGTCCAGCAGTGCGCCGAGATCGTCGGTCGACAGGTACTTCTTGACCTTCCGGGAGACCTGGGGGACGTCCTCCTTCTTGACCGGCGACGGCGTTGAGCGCTCCTCTTCGGCGATCACCCGGTTCCAGAACACCCGCAGGTTCTGAAAGTGCGTGGCGGCCGAGGCCGCCGAGGTGCGCCCGCGCTCGTGGATCAGGAAGCGGCGCACCTCTACGGCCGTGACGCCCTCAGCGTCGGCCGGCAGATCCTCGGCTTCGAGGTAGCGCACGAACATGCGCGCGGTGCCGGTGTAGGAGCGGACGGTTCTGACCGCCTTGTTGCTGGACTCCAGGGCGAGGGCCCAGGAGTCGATCAGCGTCTCCAGCGGGGCCCCGGCGGGCAGGGCGTCGGCCGGGGGCGAGCTGGACGACGGTGGTTTCGGCCATGGTCAGGTCCTCCGAGGTCATGGGCTACGGACGGCCTACAGGCGTCCCGGGGAGGATGATTAGTTGGCCTAGCACCCGCATATGAGTGATAGAGTTTTCTCCGACGCGCCAAACTGGCAGGTCAGGGCGTCATTGCAGGCGGCCGTAGCTCAATGGATAGAGCATCTGACTACGGATCAGAAGGTTGGGGTTTCGAGTACCTCCGGCCGCACAGCAGGTCAAAGGCCCTCCGGGATCATCCGGGAGGGCCTTTGTCACGTCCGTACAGCAGCGAATACAGCAACGCGGTTCCACACAGACGATCGCCTACGGACCTCGCGTGTCGAGGCTGGAAGCTTTCACAGAAGCCGGCGACGCCCGGTCAGGCTTCCGGGATCGGTGGGCTCGCTCAGGCACCGCCGAGGTCATCCCGGAGCCGGCGAACCCAGTCGGCAGGGAAGACCTGCTCAAGCCGCTTCTTGCTGATCTCCAGCATCCCCTCCTTCGCCAGCGGGAGAAGGGCGCCGTTCTGTACCGCCGTGTGATCTTCGGGAGCCGGGCAGATCAGGGCGGCGAGGATCCGGCACGTCCGTTGCAGCTCCTCGACTCCGGTGGTGCGGATCATGCACTTGATAGGCTCCCACGCCGTCCGCACCGCAAGAGCCACAAGTGCTTCGAGAAGAGGGCTGCGGCCCTCGTCTTTCCGAGACTTGAGGATGATCGCCGTCACATATTCGGGCACTTGGTCCATGGCCTTGGAGAACTTCTCGATACCCTCGGCCATGGCGACAAGGAGATCGCACCAGAAATGCTCGGTGAGTCTTCTCCTGGCTTCCCGCGGGCTACTTCCGCCGAACCTTTTGTCCAGTTCTTTGATGACGGGACCGGTGAGGAGGTCGCCGACTTCCTGGATGTGTTCGATCGTGCTTGGGTTTTCGGCCAGCCAGTCGATGAGATCGACTGTCGCGCTGTCGGTGGCGGCGGCCTGTCTGGGCTTGGACGGGCCCCGACGCCCCTTGGGAGGCTGAGTCTTCCTCCACGCGAGTTCGCTGCGTTCTCTCGCCTCCTGCCGACCTGCGGGAGATGGGTCGCGGGCCAGGGTAACCCCGTGGGGCCACCTGTGCTGTGCCCCGCCGCAGTCGGAACATCGGCACTGATGTTGCTTGGCGCGCTCACAACTCTTGGGGTGCGTCACTCGGCCTCCATGACGTTCAGCGTGAAGGTGAACCAGGCAACTCGCCGGAAACCTAATCTTTTAAATCACAAATAACGGACAGTGAAATTGTCGCGGCGGCCATTTCGATGTATCCCATTAGCTATAAGCAAATGACCTTGTGAGCAGATAGGGCCCTTTGAGGTAATCCCAAAGGGCCTTTAGGTGAAGGATGATGAGTTATGTCTCGCCTGGAACGTTAAGGCTCTGATTGAGCCGATCGAGTGCCTTGCGAGTTTCCGGCGCGGGGATCTGCATGTAGACGTCCATGGTCATCGAGATCTGCGAGTGCCGCAGGACGCGCATCGCGACGCGGGGATGGACGTCGAGGGCGGCCAGGAGCGAGGCTCAGGTGTGCCGGGTGTCGTGGACGCGGATCGTCGGCACGCCCGCCCGGCGGCAGTGGGCCTCGAAGGCCCGGTTGAAGTTACGCGGCTCGATCGGCGTGCCGTTCCGCGTGGTGAAGACGAGATCGGAGTCCTGCCACTTCTCCCCGGCGGCCTTACAGGCGTCCTCCTGGATGTGTCGGCGGTGCCTGAGCGCGGTGATGCACAGGCCGAGGAGCGGCAGCGAGGCCGTCGAGTCGTCGGTCTTGGTCGTCTACCGGTGGAGGAGCTGGCCGCGGCCCCGGTTGAGCTGACGGGAGATCCACAGCTGCTCTCCGCCGAGGTCGACGCAGTCCCAGACCAGCCCGAGCACCTCACCCCGCCGCAGGCCTAGGACGAGAATCAGCACGTAGGCGGCGTAGAGCGGATCGTCGATCGCCCGCAGGTGTTCGACGAACCGCCGTGCCTCGTCAACGCCCCACACCACGCGCTGCCGCTTCTTCTTCGTTTTACCGGCGGCGGGCAGGGTGGTCAGCGCCGCGACGTTCTTGGAGAGCAGCTCTTCCCGTACGGCGTTGCCGAACGCGGAGCGCAGGACACGGCGGATGCTCGCGATGGTGCTCCGGGAGGGATACCCCTTGTAGTACTTCCCGACGGCGCAGCACCGGCGCTTGTTCTCCGGGTGCCGGTGGTCCTTCTTGTGGTCACAGCAGGTGCACAGGGTCGGCAGCGTGTTGAGCCAGATCTGTACGTCGCGGACTGTGAGCTTGTCGAGGCGTTTCATGCCCAAACTGGGAATGATGTAGAGCCGGACCAGCGGTTCGTAGGCCACATAGGTCGTCGGCTCCCGGTTGGGTTCGATCACCTCGGCGAGCCAGCGCGTCAGGTAGGCGGCAAGGGTGGGGTACTTGGTCGGCCCCGGCCCCTTGCGCGCCAACTCGTGGAGCTTGAGCCACTTCTCGTGAGTCTCCTCACGCGTCTTGCCGTAGGCCCACTTCCGGGTCCTCTTGCCTTCCGGCGTGGTGATCCAGACATAGCCCGCCCAGCCATCCTTTACGGGAAGACCGACCCCGTTCGAGCGCTTCTGAGTTTGAAAGATTGGTGTTACCAGGGGGCGGCCGGTGATGGCCTGCGGCGATCGGCTGTCCCGGAGGTGTGAGATATGCCGAGGGCGGCGGGCTGAACGCCGCGGAACGCACCCGGCGGGAGCGGTCGCGCTTCGAGGCCGCGGAGTTGTTCGTGCGAGGGGTGCCCGCGCCGGAGGTGGCGCGGCGGTTTCGGGTGAGCCGGATGCCGGCCAATCGCTGGTACCGCACCTGGCAGGACGGCGGACCGCAGGCGCCGGCCTCCAAGGGGCCGGGCGGGGAGAGGCGCAGTTGGCCGTGATCCAGTAGTGATTCAGGATCCGCTATGGGAAGGATGATACTTAAACGCTGATCTTGCCTGCAGGACCTCGCTGATGACCTTGCAGCAGCCCGGTATCCGTCCGCTGCCGACTGACAAGCTGGAAGGACGACGCCGCCCTTTTCTCAGCGGCGGAACTGGGTGGCAACAGCGCCAAAGCACATTGGGCAGAGTGCTGTACAGCAACACCGCCATACGCCACCGCGTGCTACCGATCAGCATCCACTGCTTGACCAGGGTGGGCCGCCGCTGACGAGGCGTCTGCTCTTCCCTGCGGATCAGAAGGTTGGGGTTTCGAGTACCTCCGGCCGCACACGTTTGACCAGGGCGTTCCTTGATCCTCAAGGGGCGCCTTGATCATTTTGTGGCAACGGGTGTAGCAACGCGGTCGCCACTTCGCCGCTTACGCCGACGCCCTGCTCATCGAGCCCGAAGCGCCCCACCTGCCGGGCATCGACGAAACCCGCCGGGGCAGGCCAAGGTGGATCAAGAACGAGGCGACCGGCCGATGGGCGCGGACCGAGCTGTTTGGGACCAACTTCACCGACCTGCCGGGCTCGGGTGGGTTGCTCGGCCAGGCCGTCGGCCGGACCGGCGAAGCCGTGGTGGACCGGCTCAACACTCGCGGCCAGGGCTGGAAGAACCAGGTGCGCATCGTGGCGATCGACCCGGCCGCCTGTTACCGCACCGCGATCCGGCAGGCGCTGCCGCATGCCGTCACCGTCGTCGATCACTTCCACCTGGTCGCGCTCGCCAGCAAAACGCTCACCGGCGTGCGCCCGCGCATCACCCGCACCAAACGCGGACGTCGGGGCCGGGCCACCGATCCGGCATGGGCCAACCGGCGCCGCCTGCCGGCCTGTGCCCGCGAGCGGGCGCCGCACTCGGTTCTCTCACCGGCTGTTTCGGTTCCTGCCCTGGTGCGCCGACTCCGGCCTTCACCCTGGCTGAGACGATCGACGCCCGGTGGCTCCAGACACTGGCGTTCATCACCACCGGCGTCACCGACGCCCGCACCGAGGAGACGAACCGGCTGATCAAGGACGCCGCCCGCGTGGCGTTCGGCTTCCGCAGATGGGAACGTGTAATGCATCGGACGCGCGGTGACATTATGCCTACCGCCTCAGTTTGACACCATCAGTGTTCGTATCATTACCAAAGGCGATCGGCGCATCTGTCTGCGGGTCACCGAGGCCGATACCCCTTCTTTTTACGGCCGGCTGGCACGGCCCGGCGACCGGAGCCATTCTGTGCGGGTTTTTGTGCCTGCCGCCGTGCCGGTTTCTCCGTGGGGGAGGCGGGGGTACGGCCCCGCGAGCTGTTCACCGTCCGGCCGCGGACGATGCCGATGAAATCTTCCACCAGGTCAGTGGTCGCGTCCGTGGGCCAGCTCAGCGCGACCTGAGACTGCGGCGCGTCCGGCACCGGCCGGTAAGTGAGATCCCTGCGGTGGTGGAGGCGTGCCAGCGACAGCGGAACCAGGAGAATCCCAGTGCCGGCCGCTACCAGCTCGACCGCGTCCGCCGTTGTGGCCGGGCGGGTGAACGCGGGCAGCCCGGGCCGGACCGTCCACTCGATGGTGTCGTCCAGAGGATGGAACACCTCGTCGTCCATAAAGTCGGCGATGGCCACCTCGTCGGCGGCGGCCATCGCGTGGTCCTTAGGCACCATGACCACCGTGGTCTCCACGTAGAGAGGAATCACGCTGAGCCCGTCCCGGTCGACCGGCAGCCTGACGAAGCCGGCGTCGACGCCGCCATTCCGCAGGAGTCCCACCACCTCGGCGGCGGGAACCGCGACCAGGGTAACCGGCACGCCTGGCATTCTCTCGCTCCAGACGTTGACCCATTTCGCGGGTGTCACCCCGGGCACGTACGCCAGTCGAAACATCCTGCCGGTCTCTCCATCGGTCACTTCCTCAGGGTACCGATGTCAAGGGAACCTGTTCCGGCTGACTACTCTTGACGCTATGACCTCGTCCAAACCGAAGACCACCCAGACAATGAAGCCCGCGACCGCGGCCAAGAAGCTGGGTGTCCCCCTCTCGGCCACTCCCGCCGAGTTCCAGGCGAGTGTCGTCTCCAGGGACGAGCTGAACGAGTTGCAGTCGGCGCCCCCCGCCTGGCTCGCCGACCTGCGCCACAACGGCCCGCACACCAAGCAGGTCATCGCCGCGAAGCTCAGGGTCTCCATCGCCGGCCTGCTCAGAAATGGGATCACCGGACCGCTCACCACCGCTGAGATCGATGCGCTGAAAGCGGAGAACCCGGCATGGCTGGAGCGCGAGCGGTCCAACCAGGTCGAGGTCCGCAAAGAAGCACTCCGCCTCAAGCAACGCTAGACGGCTGAGATCCCGCACGTTTCCGACCCCGGACGCGTCTCCAGGCTGCCGCCACCGCCTCGCTGAGTGACTACCTGAGTGACAACAACCCTGGACGAGGCCCAGTCCGGTTGCGTCCACGGGCGCGGTGTATGAGCTTTGCTGACAACCCGAGCCCTGCCGCACTCCACGCCTCTGCCCTTCCAGGTGGATCAGACGGTCAGGTGTCGCATGAGCCGTCTCAGGGTTCGTAGAAGCCGAGGGTGTCCGGGTAGAGCTCGGCGTGTTCGGCGCCTTCGAAGATCTCGATGACGAGGCCGAACAGCACGCCGTCGAACTCGTGCCGGAAGGGCCGGATGGCGATGTCGCCGTAACGGCGGCTCGGAACGGCGTCGAGCCACTGCTTCAGCAGGCCCTGGGCGGCGTCGACGGACGACCGGTGGTCGGTTTCGGTTCCGGTGCTGGATCCGGGAGCCGAGGTGGTGACCGGCAGTGCCGAAGGTGTGCAGGACGGCGTACCAGTGTTTGTGTGCCGACCAGTCGTCGGTCTTGGTCGTCTCCCGGTGGAGAAGCCGACCGCGGACCCGGTTGAGCTGACGGGAGATCCACAGCTGCTCGCCGCCGAGGTCGACGCAGTCCCAGGACAGCCCGAGCACCTCACCCCGCCGCAGCCCCAGGACAAGGACAAGGACAAGGATCAGCACATAGGCCGCGTAAAGCGGGCGTCGATCGCCCGCAGATGTTCGAGGAACCTCCGCTCCTCCTCGACACTCCACACCACGTGCTGATACGGCTCCCGATACCTCCACCAGCCGATGCTGTTGCTGTGCGGGGCTGGTATGGCCTGCGGTAGACGAGAGTGTCTGAGCAGCTCTCATATAGAGGTTGAAATCAATCAATTCCCAACGTTGCCAGTGGACATCGTCTGATCACGCCTGTTTTACTCCTGCTCTCTGACAGGCGACAAGTGAGGATTTGACATGCGGCACCTCTGCATTCATCGGCTCGCGACCGCGTTGCCCGCGACCACCTTGGTGATCTCCCTTCTGTCCGGCGGCGTCCCTGGCGTGGGCCCGGCGTCGGCTGCGACAGTGGTGGCAGCGCCAATGGCGGTTTCGAGAGAGGCACAGGTCAGGAAGGACCTGCGCAGGCTGGAGGTGTCCTTCAAGGGCCGCATCGGCGCGTACGCCATCGACACGGCCACCGGCACGTCGGTGACGTACCGGGCAGACGAGCGTTTCCCGCTGTTGTCCACCTTCAAGGCACCTCTCTGCGCGGCCGTGCTGCGAAAGGCGCGCATCTCCGAGCCCGGCTTGATGAGCAAGCTCGTCACGTGGACGGCCGCCGACATGAAGCCCAACTCGCCGGTCACCGAGAAGCACGTCGAGAACGGCCTGACCGTTGCCCAGTTATGCGAGGCGGCCGTCACCCTGAGCGACGGCACCGCTTCCAACCTTCTGCTCAAGCAGATCGGCGGACCCGCGGGCCTGACGGAGTACTTCCGTACGCTGAAGGACCCGATCTCCCGCATGGACCGCCGGCACCCCGAACTCAACGACTGGACCCCCAAGGAGAAGCGCGACACCACCACGCCCGCCGCCATCGGCCGTGATCTGCTCGTCCTCACGACAGGGAAGGCGCTGCGCGCCGAGGACCGGAAGCAGCTCAACGCCTGGCTGCTCGCGAACAGGACCGGAGCCGAGCGCATCCGGGCGGGTCTGCCCAGGGCATGGACGATCGGCGACAGGACCGGCACCAATTCCGACGGATTCGGTGGCGGGAACGACATCGCCGTCATCTGGCCCGGGAAGGGCGCGGCCCCCATCATCATGGCGATCTACACCACCCGGACCCCGGGCCTCGCCACCGACAACAAGGCCATCGCGAAGACCGCCACCATCCTGGCCCGCGGGCTCGGCAAGCTCTGATGCCCGGTCGGGGAAGAGGATTGTACGCCTCGCCGCCGGAGGCACGGGCCGGATCGATGTCGTCGATCCAGCTTCCATCGGCGACGTGAACGAGGTGTTTGAGACGCCGCTGTTTGGCGGAGAGATCACGCTGTATCCGGGCGAGCTCGTAGTGGACACCGGCACCCCACACCAGCTCGACCTCTGGCGCATCGCCACCGGCCGGCGACTGGGCACCGGCGACCTCTACGAGATGATCACCACCGTTGTGGGCTCGATCCTCCCCTGGGTGTCATAACCGGACAATCCCGGCGTCATACCCGTACACCGAGAACGGACTGCAGGTGGACGTCCGGATCGGCGAGGAGTGGATCGAGGTCGGCGAGTGCGGGCTCGCCGCCCCTCACGTCCTGGCCGGCGCCGGACTGAACCCCGCCGTCAGCGGCCTCGCCATGGGACTCGGGCTGGACCGGCTGCTGATGCTCCGGAAACAGATCCCCGGCATTCGCCCGCTCACGGCCGCCGACTCCCGCGCCGTGGGACAGACGCTCGACCTCGCCCCCTGCCGGACGGTGTCCAAGCACCCGCCGGTCTCCCGCGGCCTGTCGGTCGCCGCCCGCCCCGAAACCGACGCCGAAACCCTGGTCAGAAGGTCAGGGGTTCGGCTCCTCTCGGCCGCGCAGCAGGTCAGAGGCCCTCCGGGATCATCCTGGAGGGCCGCTGCCATGTCCGTACAGCACCGGGGTACAGCAGCGCGAACGGCTTACACCGTCCAATCCGTAGCCGGAGGCTCTATCAGCCGGTCAACTGCTCCGCGGGTCTCGGAGCGACGGGATCCGTGTGTAGACGGCGGAGGGCCTCAGCGCCTGACCTCCCGGTTCCCAGATCCGGGCGGTGGGACAGCTCCAGTGCGCGGAGGTGATGTGCGACCGGCTTTGGATGGTGCTCTCTGCTCATCGGGCCGCGCGCTTGAGCAGGGCGACGACCGCGCGTTCGGCGGCGCCGTGCGTGGCCGGGCCGTCGCCTTCGCCCAGGTCGGCGAGGGCACGCTCGATGGTCTTTCCCTTCTCGTACGCGGTGATCACCCGTGGATCCACGTACGAGGCGCGGGCGACCGCCGGGGTGTTGTCGAGATGCTCGGCCACCTCCTTCATCACCCGGGCGATCGCCTTGCGGCGGCCGGTCCGGGTGCGGACCCGTTTCGAGACGGCAAGGCCGACGGCGGCGTACACGGTGGCGTGCCAGGTCCGGAAATCCTTCGCGCTGACCTCGGTGTCGAAACGGTCCCGCAGGTAGGCGTTGATGTCGTCACTTTTGACATCGACCCAGGTCCTGTTGTGTTCGTAGCGGAGTAACTCGCCTTCGTCGCCCACCTCGCGCAGGGCGGTGACGACCTTGCACACGTCGGGGTCGGCGATCTCGACCTCGCGAGGTTTGCCGCCCTTGGCCGGATAGGAGCACGTGACCCGGCCCGCCGAACAGGCGATATGTTCCATGCGGAGGGTGGCCAGGCCGAATGACTCGTAGGCCTCGCCGCCGACCCGGAACAGGCCGATGTCGAGCATCCGGGCGGCGGCCGCCAGCACGCGGTCCCTGGTCAGGCCCTTCTGATCCAGGTCAGCCTGGACCTTCTTGCGGAAGTCGGGCAGCCGCTCGGCCAGTTTCCCGACCCGCTCGAACTTGGCCCGATCCTGTTCCACACGCCAGACGTCGTGGTAGCGGTACTGGCGGCGGCCGGCGGCGTCGGTGCCGACGGCCTGGATGTGGCCGGTGGGGTCGCGGCAGATCCACACCTCCCGCCAGGCCGGAGGGAGGGCCAGCGCCCTGATCCGGTCAAGGGTGCGCTTGTCCTTCACCGGGCGGCCGTCGGGGTGGGCGTATGAGAAGGACCGTCCTCTGCGGCGGCGGACGATGCCGGGTTCGGCGGGGTCGCTGGGCCGCAGCTCGGACATGTCAGCCCGGGAGGGTCTCGCCGCCGATGGGCGCGAGCACCTCACCCGTGTAGTAGGACGAAAGGCGCCCTGCGGCGAAGAACACATAAGACGGTGCGATCTCATCCGGGTCGGCGGCCCGCTTCATCGGCACCTGCTTACCGAACTCCTCGACCTTCTCCTTTGGGAAGGTGGCCGGAATCAGCGGCGTCCACACCGGTCCGGGCGCGACCGCGTTGACCCGGATGCCCTTGTCGACCAGGTTCTGCGCCATCGACTGGGTGAAGGCGTTGATCGCGCCCTTGGTGGCGGCGTAGTCGATCAGCGTCTTGTTGCCCCGCAGGCCGTTGATCGACGAGGTGTTGACGATCGCTGATCCCTCACCCATGTGCCGCAGGGCCGCCTTGGTGACCCAGAAGTAGCTGTGGATGTTGACCGCGAAGGTGTGTTCCCACTGCTCGTCGTCCAGTTCGCCGAGCGAGGCGACCGGCTGCTGGTAGGCGACGTTGTTGACCAGCAGGTCGAGCCCGCCCAGCTCACGGAAGGTCTGATCGACCACGTCGGCGCAGTGGGCCGCCCGTCCGAGGTCGCCGGGCAGCAGCACGCAGCGCCGTCCCTCCTGCTCGACCAGCTTGCGGGTGTGCTCGGCGTCCTCGTGCTCGGCCAGGTAGGCGATCGCGACGTCGGCCCCCTCCTTGGCGAAGGCGATCGCGACGGCCCGGCCGATTCCCGAGTCGCCTCCGGTGATCAGGGCCTTACGGCCCCTGAGCAGATCCCGGCCTTCGTAGTCACGCATCTCGTCCCGGGGTTCGGGGGTCATGTCCCCACTGCTGCCCGGATAGCTCTGCGTCTGGGCGGGTGGTGTCTGATGTGGTTTGTCCGGCATCTTCATCCTGTGCCCGGCCGGCTAATCCTCTAACGAGCGATCGCTACCCCATAGGACCGCTTTGGGGGAGCGGATGCCATGTCCATACGTATGGCGCGCCCGGCGCCGGTGGGTCCGGCTCGGTGTGACGGCGGAACGGCGTGAGCGTCCGAAGACGGGCGGGCAGGGGGTGAATTTAGGGGAATCGGGACAGTCGTGCCCGGCCGGTGAGCTGGGCGGAACGGAGGTCGTCACGGTTGGCGCCGATGACGACGCCCACGAGATCCCGCGCACCGTGGGTTCCCATGACCGGTAAGACCCGAGGCCGGGCCGCCCGACATGGCCGGACCTTGGACGTTTCAGGAGGTAAGGATGTGGTAGAGGCGGGCCGAAGGGCTGTCGGGGCCGGAGGAGAGGTGAAGATCATGCCCGCGCGTCAGGAGCTTCCCGACACGTTGAAGCGATCCCCCAAGAAGGCCCAGGGGACGTGGATCAAGACCCACGACTCCGCCGTCGAGCAGTGCAGCATCTCAATGACGTCGCGAAATATCTGGACATAGCCGAAAGGTCGTCCATGAACAAGGCGGGCCGGTGGAGGCGATCAAGAAGGCCGACCACCGGGCGTCCGCCCAGGCCCGTTCCCAAGTCCGAGGAGACCAACATGTCCCAGAACGTCATCGAGCTGATCATGGCCGACCACCGCGATGTCGAGATGATCTTCGAGAAGTTGAGGAGGCAGCCGGAGAACCGGCCCGCCCTAGTGGCGGAGCTGGCCGCGAAGTTCGTCGCGCACGCCCGCGCCGAAGAGGCCGAGGCCTACGCCGAGCTGGCCAAAGCCGCCCCCAGCGAGCGCGGTGAGGTCCACCACGGGACCGAGGAGCACCATGAGGCGGAAGAGCTCCTCGCCACCCTCATGGAGACCGACCCTGACCGGCCGGAGTTCACCACCGTGCTGGAGCAGCTGGTCAAGGCGGTCAAGCACCACGTCGAGGAGGAGGAGACCGACATCCTCCCCGCCATGGCCAAAGCCATCTCCGCCGACAAGCTGGTCAAGATGGGCCGGGTGTTCAGCCAGGCCAAGGCCGAGGAACTCGCCAAGCCGCCCCGGCCGAAGGGCCGTACCAAGAAGGAACTCATCGAGCGGGCCAGGAAGAAGAATGTCGAGGGCTACAGTTCCATGACCAAGGACGAGTTGATCACCGCCCTCGCGGGCTGAGGCGTCATCGGCGGCCAGTGGTGGCGGTGCCCCGCGGGAAGCGACACCGACCGAGGAAGAAGATCACGATCAGTGGCGGGGTGGTCACCACACCGGCCGCCAGGACGATCTCCCATTTGGGATCGCCGCACTGGTAGGACCGGTCGACCACGGCCTTCGGCCCGCACGGCAGCGTGAACGGCCCGACGTGCTGCCCACCGCTTGGCAGGCGGTCGCCCTCGCCGATGTCGACGGCCGGCGTCGACCGGCTCAGCGCCCTGTACGCCGCCTTCGACGCAGTACGCCGGGGCGGGACCCGTCTCCATGGGCTCGGCTCGCCAGGGCCCGGGCCCGCGACTCCTGGAGTCCGGCGTTGGCCCGGCGCAGTCGCCGGAGCGTCTCGGGACGGCACCGCTGCTCCAGGGCCAAGAGATCGCCCCGCCTGGGCCACCCGGGCCGTTTAAGTCACCCGGACCGCCGGGGCGAGCGATGTTCGTGGTGCTCGCCGTCGTGGTGGCCCGGCCTTGGAACGTAGGGCGTGCGAGGTGTCCGCCCAGGTCGTGGAGCGAGGTGGGTTCTCCTTCGCATGCTCTGGAGATCGTCTACCGTCGGTGAAAACCGGATGACATTTCGCATCACTTTCCGGAATGTTGGGCACGGTCGACCAGTTTTGTCGGTGGTGCAGGTCAGTCTTTGCATGGCCACAACTTCTTGTGAGACCCAAGGCTGGGACGCCAGCCGTGAACACGTCATGTCCGACAACCCGATCGAGGTACCGTGCCCAGCCCACAGCTCGACTCACCCGCCAAATCCGCGACCGTCGTTTCGGGTCGCCCTCCGGCCGTGATCCGGCTGCTGGTGCTCGCCACATTCGTGGTCATCCTCAACGAGACGATCATGATCAACGCGATCCCGCGGTTGATGGACGCGCTGCACATCACCGAGCAGACCGCGCAGTGGCTCTCGACCGCCTTCATGCTGACCATGGCCGCCGTCATCCCGATCACCGGGTGGTTCCTGCAGCGGGTGTCCACCCGCCAGGCGTACGCCACCGCGATGGGTCTGTTCCTGCTCGGCACGGCGCTGGCCACCGTCGCGCCCTCGTTCGAGGTGCTGCTGGGCGCCCGCATCATCCAGGCGTCCGGGACGGCCGTGATGATGCCGCTGCTGATGACCACGCTGATGCAGGTGGTGCCCGAGGCGGACCGGGGCCGGGTGATGGGCAACGTCACCCTGGCCATCTCGGTCGCGCCCGCGATGGGCCCGGCGGTCTCGGGGGTGATCCTCCAATTCGGGTCCTGGCGGCTGCTGTTCGCCGTGGTGCTCCCCATCGCCGCCGTGATCACATGGAGTGGCCTGAGGCAGCTCAAGAACGTCGGAGAGCCCCGTTTCAGCACCATCGACTGGTTGAGCGTGGTGACCGCCGCCGCAGGCTTCGGCGGCCTGGTCTACGGGCTCAGCCGGTTCCAGGGCGGTGACGTCCGCGTTGCCACCGCGATCGTGGCGGCCGGCCTGATCGCCATCGCCGTCTTCGTCGTCCGCCAGCTGTCGTTGCAGAAGCACGGCGTGCCGCTGATGGACCTGCGTACCCTGCGCCACCGCACCTACACGATCGCGCTGATCCTGATGTCGGTGGCCTTCATGGCGATGCTCGGCTCGATGATCCTGCTGCCGCTGTACCTGCAGAACGTCCGCGGGCTCAGCGCCCTGCAGACCGGACTCCTCGTGATGCCGGGCGGCCTCGCGATGGGGCTGCTCGGTCCGACCGTCGGCCGCCTGTTCGATCGGTTCGGCGGCCGGGTTCTGGTCATCCCCGGCGCGATCGGGATCATGCTCGCGCTCGTCGGCCTCACCCAGGTCACGATGACCATGCCGTTCTGGCAGCTCCTCGGTCTGCACGCACTGCTGATGGTGAGTCTGGCCGCGACCTTCACCCCGGTGTTCACCCTGGGGCTCGGAGCGGTCCCACCGCCGCTCTACTCCCACGCCAGCTCGATCCTGAGCACGCTGCAGCAGGTCTCCGCGGCCATCGGCACCGCGCTCGTGGTCACCGTGATGAGCGCGCGAGCCGATGCCCTGAGATCCGAGGGGGTCACGGAGGCGCTCGCCAACCTCGACGGCATGCGGCTGGCCTTCATCATCGGCGCGGCGATGTCCGTGGCCGTGGTCATCACCGCGCTGCTCCTGCCGGGCCGGGCGGACAGCGTCGGCGAGTTCGAGGAAGCCGGCGTGGCGGCGGTGAAGTAGGACAACCGTACGTAGCCTCCCTCGCCGGGCGGGTCATGGCCCGCCCGGCGACCAGCGGATCAAGTCCGCCGCCGCACCCGCTGGGCGGGCTATGACCATCTGGGCCGATGCCCGCAGCATCCGCGTACCGCTCGAAAGCCACCTGACCAGTCGATCACTGTTGCTCCGCACGGGGTGGAGAGGTACAGGCCTCCGGCGGGGGCGCCCCGCTCCGGGGTGCCGCCGAGCCCTACGGCCAGCCGGCGCCGGGTACCGTGACCTCGGTTGAGAGCACTCGTCCGGTGCCGGGTGGAACCATCTCGGGCACGCGCCACTCGGCCGCCACGATGAACAGCGTCCTTCCATCCCCGCCCCCGAGGACGCAGGCGAAGCATCCCCGGTCGACGGTGACCGTCTGAAGGACCTCACCGCCCTCCCGGACGCGGACGCAGCGCCTGTTACCGACGTCGGCGTACCAGACGGCGCCCTCGGCGTCGATACAGATGCCGTCGGGGTGGTCCTCGCCGGTGTCGGCCCAGACCCGGCGGTTCGACAGGCCGCCGTCCGCCTCGATGTCGAAGGCCGTGAGCCTGTTGCCGTACGATTCGGCGACGAGTTGTCCTGCGTCACGGCCATGCCGTTGGGAAAGGCGATGTCGTCGGCCACCTCACGCGCCGAGCCGTCGGGGCCGACGTGCACGACATATCCGGGAGCGAACGCCTCGCCGGCGAGCATGTCGAAGCCGATGCGGTTGACGTAGACGTTGCCGCGCCCGTCGATGACGATGTCGTTCCAGCCGCGTCCGAGGCTGCTCGGATCGGCATGGGTCACCAGTGAGCCGTCGGGTTCCAAGCGCGTCAGCAGTCCCTGCCTGGAGTCGACGATCACCAGCCGCCCATCCGCCTGCCACGCCGTACAGAGCGGAAACGAGTCCACCCGGGCCACCACTTCGTGTTTACCGTCCAGGTCGAGCGCGATCACCTCGTGCGCCGTCCAGTCGGAGAAATACAGGCGGCCGTCGTGCCAGCGTGGTGGCTCGACCAGCCCGAGGCCGGTGAGCCAGGTACGCAGTTCCGACATCGAAGACACCCTTCGCAACGTCGAGTCCGGTGCAGATCAGCGGGCAGGGGCCCGCCTTCACGGGGAGGCTACGCGGAGGCCCCGACAGTTTCCGGGCACCGCCAGGGCTGGTCGGAGGTTACGGCTCCAGGCCGTAGTCGTGCGGGTGGTTCGAGCGAGGAGTGGCACAGGTCCTGGCGCAGGCGTAGGCCGTCGATGGCCGATACAGCCGGGCCGTTAAGGGGGCAACAGCGGTCAGTCACGACCACTCACGGGGAGTCCGCCCCCCAGCTCACGGCCTATACGGCTCATGATCGGGTCAATTTGCGAGCAAGCGGTCCAAGGGGTCTTCTGCGAGCCGACTTGGGAGCCATCGGGCCGTACGCCTCTAGATGAATGAGTCCAAGGGGTCTGATCACGTTCAGTGGTCGTAGGCGATCAAGGATCGCTTGATCAGCTGGCCGGTCTTGTCGTTGTGCCAGATCGCGGCGGTCAGCGCAAGGATGCGCGTACTGATCAAGAAGTGCGGGCGTGACATAGGTTTGACCACTTATCAGGCACTGTTTTCCCAGGTGACATCCTTGAAGGATGAGGTATTCAGACAGAAGCGGGGGACTGTCTGCGGCCGAGCGGGCCAGGCGTGAGACGCTGAGGTTCCGGGCGGCGGACATGTTCGCCGGAGGGATCAAACCGCCGCGGACGGCCCAACTGCTGGGAATCACCCGTAAGTCGGCCTATGAGTGGCACGCCGTCTGGTTGACGGGCGGCAAAGCCGCGCTGGTCTCCAAGGGCGCCGCCGGATCCGGCTGCAAGCTGACCGCTGACCAGGTGGAGCGGCTGAAGGCCGAACTGGATCGGGGCGCCGCCGCGCACGGCTGGGACGATCAGCGCTGGACG
>NZ_JBEXUG010000067.1:0-17339 GCF_040614315.1 Streptosporangium sp. NPDC006007 | reverse complement strand
GTGGTTGTGGACCGCTGGTTCCCCTCCTCCAAGCTCTGCTCGGCCTGCGGGAGCATCGCCCCGTCCATGCCGCTGAACGTCCGGGAGTGGACCTGTCCCTGCGGCGCGCACCACGACCGGGATGTGAACGCCGCGATCAACATCCTCGCCGCCGGGCCGGCGGAGAGGTAAAACGCCTGCGGAGCCGGTGTAAGACCCCAACGGAAATCCTTTCGGGCGGGCGACCGGCTGTGAAACAGGAAGCCCAACCGGCGACGGTTGGAATCCCCTCTCTTCAGGGAGGGGAGGATGTCAAGAGGCTTCTCCCTTCCATGAGGCCCGGTCCCCTGTGAGGGCACGCGATCGCCCCCAATCGTCGTCGATATATCCCCCAGAAGATGCTTTAAAGCGCCGTGTGGTAAATCTCTCCCAAAGGGGTGTCCGCCAGAGTGCCGCCGGGCGCGGCATCGGCTTTCGAAAAGAGCCGACCCGCCCGTCGGTGACCTGCTCGACACGCTGACCAGCGACTGGTTCACCGCGCATGCACGAGCGCCCTGCGGGCATGGAACGACTAGGGATATAAGCGGCGAACGCCGCATCGAGAACCCCGACGAAAGGAGATCGTCATGCCTCGGGGATCGAGTCCGAAACGAGAGCGGCAGTACGAGCACATAAAGGACAGCGCCCGCAGCCGCGGAGAGAGCGAGGAGCGCGCGGCGGAGATCGCGGCGCGCACGGTGAACAAGGAGCGGGCCAGGTCCGGTGAGTCGCGGACCGCCAGCCGTACCTCGACCCAGGACATCTCCTCATCGCGGCGCGGCGGGCTGCGCTCGCACTCCGGTGCGGGCGGCCGGACGCGGGATCAGCTGTACGCCGAGGCCAGGCGCCGGGGGGTCAAAGGCCGCTCGAAGATGACGAAGGCTCAGCTGGAGAAGGCTCTCACCTAGACCGCGCCTTCGCGCTCATACGAATCCGGGCTGCGGGAGCGAGCTGCGCGCGCTCATCGACGTCGCCCGCCGCCGATCGCGTGAGCCCCGCATATCGATGCGAGGCTGGGCTCATGAGCGACATACGAACCGTCGTCCTGGTCGAGGGGGCCAGTGATAAGTCGGCCGTCGAGGCGTTGGCCGAGCGCCGTGGCCGGAACCTGGCGGCCGAAGGCATCTCCCTTGTGGCGATGGGCGGTGCCACGAACATCGGGACGTATATCGGCAGGTTCGGCCCTCCCGGTCGCGATCTCCGGCTGGCCGGCCTGTGCGACGCCGGGGAGGAAGGCGACTTCCGGAGGAGCCTGGAGCGCGCTGGCCTTGGATCCGATCTCAGCCGAGGCGATCTGGAGGCGCTCGGATTCTTCGTCTGCGTCGCCGACCTGGAAGACGAGCTGATCCGCGCCCTCGGCACCGCCGCGGTTGAGCGCGTTGTCGACGCCGAGGGCGAACTCCGCTCATTTCGCACGCTCCAGAAACAACCCGCATGGCGCGGGAGCACCACTCACGACCAGCTGCGCCGGTTCATGGGATCAGGCGGTGGGCGCAAGATCCGCTACTCCGGCCCGCTTGTCGCGGCACTTGATCTCGATCGCGCGCCGCGGCCGCTGGATATGCTGCTGGCCCACCTATAAGACAGTCGTACCGCGCGGCGGTGAATCGCGGTACGACCGGGCTCCTCGGCGATGCCGTGACCCTGTCGGCGGTGACCGGCGACAACTGTGCCCCGCACACAGCGCCCCGGGAAAGATCCGTTATCGGGCGTTGCGTATCTTGAGAATGTATGCCGCGGTAAGCGCAACGGCACGGTCTTCGTCATGTGACAGATCTGCGAGCGCCCGTGACGCTGTGATTCCCGGGATATCGGCGAGCGCCTGCGTCAGCCGCCGACGTGCAGACGATCCAACGGTGCCGTGGGCGAGACGATCAACGAGCCCGGTGGCGATCTGATCCGCCAACGTGGGACGACTCGCCAGCGCGCTCAGCGCATCGGCCGCATCGACGTCATTCGCCCCCTCGACGACCATATCGATGAGCGTCGGGACCACGTCGGCTCCCCCACGTGCCCCGAGCGCCAGAGCCGCATACCTGCGGACCACGATGTCGGGGCTCCCGATGGCGTCCCGCAGCAGTGCGATCGCCTCACCGTTCGGAATCTCAGCGATGGCCTGAACGGCACGTTTCCGAACCTCGGCCACCGGTGAGCCGAGGCCCTCCGCCAGCAGCGCCAGTCCGCCGTCGCCCGATCGCGCCAGAGCCCATCGAAGGGCTCCGGCGACGTTCGGATCCGTCTCGCTCAGCGCTGCCTCGACCAGCGCCTCCACCGGCACCGGAACCTCTTCAACCGAGGACAGGGCCGCGCGCTGGCGCTTGCCGGCGCTCTTTGACCCCAACGCCTGGAGGAGTGCGACGATCTGGAGGACGTCCTCCCAGCCGGCGGGTTCCGCGGCACCGATCCGGCTGAGTCGCGTGAGCAGCTCCGTCTCATCCGCGATGCGTTCTCGCGTCTGGCGGATGAGGTCGTCGACGAGCTCTGAGGGCGTGAAGCCGGGATCATCGAGCGCGCGCCCGACTTCACGCAGCGACAGCCCCAGCGACCGCAGGCTCTCGATATGGAAGATCCGCTGGACGTCCCCGCTGGAGTACTCCCGATAGCCGGCCTCGGTACGACCCGTTGGCCGCACCAGGCCGAGCGAGTCGTAATGCCTGAGCATGCGGGCGCTGACCCCGGACCGTCGTGCCACATCACCGATCAACACCGCCTGTCACCCCTCCTGGCTGGTCCCGCCAAGGGCTACGACGCGCTTCGCCTCCTCGATCGCGAACTCGAATCCGGCATCCGGGTCGCGCAACAGCCGTTCCGTGGCGATCGCGTGCGCGCGCACGCGAGGGTCGAGATCCGTCATCGCAGCGCGCAGAGTCGGCGAAATCACCTCACCGAGCGCGACCAGCGCCCGGCTGAGGCTCAACTGCGTCTCACGTTCCCCGCGCCCGAGCTGTGTCGACAACACTGCGGCCAACTCGGGCTCTTCACCTTCGGGCACGAGCACGACCGCTGCCCGCCAAGCGCTCCGCGCCACCTCATCGTCGGCGTCGGAGAGAAGCGCCCGTGTGATCGCCGGCCACGCCTGCCGATCCCCGATCTTGGACAGCGTGTGCAACGCCTGGCTTCGTGCCTGCGCGTGCTCGGAGCGGAGTTCCTTGAGAAGCTCCGGGACCGTCATCGATGCCGAGTGACGGGTGAGTGCCCACGTCAGCATGTCGCGCACATAGAACTCGGGTTCGATCGCGCATCGTTCGACGAGCTTGCCGATGAACCGCGGGTCAGGGGTCGTGCCGACCGCCAGCGCCGCCCGCAGCCGCACTGACGAGCGGCTGTCCTCCAGCCCCTGGAAAGCTCGAATCGTATCCGTGTCCTGTTTCGGCACGGTCATCGGGACCACCTCCTTGACTACAGTGAAGACCTTGTCACTGTGTCAAGGTCAAGCGGGATCACGCCGCGACCGAACCGGGCCGCGAAGGCGTCCAGCGCACGGCGTTGCCGCCTCTTTGGCGGCTGGTGACACGTTCCTTTGAGTCTGGGGCGGTGGGTGTGGCGCGGGAGGGAGACACGGAGCATCTGTTCCGCCGCGTCGTTCAGTGTCTCCACGGCGCCCTTCATATACACATGAGATGTGTCTGAGATGCGTCCCCCAGTCCAGACGGGCAACCTCGACCAAGGGAGATCACCTTGAAGGCACCCCGACGAGTACTCGCCACCGGCCTGTGCGCGCTGGCGGTCAGCGGGACGATGCTGGCCGCCGGCCCCGCCACGCCGGCGGCGGCCGCGGGCAACGCCCCGTTGTTCAGGGCGAAGCTGATGGTCAACCACAGCGGCAAGTGCCTGGACGTCCCGGGCGCGATCCAGGCTGCCGGGCAACCCGTCCAGCAGTGGCATTGCTACGACGCGCCCGACAACCAGACGTGGAACTTTGTCGCCGCCTACAACAGCGACCTCGCGAACGGATTCCTCGCAGACAACTCCTACACCGTCCGCGCCCAGCACAGCGGCAAGTGCCTGGAGGTCCAGGGCGGGGCCAATACCGACCAGGCGTCGGTCATCCAGCAGACCTGCGACACCGGCTACCACACGACCCAACAGCAATGGCGGCTCGTCCAGCGGCCCAACGGTTACTTCAGCCTGGTCGCCCGCCACAGCGGCAAGTGCCTGACGGTCCCGCAAGGGAGTCTCGCCGACGGGGTCCTCGTGGTCCAGCAGGATTGCTCCAGCGACCTGCCCTACCAGGAATGGAAGCTCCTCTGAGCCCACCCGCCGTAATCGGACGCCGCGCGTGGGCGCAGTCGTCCCGGACCTGGAACCGGCGACGGGCCCTCACGCGGCGACCGACGCGGTGCCGTTACCGAGGTTGAACTGGCGGTGCCTCACCTGCCGACGTGTCGTGATCGCCGGGTAGACCGACATCATGAGGTACGCACAAGGCGGAGGGCTGTCCGCCGGGCGAAGAGCGTTCCGTGAACGACTACGGCCGCAGGCGGCCGAGCGGTTCGCCCGTGATGAATCGAGCACGACCATTTCCCGGGACCCGCGGATCGGTGTCCGGCCCGTTCAGCGATGGCGCGGTGACCGGCAGACCGGCGGGTTCGTGGCGGGGCACCAGGATCGGCCTGCCCGCTGCTGGCTATCCTGTGGCACGTCGAGCCAGGCACGGCTCCCCACCACGAGCCCACCGGAAGGCGACGACCGTGACAGCCCCCCAGCACCGGAGCACATCGCCGGCGACGGTGGTGACGCACGTGGTCCTGGCTCTCCTGACGGTGCTCATCCTCGCGGGCGTCTGGCACCTCGGCGCGGACCTGTGGCAGATCTTCGTCGCGGTGGGCGCCGCCGTCCTGCTCCATGTGGGGGCGGTGGTGGCCCATCGACGGCCGTGGGTGGGGTACGCGATCGGCTCGCTGGCAATGCTCGTCCTGGTGATGACGCCCTTCCTGAGTTGGTCACCGAACATGCTGCCCTCGGCCGTGTGCTTCCCCCTCACGTTGTGGCGGCTGACCACCCGGGTCTCGGTCAGGTCCTCGGTGGTTGCGTTGGCCGTCGCCGCGCTCGGGGTCGTCCTCACCGAGCTGGTGGCGTGGACCCGGCTGCCCCCTGACACCCCTGGCTGGACCCGCCTGGTCGAAGGCGGGCTGCTGATGCTCATGGTCGGCGGCGTGTGGCTCGCCGCCCTGCTGATACGCCGCAGGCACGAGGCCGACCGGCGAGCCGAGAGCGAACGGCTGGCCGCCGCGGTCGCGGACGAACGGGCCGGCATCCGCCGCGACCTGCACGACGTGATCGCCCACACGGTCACCGTCATGGTCGCGCGGATCGAGGCCGCGGCGGTGACGACGGCGGATCCGGCGACCCGCCGCGAACTCGGCGCCATCGCCGATGCCGGCCGGGACGCCCACCAAGGTCTGCGAGCGATGCTGGCCACCTTGGGCCCGGCCACCGTGGCGCCGCGCGCCGACCCCCGGCCCCGAGAGGTCCCGATCTCACTCGATACCCTCCCCGACCTCGTGGCCTCGGCGGCGAGCCCGCTCCACGCGGTGACATTCGCGGAGGTGGGTGAGCGGCGCCCGCTGAGCCTGAGTGCCGAGGTCGCGGCGGTCCGAAGCGTGCAGGAGGGCATCACCAACGCGCTGCGCCACCTCGAACCACCGGTCGAGGTGACCGTTCGCCTGCGCTGGACCCCGGCCGAGGTGATGGTGGAGGTGCGCGACGACGGCGGCAAGGCGCTTCGCGACGTCGGCGGCCAGGGGACCGGTTTGATAGGGATCGAGGAACGTGTGCGTACCGCAGGCGGCACCCTGTCGATCGACGACGGGGACGACGGGTGGGTGCTGCGGGCGCGGCTCCCCACGAAGGAGGGGGCATGACCGGGATCCGTGTCATGCTCGTCGACGATCAGGAGTTGCTGCGGGTCTCGCTCCGTACGGTGCTGTCGGCCGACGAACGCATCGAGGTCACCCACGACGTCGCGAACGGCGGCGACGCGATCGAGGTCGTCCGGCGGCACCGCCTGGACGTGGTGCTGATGGACATCCGCATGCCGCGCATGGACGGGGTCGCAGCCACGGCGGAGATCGTCAGGATCGCACCGGCGACCCGGGTGCTCATGCTGACGACGTTCGATGACGACGAACTGGTCGTGGCCGCGATCCGGGCCGGTGCCAGCGGCTATCTGACCAAGGACGTCCGGCCCGCCGCCTTGGCCCAGGCCGTGTGCGACGTCGCCTCCGGGACGTCGGCGCTGGCTCCGGGGGTGGCCGCGACGATCCTCGATCTCGTACGGCGGGTGCCGATGCGGAGGACGGCGGCCCTGGACGGCCTCACCCCGCGCGAGGTCGAGATCTTCGGCCTGCTCGCCCGCGGCAGGTCCAACAGCGAGATCCGCGCGGAACTGGTACTGAGCGAGAACACGGTGAAGTCGCACGTCCGGGCCGTCCTGCAGAAACTGGACCTGCGCGACCGCGTGCACGCGGTGATCCACGCGTACGAGAACGGGCTTGTGAGTCGCGGCGATCTGCCTGACTGAGATTCCATCCTGCCCGGTGGTGCCGGCTCACCCCTTCGGGTGATGTCGGCCGGTGACGCCCGGCCTAGGTTCGACGTCGTGCATTTCCTACGTCTCCGCTTTCCTCGCGTGACCTCCCTCCTCGCCCTCGTCCTCGGCGGTGTGCTCGTCGCCCTGCTGCCCGGCTGGACGGCACCGGCCCATGCCACCGGCGAACGGCTGGTCGACGACTACCGCTCCGTCTACGGCACACCGGGTGTCGCGGCGGCCGTGATCGACGGGCCGTCGGTCGAGAGGATCGTCCGCGGCCGGGACGGGGACGGCAACGCGGTGACGGCTCGGACACGGCCAACGGGCGGCATCTCCGAAAGCTACGGATTAACTATCTGCAAGCCCTTAGTGCGGGAAGACTCTTTACTTGGTGCCCTGGAAGCTGATCGGGCAACTGGTCGACATCCGCGCCACTACGGCGAGCTGGGCAAGACCTACGTCCGCAAGGACAAAGGCTGGGCCACCGATGTCTCGGACTGCCCGCCGAAGAAAATCGTGTTCCACACGCGCACCCCACAGTGGTGCCGCGACCGGGTTGACCAGACCGGCCCCGCGACCACCGAGGTGATCGCCAAACCGTTGGACGGTCCGGTGCCGCACTGGCTGCGTTCGGCGTAGGCCGTCCTGAATCTGGTGGGCAAATACTTCGACGCCCGGCTGGAGGCGGCCTGCCAGAAAGCCGCCGTGGCTGGCGATCCGCCTATCGCACCATCCTGACCTCCCGGCTTTCCGCTGTAGTTTCCTGTGCTCCTCAGTGCCTGATCTTCCGTTTCTAGCGAAGCGGTAAGCGCTCCGTCTTCTCGCTTCGCCGGATCCAATAAAAATTGGGAAGACACATCCAGCTAGATTTGGGGAGCGTACAGACGGAATCTGGCGCCACTTTTGGATGCCCCTGGATGGGGCAACTATTTTTTTCGGTCTTCTCGTAGATCAAATGGGTGGCAGCGCAGGGAGGGCGGAGCCGAAAAATCATCTAGTGACCTGGTCCGCAGCGAGCATGTCGAGTCAGACTGTCAGCAGAGCTACAACCGGTTAAACCCAGAAGTAAGGAAAAGCTTCCTTGCCTGCGGGCCGGCTTGATGGGCAGACTTACCGGAGAGACGCCATTAATAAAATGGATCGCAAAGAGGGGACGGTGTGTGCTAGCCGAGATTTCGGCCAGATCGGCCACTGTGCGATCAAGAGCATCCTTCCCTTGCCGGCGCCTGATGCGAATCACCCGGATACGGTAAATAATATGTTTATTTATTGCAGTGGATGTAACAGCGAGGGGGACGACATGCGTATGCGAAGAGAACAGGCCGCCGATTTGGTTCGCACACGATGGGGCAAGCTTTTAAAGGAGATCGGGACAAGTGCAGCAGATCGCTATAGCACGGACGCTCCGCCGCCCAAGGAACTCTTCGCCGCCGCAGGTGCGGCAGGACTACATGGTTTGTTTCTGCCAGCCTCATTGGGAGGGCAGGATGCCGATGCTGTGACTCGTGGAGCGGTGTTAGAAGAGAT
Organism: Streptosporangium sp. NPDC006007; assembly: GCF_040614315.1. Taxonomy (NCBI): domain Bacteria; kingdom Bacillati; phylum Actinomycetota; class Actinomycetes; order Streptosporangiales; family Streptosporangiaceae; genus Streptosporangium; species Streptosporangium sp. NPDC006007. The sequence goes on along the minus strand of NZ_JBEXUG010000067.1, from coordinate 9,262 downwards.
CGGTTATCTATGTGAGGACCCGGCCTTCCCGCTGCTGCTGAGCATCCACACCAATATCGCACTCCTGGTGGCTGAGGCCGGAACACAACGACTTGTGCATTCCTACGCGCTGCCGATAGCTCGCGGCGAGCGCTTGCCTGCACTGGCCTTCTCCGAGGGAACAGACCTGTTCTCCATGCGCACCCGAGCGGTCACCTCCGGATCAGGATTTAGGTTGTCGGGGCACAAGGAATTCATCACCGGCGGCATGCTCGCCGATGTATTTCTTACCTACGCCTCCACCGAGCAGGGTGACATGATCGCTTGCTTGGTCGAGGCCACAGACAAAGGCGTAGAAATCACTGCGACCAACGGACTCGGTTTGCGCACCGCGGGGACAGCCCAACTGACGCTCAATGACGTTTCAGTGCCCGCCGAGCGTGTAATCGCGCCGACTGACGGCTTAAGCAACGCTCAAACCTTCCTCAACTCTCGGCGCATGTCGATCGCTTCCTACACTCCTGGGCAGATGCGAATGCTATTGGAGCAAACCGTAGCACAGCTCCATAAAAGGATGCGTTACGGTCATGCGCTCATAAATCTGCCCAATGTGCAGGCGGCCGTTGGCCGGATGTACGTGGCCTTGGAGACCTCGCGAGCCATGGCGTATTGGGCACAGGAACACTTCGACCAAGGCGCAACTCACCCTGTGTTCGATTCAGTTATCTCGGCGGCCAAGTACCACTCGACCAAACAGGCTCTGGTGCTGATGGACGAAGTGTTCCGAGTACTAGGAGGCCACGCCTATTACGGCGACCCGCGCTACGGCATGTACTTGCGGGACTACTTCGGTTTCATCGCTGGTGCCGGCACACAGGATCTGTTGGAGATCAACCTTGGACTATGTGCCAGTCGCGATCTGACGTCCACCCCACGTCCGAATATACAAGAAAGGATCGATGTAACATGACATTCCTGTTCAGTGGCATCTTGTTGCGTCTGGTGAACTATCAACGTTCTATCCAAATAAAGGCCGACACTCTTGGCGCCGCTCTGGAGCAGCTTGAGAAGTGCCACCCTCAAATAAAGAGCGTCCTACGCGACGGTAGCGGGCAAGTTCGCCGCGCCCACCAGGTCTTCCTGAATGGTGAGCAGGTCAGCAAACCCTCCTTAAACATGTCACTGAAAGAAACGGATGAGGTGGAGTTCATTACCGCCATAGCTGGAGGCTGACATGACCAACCACACAGTATTCAAAGAAGCTTTATACCCCACCCAGTTCAGTGCCCTGCAACTACGCCCCCGCACCCTGCTGGATATAGCGATGAACGGCTTGGCGCGTTACATGGCCGAACACCTGACAACCTTTCCCGATTTCATTTATCACCACCGTGCTGCCATGGTTATTCGCACCGTGCACTTAGACTACGTGCCCCCCGACCTGTGCTTCGCCGATGCCTCCTGGCTGGAGATGCATGTAGGAATGGCCGTCAACCGTACCGGTGAATGGTTGAGTCTCGCCGTGGACTACCAGGCCGGTAACCGTCCAGTCGCTCGGGTGCGTATAATTCTGCGTGTCCTGACATTAGTTGATTCCGACAGCCTTTCTGCTCAGCTGGGTCAGCTTCCCGAGTCCCTGCTCGCTCGATTCCCTGCCGATCAGCGTCAATCCACCGAGACGTTTACCGGTCAGGCACGTGCCACACCCCTCTTCCAGCGTGGCCCACAATTGGTCGCTGTGCAACGACAGGAAACCACACTGACCCGCACCTACTGCGAAGTGGCCGATCAATGGTCATTCGTGGAGATGTCCGAAATGGCCACTACTGCTCGCGAACGCCTTTTCGAAACATTTTCCTCGTCCAACGACATTGTCCGCCAGGCGGTAGGCGCACCGGTTCGACGTCTCATTGCCTCTTACCGCCGTCCTATGTTTGTTTTCGATCGCTGCTGCACCCTCACCCAGGCTTATATGAGCCGTGACACCAAGCATGCTATTTTCGAACACACTTTTCAGTTGCCGGCCAGCCAAAAGCCTCATTTGCATATCTGGGAAATACTTGATGCCATCTGACGATCCATTGCCCACGCACCTCCACCATGCGCCTAACGCCAGAATGCTATTGCGACGGCGTGCCGCTGCAGGAGATGAGCCGGCGGGAGGTGCAGGCGATCACCGGGACCTCGCCTGGCGGCGGGGGCAGGGGGCAGCACTCGGGTCAGGGGTTCGACGGGCGCCACATCGGGAACATCGGCGGGCCGTCGGGCATGAACATCGGGCCGCCGAGGTCCTGATAGCCGTGGCGCAGGTAGAGCCTGCGGCTGCGGGTGCTGCTGGCCTCCAGGTACGCGGGTATGCCCGCCTCGTCGAGCCCGCGGTGGTACTTCTTGAGCAGCCGGGTCCCCGTCTTCCGTCCCTGGTGCCCGGGGAGCACGGCGAGGAACGCCAGGTAGTGGTGCGGGTTGTGGGGGTGGCGCCTGTCCATCTCCTCCCCCAGCTGCCCGATGCGCTCCGCGTGGGGACCGGCGAACGCCTCCACCCGGGCGCCCCGGTCGGGGATCTCGGGAAGCGGCTCGGCGCCCTTGTGGAACCACACGGCCACGGCGGACATGTCGGCCGTCGCGTGGACCTCGCCGTGGATGAGGGCACTCTCGGTGATCATGGAGAAGAAGGAGGGCATCACCCGGCGGCGGTCGTCGTCCGGCGGGATCATCCAGGCCGAGATCTCCTGCTCGTGGAAGGAGGCGGCGATGATCGCGCCGATGGTCTCGGCGGCTCCGGGAGCGTTCTGAACGCGAATGATCTCTGTCATTTGGTCCCTCCCACGGCCGCCTGGGCGCCCCGCCCGATGTTCGCGTATACCTTCGGCCGGTTGGCCCGCAGGGTGAGTCCCCACATGACGCCGAGCCCCATGGCGACGAAGTAGACGGCGGGCATGATCCAGCGCAGCGGGGAGTCGGGGGCCACGCCGAGCACAGTGTCGAAGTTGGCCATGACGAGCACGATGACCACGATCAGCAGGACCGAGGAGATACCCGGGGCGACCCTGGTCCGCCAGGCGTTCTCCTCGTTGGGGCTCTTGGCGAAGAAGACCAGCACGGAGATCGAGGTGGCCGCCAGCATCATGAGCAGTCCCAGGCCACCAAACGATCCGACAGTGAAGAACAGTTGGACGACCGGATCCAGGCCGAAGATCGCGTATATGACGATCGTGACCAGCCCGATGACACTCTGCGCCAGCGAGCCGCTGATCGGGGCACCGGTCCGGGGGGAAGTACGACCGAAGGTCTCGGGCAGCACCCTCTCCCTGCCGAGGGCGAAGACGTAGCGGGAGATCGTGTTATGGAAGGCGATCAGCGCGGCGAAAAGGCTCGTCACGAAGAGGAAGGAGCCGATGGTGGCGATGGTTGCACCCAGGTGCTGCCCGGCCAGGTTGAACAGGAGGGCCGAACTCTGCTCGCGCGAGGTCTCGACGATCTTGTCCGAGCCGATCGGCACGGTCATCGCCCAGGACGACACGGCGTAGAGCCCGGAGATGACGGCGAGTGCGACGTAGGTCGCGATCGGCACCGTGCGCCCCGGGTCCTTGGTCTCCTCGGAGAACACCACCGACGACTCGAAGCCCGCGAAGGACGCGCTGCAGATCGCGACCACCGCACCGATCCCGGGGACGAGGAGGTTCGACGGGGCGAAAACGTCGAGGCTGTAGCCCGAGGCCGCCGGGTTGATCAGGTCCGCGATGTCGAACACGACGACGAGGGCTATCTCCGTCAGCAGCAGGACCGACAGGACCTTCCCGTTTACGTCGACCCGCATGAGGCCGAGCACCCCGGTCAGCACCCAGGCACCCAGCCCGATGACCCACCAGGGCGGAGAGCTTCCGAACCAGCCGGCGATCAGCGGCTGGGCGGCTGTACCGAGCATGCCATAGAGACCCACCTGGAGCGCGTTGTAGGCCAGCAACGCGACCCACGCGGTCGCCACCCCCACCGGCCTGCCAAGTCCTTTCGCGGTGTACGCGTAGAACGCCCCGGCGTTGACGACGTAACGGGCCATCGTCACATAGCCGACGGCGAACAGGCCTAGGATGGCTCCGAGCAGGATGAAGGCGAGCGGCACGCCGGTCACGCCGGTCGCGGCGTAGGCGGCGGTCACCGAGCCACCGATGACAGTCAGCGGCGCCGCCGCCGAGATGACGAAGAACACCACCGACGGCACACCGAGGCGGTCCTGGGCGAGCGCGGCGGAAACGGCGCCGGCCCTTCGTTCTGTCACGGACATTGGGATCCTTGGAGTGAGGGGGGTGGGTTCACCGGCGGCTGATGATGGAGTCACCTACGGCAGCCTCGGTCTGGGCGATCAGTTCCTGGAGCGGCGCCGGGAGGGCGGTGATCGAATCGGAGAGGTATCTCGGGTTCTGCTCCCACAAAACGAGCCGGCTGCCGCCGGTCGCGACAAGCAGCCCCAGCAGGACGCTGTCCTGGACGCTGAGTGGCTCACGGCGTTGGATCGCCAGGTTGACGCGTCCGCCGGGCCACGCCGCGATGTTCACGTCGACCGGTGCCCGCCTCCGCGACGGGCGTCTGCCGGGCAGGCGCAGCAGCCCGTCGGCGGTCATCCGGGCCGCCACGTCGGCGGGTGCCGTACGGGCGAGGAACTGCAACCAGGTATGGAGGCGATGCGAGGGTTCGGCGATGATGTGGTCCAGGGCGGTCCTGGTGAGCGCGTCTCCGGGCGGCGCCGCGTCGAGAACGACGAGCCGTGTCTGCCCCGCCGCCGATCCCACGGTTGTCCGCCCGGCGAGCATCAGTTCTCCCAGGATGGCGGCGGCCAGCCCCAGACCGGTCAGGCGGGCATGAAGCCTCATCCGGCCGGTCGCGTTGTCGTGCATGACAAAGAACAGGTCGTTGGCCAATCGGGTTCTTGAAAGATCAACTCCAACCACGAACGGCGATCGTATAGCTAAATCATTAAACTTGTCATTACGCGAACGAAGTTCCGGCGCCGGACATAGGCCGGCCAGACGGGAACTGAAGAGACGGGAAGATAGCCAACAGCCTGGAGCTATGTCGAGAGGCGTCTCGAAGATTTCGGCGAATCCAAGGATTTACATATTTTTGGCCAGTTGCGGGCGGGTGTCGGGAAGCGGCCCGCCAAGGCTCGCCGGAGCCGGAACAACCCCGGTCAGACGGCTCCCGTAAGCGCGGCCCCGTGAATCCCGACGAATCTCCACGGGATTTTAATGCGGGGATTTTTGGCAGTTTGAGACTGGCGTAATACCGCGCAGGCTTCCTCGCCCCCCGACGCGGTGGTAGCGGGCGTCGTGCGCGTCCGCGTGGAGTGCGGAGCCGCGCTCGGACACCTCACCGTTTCAGACGTTGCGGCCCGTCCGTACCGTTTCAGACAGTACCGGTGGTTTGTTGGATCAAGCCGTGTGCCGAGTATCATCTGATCACTGATCTTTAGCTCGCGATGTTCGCCGATCGTGTGGAAATGTTCACTTCTGGCGGTATCCCAAGGTCATGCGGTACGCGCAAGGCTGCGGGCTGACCGCCGCACAACGAACCAAGCGCGAGCAGGTACGGCTGCGCGCGGCCGAGTTGTTCGCCCGTGGGCATGGTGACATCGAGGTCGCCAGGCAACTGCGGGTCACGCGGATGCCGGCCAACCGCCGGCACCGGGCCTGGGCACAGCGGGGCAGTACGGCACTGGCCTCCAAAGGGCCGACGTCGCTGCCGCGACTAAGCCAGGAGCAGTTCGCCCGGCTGCGGGACGCACTGCTGCGGGGACCGGCCGCGCACGGCTGGGCCGACCGGCACTGGACACTGGCCCGGGTCAAGACGGTGATCGGCCGGATGTTCCACATCTTCCAGCGCTATGGCTCTTGAACCGAGAGGTAAACACTCAGCTCCACGAGAAAACAATCAAGGTGCCCTTGAAAACTCACTTGAACACGCCGGTGCCCTCTGATGGGGTTCCGGTCGACGGTCAAACGATCAAGAGGCCGGATCCGCGATCTTGGGATCTGGCCTCTGAGGTGGGGGAACTATGTGGGGCTACCAGGACTTGAACCTGGGACCTCTTCCTTATCAGCGCTTACGGAGCGTGTATCCGCCACCCTGTTCAGAACCCCATGGACGGGTAAACTTGCAGGTGAAGGGCATGATCGGATGCCCTGAAGTGACCAACCGTCCCCCGTGCTGACGCCCGGTCTCACGGTCAGATGACGGTCAAACGATCAAGGGGTGATCGACCGGTGGGTTACTCCCGCAAACGGATCGGCCGCAACGGCAAGGCGCGATACACCGCCTACTACTTCGACATCAAGGGGTTGGAGAAGTCCGCGGGCACCTTCTCCAACAAGAAGGACGCCGACGTGGCCTGGCAGAGGGCCGAGGCCAAGGTTGCCGAGGGGCGAGTCGGAGACCCCAAGCGGGGGCGTCAGTCGTTCGAGCGCTATGTCCTGGACGTATGGCTGCCGAACCACGAGATGGAGGCGACCACCCGGCAGAAGTACACCTACTCCATCCACAAGCACCTAATCCCCGAGTTCGGCAGCCTGCGGATGATCGACATCCTGCCCGAGCACGTGCGCCAGTGGGTGGCCACCATGAAGCAGAACGGCGTATCGCCGGTGACCATCAAGAGCAACATGGTCATCCTCAGCGCCGTCTTCACGACCGCGCTCCACGACCAGGTGACTTACCTGCACCCCTGCAAGGGCGTGAAGACACCGCCGGTCGTCGCGAAGCCGCTGACGATCATCAATCCCGAGCAGTTCAACACCCTCTATATAGCACTCCCCGACAGTGACACCCGGCTCCTGGTCGAGACGGCCATCGAGACAGGGCTGCGCTGGGGCGAGCTGACCGAGCTGCGTGTCAGGGACCTCGATGTCCACTCCCGAATCCTGACGGTCAGTCGCGCCGTCATCGACGTCGATACCGCGCACCGCTTCGATGAACGCGGCCAGCACCTCGGTGTCGATGTCTGCCGCCTCACCGGCAACGTAGCCGCGGCAGATCCTGCCGCTGATACCGCGCAGCGCCGGAACGGCAACGCCGATCGCTCCTGCCAGCCACTGCACCCCGTCCTGCCGCGCACGAGTGATCAGCTCGCGCCAGACCATGTCCCGGGTGGCGTTCATCAGCGGGTAGGAGATCAACAGGTCACGCAGCTCCGTCAGCGGCAGACGCCGACGGGGAAGCTCGTGACCAAGCTGCCTGCCGTCGACGGCAAGGCCGTCAGGGGCAAGTGCCACCAACTGGAAGATGTGCTCGGCGGCATCCAGCGGCGAGCGGTCCATGCCGGCCGTGTCGAGCGAGTCGGTACTCATCGCGTTCTCCAGGGCGAGAGGGAATTTCGCTTCTGGAGCCCGGTGTAGATTCCGCCTCTGGCCTGGCTCTGGCGTCCCCCGCCGGCGATCTCCGGCGGCCCTCCGGCATCGCCCTGGCGTCCCCAGAAAATACGCTCGGCAATCTCTCCGCCAGAGCGATGCCAGAGGCCCAGCATGCCTTCTACCAGGGAGAACAGCTCACGCCAGAACCACGCCAGACACTCTTGCTGCACTCACATCGCGTATCCGAATCCCGCCCCAAACGACGAGTGGAAGCATCACGCGGTACCTGGCTTCAAACTTCTCCCACCTCGCCGGCAGCAGATCCTGACGTCGGTGAAACGACGACAACGCAGCCTGCTACGGCTCTCACCGAGACGACGTCCAGACAGGAGGGAGCCACGCTGAGGACTCCGTACTGGCGCGACGAGCACACCACGCTCTACCTCGGCGACGCCCGCGAAGTCCTCTCCGAGATACCGGACCGGTCCGTCGACTGCCTGGTCACCAGCCCGCCCTACTACGGGCTACGGGACTACTGCCCCGGCCAGTACGGCCAGGAGCCCACCCCCGACGACTACGTCGACACCCTCCGCACGACGTTCGCCGAAGCCAGAAGGGTGCTGGCCGACGACGGCACCTGCTGGCTCAACCTCGGCGACGTCTACGCCGCCAACTCCGACGGCTACGCCCGCGGCACGGATTTCAACCAGCGGCAACCGGCCGTACGACCCCTTGCCCGCCTTGCCGTACCGCCCAAGAACCTGCTCGGCATGCCCTGGCGGGTCGCCTTCGCCCTCCAGCAAAATGGCTGGATCCTGCGCAACGCCATCGTCTGGCACAAGCCCAACGCGATGCCCCAGCCGGTCCTAGACCGCCTCTCCACCCGCTACGAGCTGATCTTCCTGCTCGTCAAGCAGCGCTTCTACTGGTTCGACCTCGACGCCGTCCGCGAGCCGTACACCGGAGACCGCCCCCTATCCCGCCGAACCCGCCGAGGCGCCACCAAGCCCACCTCCATCCAGACGCCCTGGCCATCGCCCGGCACTTACGGCCAGGCGGCAACCGACGGCGGACAACACGGCAACGCGCTGCTGCCAACCGGCCAAGCCCACGACACCACCCACCCCAACGGCCGCAACCCCGGCGACGTCTGGACCATCTCCACTCGCCCCTACCGGGGCGCCCACTACGCCCCGTTCCCCATCGACATCCCCCTACGAGCCATTGCCGCAGGCTGCCGCCCCGGCGGCACCGTCCTCGACCCGTTCTCCGGAGCGGCAACGACCGCCCTTGCCGCCCGACACCTCGGACGGCAGTTCATCGGCATCGAGCTCAACGCCGACTACTGTGCCCTCGCCAAGGCACGCCTACTCTCGTCGCGTCCCGACATAGGAGGCGAGGCCGAGTGACCCCCATGACCATCGCCGAGGTCCAGGTCCTCCCCGCGGTCGTCCCACTCCTCACCGCAGCCCGTGCCCTCGGCCTGAGCCGAAACACGGCCTACCGCCTCGTCAAGCTTGACGAATTCCCCTGCCGAGTCATACAAGCTGGCGGAACCTATCGTGTCCCTACGTCGGAGATTCTCCGGATTCTCGGTTTGGCTTGTGACGCCGCAGACCCCTGCTGTGAAAGTGATCACCTGATCAATTAGTCCTACGGGGCTACAAATCGGGCCACGTGACGCCTACGCCTGCTATGTGGCCCGAAAGCCTCTTACTTTTTGAAGTAAGAACCGTTACGCCCACATCCCCCATCACCTCGACCATTTCAAAGGATCAGCTCTTCTGTCGGACGTCTCTGGTCCAATGGACCCAGGTGTGCCTCAGGTCTTTGTGCATGCCCCGCTGACTAGTGCGGTGACCGGGAACGTTCACCGGGTTGGGTGATCACGCGGCAAGTGGGAGGGGGCGTCCGCCGAAGCGGATGCCCTTTTCGCTGCGGAT
>NZ_JBEXUG010000066.1:0-18822 GCF_040614315.1 Streptosporangium sp. NPDC006007 | reverse complement strand
CATCGCCGAACTTCGACGGTCGTGCCACCCGAAGGCTCCCCTCTATGGAACAAGATCCATTGTCGGGGGTGTCCTCACCTCGGGGGGAACCTCAACCTGGGGCACAGCTGGCCAGGTGCTCGGCGAGCTTGCGCACGCTCCAATGCGTGAACGAGCGGCCCGGCCGGGCCGGGCACGTTTTGGCCGTCTGGATGATGAAGCGTTGTCCTCATCACTGATCAAGCGGGGACAGCCCCCACCACCGAGGGTCCAGCACAGCCAGCCCTCGCTCGTTGAATGCGTGGATCACATCGCGCACAGTGTCTTCATGTGCCGCGACCAGCCGCGCGATCGCCGGGGCCGGAGCCCCCGACATCGACGTCATAATGATCAATGCCTGGCGCGTCTGGATCGAGTCGTGCTTACCCTGGCGCACGATCTACCGCACTAGCCAGCCGACTCCACCACATCGGAATCGGACGAGCCCACGCCCGGACCCACGTCATCCTCCTGGTCACCAACCTGCACGTCCACATCGTCAACGCCATCCCCGGAGAACTTCTCCGCGAACTGATCCTCGACCCCACCCGCGACTATCAGCCCTAGAACATGGGAAAACCCCCGAACCCATAGGTTCGAGGGTTTCCGACGTCATGAGACATCACAATGGTGCCCCCTGCAAGATTCGAACTTGCGCTCCCGGCTCCGGAGGCCGGTGCTCTATCCCCTGAGCTAAGGGGGCCAACGAGTGATTAGGTTACCAGCATCTGGAGGGGAACCGACACTCGAAGCGCGAAGTAGGTGATCTCGGGGGCACCGGCTGTCACCGGGGAGGTCAGGACTCCGGGCGGACGGCTCCTCGATAGTGGGCGCGGTAGTAGGCGGAGGTGGTGAACCTCGTCGCCCTGACCACGTCGCCGGTCTTGGGGGCGTGGACCATGATGCCGTTCTTGAGGTAGACACCCACGTGGGTGGGGTCTCCGGCGCCCCCGCCGAAGAAGACCAGGTCTCCGGGACGGAGCCGGGAGAACGGCACCCGGAGGCCCTGCCTGAACTGGCTGCCGGTGTAGTGGGGGAGCCTGGCCCCCGCCTTCGACCAGGCGTGCAGGGCGAGCCCCGAGCAGTCGAAGCCGCCGCCGGTCGGACCTGTGCCCGAACCACCGCCCCAGACGTACGGCCTGCCAACCTGGCGAAGCGCCGCGGCGGCCGCCAGCTGCCCGGGAAAGAGTCGGCGTGAGCGCCGCAGGGACGTGACCGACAGGCGGACAACCTTGTCGGTGGCCCCCGCGACGCCCTCGTTCTCCCTGTTCCCCCTGTTCTCCAAGGAAGAAGGTTCGGAAGAGGTGGCGGCACCGACCGGCCGCGCGTGATCCCCGTCGGAGGTGTCACCGCAGGGGCCGCCGCGGACGTGGCCGGGGTTGGGGATGCCGCTGAAGGCGCGGCCGAGGGGATGGCGGGGGGTGCCGCTTGCGGCGGCGGGGACGGTCTCCGGCCTGCGTCCGGAAGGCGCCCTGCCGGCCTCGTCGATCTCTCCGGCCTCGCCGTTTTCCCCTTTCTCCTCGACCTCGCCGGTTTTGCCGGTCTCATCGGACCCGCCGATCTTGCCCTCCTCGCCGCTCTCGCCGACCTCGCCGATCCCCCCGGCCTTGTCGGCCTTGTTGGCCTTGTCGTTTTCAGTGTTCTCAGGGCTTCCGCCGGCCTTGCCGACCTGGTTGGTCTCCCGGCCGGTGGTCGGCGCGATGTGGATGTTGTCTTCGAGCCGTCTCCGGACGCCGTCCGGTAACCCGGCTCCGGAGAGCAGCCTGATCCAGTGGGTGGCGACTGTCGGGCAGGGGTGGGTCGCAGACGCCTGATGGACCCCCGCGAGGGCCGCCGTGAGGACGGTGACGGTGATGAGTGTTGTGATCACGCATGGCCTCCCTGAGCTCGATGAACGATCGAGGCCCCAGGATCGGCGAGACGATGTGATCGGCAAGGAGCCGAATCCGGTTCTGGGGAAAACTTCGGACTGTCCACAGCCCCGGGAGAGTGGAGGAGGGAGCCCTGGAGCGGCGGAGGAGGAGGCACCGAAGTGAGGGGAGACCGGCTGGGCACCGGAGGGGAAAGTACCGGAGGAGTTGGAGACCGGCGCGGTGCCGGAGGGCGGAGAGGTGCCGGAGGGGGCTGCGGTGGGGAACGCGAAGGTTTGGGGAGGGGGACGGCGGAGCTCGCCACCGTTGAAAACCTGTCGTCCTTGGATAGCCACGCGCGACATCCGTCGAAAACCGCACGTGACCGGGCCCGGAGGAGTTAGCCTCACGCCCGTGGGCGAGCTTCTGGGCAAAGTGTTGGTAGTGGATGACGACGAGGTCATCCGACAGCTCATCGCGGTCAACCTGACCCTGGAGGGGTTTCAGGTGGAGACCGCATCGGATGGGCAGGACTGTCTGAACCGGGTGCTGGACGTGATGCCCGATGTGATCACCCTCGACGTGATGATGCCCAGGCTCGATGGCTGGATGACGGCCACCAAGCTGCGCGACAACGAGGAGACCAGGCACATCAAGGTTCTCCTGATCACCGCGCGGGCCCAGGAGGACGACAGAAGGCGGGGGATGGACATCGGGGTCGACGCCTACCTCACCAAGCCGTTCGACCCTGCCGAGCTCATCCAGGTCGTCCGAGACCTTGCCCTCGCCGCTCACAGCGGCTGACGCGGCGACCACGGACGTTTACCGGGTCGCGCACCGTTCACCGGCGCCGGTCGGGGCCGTGACACCCCTCACCGTACCGGCGCGGACAAGGATCGGGAGACCGGGAAGGGCGAACCGGGCCGGGAGGCCGGGGAAGAGTGAACCGGGCGGGGCGACCGGAAGGCCAAAGGAGAGCGAACGGGGCCGGGAGACCCGAGAAAGGTGGACCGGGAGGCGTTCGCCCGCATCCTCGCTGTCAGACCAGGCCCGCCCTGCGGGCCGCGGCCGCCGCCTGGGTGCGGGAGGAGACGCCGAGCTTGCCCAGGATGTTGGAGACGTGCACGCTGACCGTCTTCTGGGCGATGAACAGCCGCTCGCCGATCTCCCGGTTGGCCAGGCCCTCGGCGACCAGGGCGAGCACCTCCTGTTCCCTGCCGGTGAGCACCCCCTGCTGAGCCGAGGTGAACCGGGCGCGGCGGCCCAGTTCCGCCAGTGCCTCGCTCAGAGGACGGGCCCCCAGTGACGTGGCGGCCTTGACGGCGCGACGCCACTCCTTCAGCGCCGAGGACCGGTCTCCCGAGGCGAGTAGCGCCTCGGCCAGCCGCCACCGCGAGCGGGCGGCCTCGTAGACGAAGCCGGAGTCGAACACCTCGACGGCCCTGCGCCAGGCCCCGATGTCGACGCGGCCGTGCGCGCGGTGCCACTCGGCCTCCGCCCGGGCCATCCAGCCCTGTCCCTCAACGCCCATCCCGACCCTGGCAGCCTCCCGCGCCCGGGCCAGGAACTCGTCGGCCCCGTCCGCGCGGCCCAGGTCGGCCAGGGCCCAGAGCGCGACGGCGCCGATCCGGATGTTGCCCACCTCAGCGGGGTCCATGGCGTTGAGAACGGCGGTGGTGTGCTCCAGGGCGAGTTCGGCCTCCTGCCGCCAGAGGGCGTGCTCGGCGGCCAGGCCCCGGGACATGTAGGCGACCAGGGAGTCGGACCAGAACGGCCGCAGCCAGTTCAGCCGCTCCTCCACCTCGGGCGCCCCCATGGCGACCTCGACGAACAGCGCGAAGGAGGAGAGGATGGCCTCGGGAATCCTGCCGACGCGCGCGCCGAACCCGGCGGCCATGCTCCAGGCCTGTGTCCAGTCCCCCGCCATATAGTGGATCATGAACTGGAGGAACCGCAGGTCGGTGCCGTAGGTGCTCCAGGAGAGGCCGGTCTCCAGGGCCAGCCGTACGCCGTGTTCCGCTGTCGTGGCGGCTCCGGCCATCGCGCCGCGTTCGTATTGGATCCGGGCGTGATGGAAGATCGCACGCAGGTCGATGGCCAGGTCGCCGGAGTCCTGGAAGGCGATGGAGCCGAACAGCTTCTCCGCCAGGGGGATGTCGCCTTCGTACTCCGCGCAGGAGGCCAGCATGATCATCGCGCCCTTCTCCGCGTCACTCGCCCCGGTGGCCCTGGCGACCTCAAGCGCACGGTCGGCCAGCGGCCTGGCCTCGGCGTGCCTTGGGCTCCAGGAGACCGTGCGGGAGAGGGTGGCCAGCGCCCGGGCCAGGACCGGGCTCCCCTCCGGCGCCGCCGCCACTGCCGCCTCGGCGGCCACGATCGCCGCCTCGGCCGCGTCGGAGTCATACAGGTAGTACGCGAGTCGTTCGCCGATCTCAGCGGACGGGGGTAGATCGCGCAGCTGGGCGATGGCGCGGTGGTTGTCTCCCATGTCGGCCGCCGCCGCCGCGGTGCGCAGCGCGAGCCGCTCGCGGTCCATGCCGGCGAGGCTCTCGGCGTCGGAGACGCGGTCCCAGAGGCCGAGCGCCCGTTCGAAGTGGCGGTGCGCCTCGGCGGGAGCGCCGAGGCGCTCAGCCCTCCGCCCGGCCTCGACCGACGCGGACATGGCTTCGGCCAGGTCGTGGCCCGCCAGATAGTGGTAGGCGAGCTCGGCCGCGGCGCCCTCGCGGGCGGTGAGCAGGCGGGCGAACTCCGAGTGCATCCGGGTCCGCTCACCGGGGAGCAGGTCGGTGTAGACCGCCTCCTGGAGCAGGGCGTGCCGGAAGGCGTAGCCGTACTCCCCGTCGAGGCGGAGCAGCCCTCGCGAGACGATCTCACGCATGGCCTCGTCGAAGGCCAGGTCCTCCAGGCCGGAAGCCTCCTGGAGCAGGTCGTGGTCGACCCGGCGCCCCGCGACGGCCGCGCCCCGCAGCACCCGCTGAGCGGCGTCGGGGAGCAGCTCGGCGCGGGAGAGCAGAAGCCCGGCCAGGCCGTCGGTCATAGAGCAGCCCTCGGTCACGGCCTCCAGGAGCTCCTGGGCGTAGAACGGGTTGCCCTCGGCCCGGGCGACGACCTCGTCGATCGTCCGGGCGTCGGCGCCGCCGAGGGCGACCAGATAGTCGGTCATCTCACCGCGGTCGAGGGGGCTCAGCTCGATGGACGTCACCGACGGCAGGCGTTTGAGCTCGGCGAGGACCCGGCGGAGCGGGTGGCGCCGGTGGAGGTCGTCGGTGCGGTAGGTGCCGACCAGGCAGACGCGCTCGGTCTGCAGCATCCGGCTGAGGAAGGCCAGCAGGTCGCGGGTGGAGTGGTCGGCCCAGTGCAGGTCCTCCAGGACCAGCAGCACGGGCCGCGCGGCCAGGAAGCCGAGCATCGAGCCGAAGAGCTGCTGCTGGGTCAGGCCCGAGGTGCTCTCCGTGCCGGGGTCGGTGCCTCCGGGCAGCAGTCTGCCGAGGGCCGGCCGGGCGTCGATCTCCGCACGCAGCTCTCCCTGGGCGCCGCGCAGGGCGTCGGCCAGCGGGAGGTACGGCAGGGCGTCACCGAGCTCGACGCACTGTCCCACCAGTACGGCGAAGCCGTCGTCCTTAGCCCGTTTGGCCAGCTCCGCGACCAACCGGCTCTTGCCGATGCCCGCGTCGCCTCCCACCAGGGCGACCCCGGCCAGCCCTCTGGTGGCCGCCCCGAGCACGGCGGTCAGCCGGTCGAGCTCGGCCGACCGTCCGATCAGAGCACCCTGTGCCATCTGCCGCCCCACGTCGGCGAGTATGTCACGGCGCACCGACGGCGAATCGAGAATGGTTCACCGAAGCCACCCGTCAATGGCCCTCACCACCGGGATCACCTGGCCCTAGGGTCGAAACCGTGATCTCCATGTCCACGTTTCTGATCTTCATGGTGGCATCTCTGGCCCTGGTCCTGGTCCCGGGACCGAACCACCTCTACATCGCCGCGCGGGGTATCGCGCAGGGCCGGGCGGCCGGGATCGCGAGCGCGTTGGGGGTGGAGGTGGGCACCCTGGTGCACATCGCCGCGGCGGCGGCCGGTCTCTCCTACGTGGTCGCCCGCTCGGCCGCGCTCTTCAACCTGATCAAGTGGGCCGGCGTGGTCTATCTGGTCTATCTGGGCATCCGGGCGCTGACTCGCCGGCAGGAGCTCACCGCCCGGGAGACCCCGCCGCAGCCGCTGCGGGCGATCTTCCTGGAGGGCGTGGTCGTGAACGTGCTCAACCCCAAGGTGGTCCTGTTCTTCCTGGCCTTCCTGCCGCAGTTCGTGCACCCCGAGGCGGGTTCGGTGCCGTTGCAGATCGTCGTCCTGGGCGGCACGCTGCTCGTCCTCGGCCTGATCTCCGACATGATCTACGCCGCGGGCGCGGGCGCGCTCGGCAGCCGGCTGCGCGCCCACTCGAACGTGCTGGGCTATTTCAGCGGGGCGGTCTATCTGGGGCTCGGCCTGGTGACCGCGCTCTCCGGCCGTTCGGCCTGAAAACCACCACTCAGCCTGAAACACGCCACTCGGCCTGAAACACAACGCTCAACGCCTGAAACACACCACTCGGCCTGAAACGCGCCGCTCAGCCTGATGGCCCAGGAGAGCGTCAGTCCAGGAGAAGATCCCGGGCGATGCCGTCCAGCATCCAGCGCAGACCGCGTTCGAAGTCGTCGCCGGCGGTGTCGTCGGCACCGTTCTCGCCGTCCGCGCCGGGCGTGCCATCGGTGAGCAGCGGCGCGAGGTGCGGAAACTCCCCGCTGTCGATGAGCTCACGCAGGTAGGGCCGCATGAGGGCGTCCCGCTCCGCCTCCGTCCAGGCATACCTGCGGGGCGTCTCCCGCTGCATCACCTCGCGGATCACGAACCCCAGCGCGTAGTCGTCGACCGCCGCGATGATCCGTAGCTTCCACTCCGGCGCGATCCGCAGGGGCGACAGCGCGGCCAGCGACTGCTCGCCGTGCCGTAGCCCGTTGGGACCGACGTTCACACGCCGGGAGACGAGGTCCACCAGCCAGGGATGACGTCGGATGGCCTCCCGCGTGCACCGGGCGACGGCCGAGATCGCCTCACGCCAGTCGCCGGGCAGTTCCCCCTCTACCAGGGTCTTCGCGCGAGCCTCGTCCGACATGAGGTCGAGCAGGTCCTCCTTCCGCTCGATGTGGGTGTAGAGGCTCATCGCCCGCGCGCCGAGTTCGGTGGCCACCCGGCGTATCGACACGGCGTCCACCCCCTCCGCGTCGGCGACCTTGATCGCGGCCGCCACGATCGCCTCACGGGTCAGCGTCGTACGGCGTCTGGCCGCCTCCCTGGCCCAGACCGGCCCCTGCGTCCGCTCAGATCCCACCCGTCGAGTGTACGGCGTAGCGGACGATTGATACGCTGTACGGAAAATCAATACGCTGTACGAAACGGCGGCGCGAGATGACCACGGCACAGGATCAGATGGACACCCGGTTCGATCCCGCCCTCCGCGGGATCGCCCTCGCGGTGGTACTCGGAACGATCATGACCATGCTCGACGCGACCATCGTCAACGTCGCGATCAACACCCTCGGCCACGACCTGCACGTCTCACTGGGCACCGTCCAGTGGGTGATCACCGGCTACACCCTGGCCCTGTCCATGACGATCCCGATCACCGGCTGGGCGATCGGGCGGTTCGGCGCCAGAGCGACCTGGCTCATCTCACTGGTGCTGTTCGGAGCGGGGTCGATCCTGTGCGGGGTCGCCTGGTCGGCGGAGTCCCTGATCACCTTTCGCGTGTCGCAGGGGATCGGCGGCGGCCTGCTCATGCCGGTCGCGCAGACCCTGCTGGCCCGCGCGGCCGGCCCCGGGCGGCTGGGACGGGTGATGGCCGTGATCTCGATCCCTTCGATGCTCGCCCCCGCGCTCGGCCCACTGGCCGGCGGCCTGCTGGTCGACCACCTCACCTGGCGGTGGATGTTCTACGTCAACGTCCCGGTCTGCGCGGTGGCGCTACTGCTCGCCCTGCGGCTGCTCCCCCGCGACGAGGAGCGTCTCCCGGACAGCCGCCTGGACACTCTCGGCCTGGCGCTGCTCTCCCCCGGCCTCGCCGCGCTGGTCTACGGGCTCTCCCAGATCGGCGAGGCGTCGGACGGCACGTCCGCGCTCGTGGGGCTGGTGCTCGGTGCCGTGCTCGTCACGGCGTTCGTCGCGCGCTCACTGCGCGGGGCCGAGCGCACCCTGCTCGACGTGCGGCTCTTCGGCGAC
Organism: Streptosporangium sp. NPDC006007; assembly: GCF_040614315.1. Classification (NCBI taxonomy): domain Bacteria; kingdom Bacillati; phylum Actinomycetota; class Actinomycetes; order Streptosporangiales; family Streptosporangiaceae; genus Streptosporangium; species Streptosporangium sp. NPDC006007. The sequence goes on along the minus strand of NZ_JBEXUG010000066.1, from coordinate 10,699 downwards.
CGGGGTTTCGCCGCCTCCGTCACGGCCCTGTTCCTCTACTCGGCGGGGGTCTTCGGCGTGCTGCTGCTGGTCCCGCTGTACTCCCAGGCCGTGTCAGAGGCGGGCGTGCTGAGGGCGGGGCTCCTGGTCGCCCCGGTGGGGGTGGGCGCGATCGTCACCATGCCCGTGGCCGGACGTCTCACCGACCGGCTCGGACCCCGCATTCCCGGCGTCACGGGAATCCTGGTCGTCCTCGCCGGAATACTCGCCTGCGTCCGGATCGACGCCTCCACCGGTACGGTGCCGCTGGCCGCCGCGCTGTTCGTCATCGGCCTGGGGCACGGCCTCGTCACACCGTCGATCATGGCAGCGGCCTACCGCACCCTGCCGAGGGCGGCCGTCCCCGGAGCCGCGACCGCCTCACAGATCGTGATCAGGGTGGGAACCGCCCTCGGTGCCGCCGTGATCGCCGTCATCCTGCAGTCGCTCATCCGCTCGGACGGCGCGGGTGTTCCCGCCTTCGCCGGGAGCTTCGGCTGGGCTCTCGGGATCACCGCGATCGCCCTCGTCCCCGCCCTGCTGATCCCCCGCACCCCGGCGCCGTCGGCGCGATGACCGCGCCTCGCACACCGTTTCCGGCTATCCGGCCCCCGAGCCACCCGACCCACGAGCCGCTCACCTCCGCCACCCGGTCACCCCCAGGAGCCGGTCAGCCCGAGAGCGCGCCGGGGATGCGGTCCAGGATCGGGTACGGCACGAGCCCGTACGCGTAGAAGTCGACCGCGTCGGCCCCCGCGGCCCGCACGGCCCGGACCTTGGCGGCGAGCCGGTCGGCCGAGTCGGTGTCGGGCGGGCCGGGGCGGAGCACGACCCGCAACCCCCTGCCCTTGCCGGTCGAGCGGCGATAGGCGCCCACGTCGTCGGCGACCCGGGCGACGTCTCGGGCGTAGGCGAGCACGCCGAGCGAGGGCACCAGGTCTCCCAGGGCGACCAGATCCACACCGAGCTGCCAGGAGTCGTGCGCGGCGAGCCCGGGGGCGGGCAGGCCGTCGGCGTGGCCCTTCACCAGGCCGGTCGCGTCGAGGAAGACGAGGCTGGAGCCCTCGGCGGCGACGGCTGCGGAGACCTTGGAGACCAGCGAGGTCACCGCCTCCGAGCGGGCTCGGGCGTAGGCGACCACCTCGGGTCCGGCGTAGGCCGTCAGCGCCGCCCGGGTCACCTCGCCCCGCGCGGGCGGATCACCGTCGAGAACGCTCCCCACGATCCTGGCGCACTCCTCACGCGCGACCTCGGCGTTGACGCCCAGGTCGATCGCCCGGCGCATGCAGAAGTCGCAGAAGCAGAGACCGAACAGGAACACGTCCATCGGCCCGAGCGGGACGGAGCCGCGCTCGGGGTGGCGGCCGTGGGCGAAGGTGCCGAAGTGCAGCGCCTCTGCGACCACGCTGTCCACCCCCTGCCTGGCCACGGCCCGGCCCAGCGCGACCGCGTAGCGGCGGACGTCCGGGTGGGAGGGGCACAGGTCGGCGGGTGAGCCCCGGTCTCCGAAGCAGTCGCACACGGTGACGTCGGGGTTGGCCAGGCCGAGCGCGGTGTTGTGCAGGAAGACCGTCCATCCGTGCAGTTTGAGATCGCGCTCGGCGGTGGCCGACCGGAGCGCGGCCAGCGGCTCCTCCTCGGCCCCGTCCTGGACGGGCGGGACCAGGCGTAGCCCGTCGAACAGGTCCGGGGGCGGGGAGAAGTACGCTCCGTCCCCGCGGATCGTCACCCGGGGCCGGCCGTGCGGGGTGATGTCACGGGCGCGGCGGCACGCGGCGGCGACGGTCACGCCCGCCACGCCGTATCCGGCGATCCGGTCGAGAACCGCCGACAGGCCCTCTCCCCGCACGTCCTCGACATAGACGTATAGCGAGCTGTCCAAACCCCGTCCTCCCACGCAGTCGGTCAGACTCTAACGTGCCTTGCAGGCCACGAAGTCGATCTCGACGAGGATGTCGGTCAGGTCGGAGCCGACGGTCGTGCGGACCGGGCACGGCTGGGTGAAGTAGGACTTGTACACCTTGTTGCAGGCGGTGAAGTCACGCTTGAGACACCGCAGACGGACGGTCGACCTCACGACGTCGTCGAAGCCGAGACCGTGCGCCGCGAGGATCGCGCCGAGGGTGCGCATCACCTGGTGGGTCTGCTCGGCCACGTCCGCGCCGACGACCTCACCGGTCTTGGGGTCCAGCGGGCCCAGACCCGGGGTGTGGACGAAATCGCCGACCACAAGGCCCCGCGAGTACGCCCCCGTCGGGGCCGCGCCCTCGTCCGTCCGCGATTCCAGCCTGCCGCCCATGTGACCGCCCCCACTCAGTGCCATCGGTGATCGGACATTGGAAACACGTGGCCATCAGATCGACACCGTAGTCGTCATCCGCCCCCGGCATGAGCCTTCACCTGCGGAAGGCGGCGCACGGGGTGGGAGGCGCCGGACGTCACCGGGGTCACCGGGGTCACCGGGGAGGAACATGGGGGAGGTTCAGCGGGAATCGAGGGTCAGCGGGAATTTGGCGCACTCCACGGGCGTCTCGTACGCTCTGCCGTCGCCTCCGCCCCTTCCCTCGGCTCCCCGGTGGCCCGCGTCGTGAGATTCCCGCCAGTCCGGAGAGCTCTCAGAGAGGATCTCACCGTGCACACCCGCGTTCTCGCATCCCTCGCCGCCACGGCCCTGCTGGCGGCCGGATGCTCGGCCGTACCGGCCACCGAGTCCCCCTCGGCTCACGCGCCCACGGCCACGGACGGCACGACCCCAGCGCCGGCCCCGGACAGGGCCGAGCCCACACGCGGCACGACGGCCCCCGGCGGAGCGGCCGTCCCCTTCGGCGCCCACACGACCCGCTACGTGGCCGGAGCGCTGCGGCCCAGCGGGGACCAGGCCACGCTCGACCGGACGGTGATCGACGCCTACGGCCGCTGGAAGGCCGCGTTCGTCAGGAACGGATGCGGCTCCTTCCAGGTGATCTCCCCCGACGCCGACCATCCGTACGTGGCCGAGGCCCAGGGCTACGGCATGGTCATCACCGCGACCATGGCCGGAGCCGACCCCGACGCCAAGAAAATCTTCGACGGTCTTGTCGACTACGTCCTGGCCCACCCCTCCAGCGGCAACCCGGACCTGCTCGCCGCGGAGCAGAACGCCTCCTGCAAGAGCGTCAACGGCGGCGACTCCGCCACCGACGGCGACCTCGACGTCGCCTACGGCCTGCTGCTGGCCGACCGCCAGTGGGGCAGTACGGGGGCCCACGACTACCGGCGGCTCGCCGTCAAGCGCATCGAGGCCGTCAAGGCGTCCGAGATCAACGCGGAGACCCACCTGCTGACGCTCGGCGACTGGGCCACCCCCGACGACCCGCTTCACCGGCTCAGCCGCTCATCAGACTGGATGATCGACCGCTTCCGTGCGTTCGAGAGGGCCACCGGCGACCCCGGCTGGGCGGCCGTCAGGGCCGCGCACCAGGATCTGATCGCCTCCCTCCAGGCGCGGCACGGCACCGGCCTGCTGCCGGACTTCGTCAGGGACGGCCGTCCCGTGAAGGGCAGGGCGCTGGAGGACAGGCACGACGGCGCCTACTACTGGAACGCGCTGCGCGACCCGTGGCGGATCGGCGACGACGCGCTGACCAGCGGCGACGCCAGGTCACTCGCCGCCGCACGGAAACTCACCACCTGGATCAAGGGCAGGACCGGCGGCGATCCGGACAGGATCGCGGCGGGCTACGAGCTGGACGGCACGCCGATCGGCAAGGATCCCGAGCCCGCCTTCACCGCGCCGTTCGCGGTCGCCGCGATGACCGAACCGTCCAGCCAGGCCTGGCTGGACGCCCTGTGGAAGACCATGGCGGCCACGACCTTCGACGCGAACGACTACTTCGCCGCGAGCGTCCAGCTCCAGGTCATGATCACCGTCTCGGGCAACCGCTGGGCGCCCTGACCCCACCGGGTCGCCCCCGCCCGGCCTCGTGAGACCTGACCCTGCGGGAACGGTACGGCTCCCGCCGACGGCGGCGGAGGCCGTACCCTCCGGATCATGGTCAGTTCTGGCTGGGGATGTCCAGCCGGGAGAGGGAGTCCGGGGGGCAGGAGACCTCGGTGCGGTACGGCCGCCGCTCAAGCACCTCCCTGGCCTGCTGCCTGGCGAGGTTCCAGCCGTTCCACGGATCGGGGGTGAGCAGGCGGTTGACCACGACGAGGTTCCGCAGCACGCAGCTGCGCGTCGGCTCGGGCAGCCGGTCCAGCGCCGGTACGGCCTCCGCCCCGAGGTCCCTCAGATACTCCTGGTCGAGCCGGTCCGCTCCCCGGATGGTGACCTGGGTCTCGGCGACCCGCAGGTCCGGGTTCCACACCGCGAAGGCCAGCAGCGCCACCCCGGTCGTCATGACCAGTGCCCTGGGAAGCCATCCGGCGCGGCCATGCCGGGTGAGCCGTACCGCGCCCGCGGCCAGGACCAGCGCGAAGACCGCGCCCAGCCACCAGATCACCGCCTCCACCGTGGCACGCAGGCGGGAGAACCCGTAAGCGTCGACGTAGAGGTCCAGCCGGTGCAGGGCGGAGGCCAGAACGATCATGGTCAGCGCGCAGAGCAGGCCGAGCGACCCGGCCATCAGCCACCGCTCCCGCCCCCGCAGCTCGATCACCCACGAGGCGACGGCCACGATAGCCAGCACGAACACGCTGACCACGACAAGCTGGAAGAATCCGGAACGGGCATACTCGGCGTAGGTCAGCCCGGCCGCGGACACCACCCACCGGGTGCTGCCGAACAGCACCGTCACCTGCATCGCCACGAACACCGCGAACAGCAGGTTGAGCGCGATCAGTGGGATCACCCAGAGTCCTCGGCTCACCGTGAGCCGCAGGGCCGGGGTGGGCACCTGGGCCACGGGCCGCAGGGCCACCAGCACGGCGGATGCGGCCACCACCGCGAAGCCCGCGAACAGCAGGATCCGCAGCGGCATCGACTGCGCCCAGTCCTGTGCCAGGAAGACCTGCTCGACGAGCTTGGCGAACACGGGGTCCGCCGAGGCGAACAGCGACCCGAAGAGCAGCACCAGCACGAGCGCCAGGCAGCCCCCGAGCAGCACCGGCACCACCTTCCTGCGTAGCGACATGTCTCTGACCGGCGCCGCCAGGAACCACGGCACCGGCAGCACTCCTGCAAGCACCGACGCCCCGCCCCTGGCCATCCCGAGCCAGCCACGCCCGGCCCCCGACAAGGCGAGCGCGGCCAGCAGGAACCCGGCGAGCAGGAGCGGTCCGACGAGCCAGCCGGCGTCCCTGAACATCGCCATGGCGACCAGTGCGTAGGCGAGCACCGCCAGCCCCGCCGACCACGGGGTGATCCGCCTGCGCGCGGCCGGCAGGACCGCCGCCCCCAGGGCTACGGCGACGAGCACGAACCCCAGCCCCACATCGCTGTAGGGCAGCGCCAGCGCCGCGAGCAGCCCGACGGCGGCACACGCCGGCAGCATCCAGCGAGGAGTGGGCGGCAGGTTCGGCCGGGGGAACACCGGCGGCGCCACGTACCCCCCGGCGGAGCCGCCCCTCGCCCCCTCGCTCTGGACCGTCTCCCGTCGCGGCGGTCCGCTTCCCCAGCCGGACGCCCCCTGCGCCGGACGCGCCCCCTCCGGGCCGGGTGGAGCGGCCTGGTTCGCGGAGGGGAAGGGGCTGGTGCCGACGACCGTGCCGATGAACCCTCCGGCGACCATGACACCGGCACCGACCAGCGCCCCCAGGACGGGGTCCAGGATCCCAAAGATCATTCCGAGCGCCAGGCCGCCGAACAGCCCCAGGAAGCCGCCGAGGGCGAGTCCGGCGAACGCCCCCGCCCAGTTACGCCCCGGAGCCCGCCGGGAAGGCGCGGCGTCCAGCACGGGCTCGTGGATCGAAGGCGGAGGGGCTTCCGGCGGGGGCGGCGCGGGGGCGAGCGAATGCGGGGAGACCGAGAGAACCGGGGGAACCGGGGGGATCTCGGAAGAGGCGGAGGGGATTTCGCCGGCATCGGATGCCGGGGATGCGGGGTCGGGGGTAGAGGCGGAGGCAGGAGCGGAAGCAGCGACGGGGGTGGGAGCGGGGACCGGGATGGGGGCGGGGATGGGGTCAGGAACTGGGATGGGGATGGGAGTAGGGGTGGAGTCGGAGACCGGGATGGGAGCAGAGGTGGGGGCGGAGACCGGGGCGGGGATGGGAGTGGGAGTGGGGTCGGATGGAGTACCCATGGCGCTCCTCTCTGGAAGGTCCACCGCGATGCGGCAACCGACGCCGTTCTCAACGTGAATGGATCCGCCGTGGAGCTCAACGATCTCCTTGACGATGGCCAGGCCCAGCCCCGCGCCACCCTCGTCGGTGGCCCGGCCCGCGTCCAGCCGGGAGAAGCGTTCGAACGCCCGTGCCCGATCGTCGGGCGGAATCCCGGGCCCCGAATCGGTTACCCGCAGCCGTACCCCGGCCCCCTCGCAGGCCGCCGCCAGCACCACGACCCCGCCGTCGGGGCTGTGCCGTACCGCGTTGTCCAGCAGGTTGGCCAGCACCTGGGCCAGCAGGTCGGGGTCGGCGCGGGCGCTCAGCCCCTCGGGCACCTCGCAGCGGGCCGTGACCCCGTCCCTGGCGAGTACGGCCTCACGCAGCGCCTGCTCGCACAGCGGCCGGAGCTCGACCTCCTCAAGCTCGATCCGCCGGGCCCCGGAGTCCAGCCGGGACAGGTCCAGGAGCTGGGCGACCAACCGGCCGAGCCGCTCGGTCTGGGCCAGCGCGGTGCCCAGTGTGGCGGGGTCGGGTGTCGAGACGCCGTCCACCACGTTCTCCAGCACGGCCCGGAGCGCGGTGATCGGCGTGCGGAGCTCGTGGCTGACGTTGGCCACCAGTTCCCGCCGCTGCCGATCCACCTCGCCCAGGTCCGCCGCCATCGCGTTGAAGGCCCGGGCGAGCTCGCCGACCTCGTCGCGCGAGGTGGCGGAGACGCGCAGGCCGTACCGTCCCTTGGCGATGGTCTGCGCGGCGGCGGCCATCTCGCGCAGCGGCTTGGTCATTCCCCGCGCGAGCAGCTGCACCATGATCAGGGCCAGGACCGCGGCCACCGCGACACGGACGTTACGCGAGTAACCGGCGTTGATGCCGACCTCGTTGACCACGAACGCCGCCACCACGGCCAGCAGGATGACCATGCCGAGCTTGACCTTGATCCGGCCCAGGAAGTCGAGGGGTCTCAATGGTTGACTCATCCCAGTGTTCGAGTGATGGGAACGCGGATCGGTTCGCACCCGGCCCCCATCGGGTGCTCACACCGGCCGATGACGGGGCGGCCGGGGCCGGTCGCGGACGGGAGCACGGAGCGGTTCACGCCCCCACCCGGTGCTCACCGGCCGATGACAGGGGAACGACAGGGCCGATTCACCTGCGGACGAGGGCGTAGCCGACTCCGTGCACGGTCCTGACGACGCCGGGACCGAGCTTGCGGCGCAGCGCGCGCACGTGGCTGTCGACTGTACGGGTGGCGGCGGCCTCGGAGAACCCCCAGATGTCCGCGAGCAACCGTTCCCGTTCGAACACCTGCCCCGGCCGTTCGGCGAGGCGGCACAGGAGGTCGAACTCGGTCCGGGTGAGCTGCGCCTCGGCTCCCCGCACGTAGACGCGGCGCTCGGCGGTGTCGATCTCGACGTCTCCGGCGCGGATGACGGTGTCCGCCACGGCGAGCTGCGAGGCCCGTTCCACCCGCCGGAGCAGCGCGTGCACCCGGGCGACCAGCTCGCGCATGCTGAACGGCTTGGCCATGTAGTCGTCGGCTCCGACCCCGAGCCCCACGAGCAGGTCGGTCTCCTCTCCCAGCGCGGTGAGCATGAGCACCGGCACCGGCCGGGCCGCCTGCATCCGCCGGCACACCTCCAGCCCGTCGAGGCCGGGCAGCAGCCGGTCGAGCACCACCACGTCGGCGCCGGATCTGGCGTGGGCGGCGAGCGCCCCCTCGCCGTCCCCGACGACCTGGACGTCGAAACCCTCCGCCGCCAGCCGGTGCCGTACGGCCCGCGCGATCGTCTCGTCGTCCTCCACCACCAGGACACGTCGTTGCTGAGGGGGTGTCATGTCCCGCAGCGTAGACCGGACCTGTGCAGACAACCCCCGGTGAATTGTGAAGGTTTTGCGCATCCTCCGCCCCGAGGTGAAACCTCTCACCGAAGCCAGGGGCGACGGCCGCCATGTCATCTCACTTATTGGTCCATGTGCCGCTAAGTGACTATGTTTCTGTCCGCGATGGGACGGCGAACGGGGTGAACGGGATCGACACTCGACTGCTAGCGGACCGCTACCGACTGCTCAACCCCCTCGCCGAGGGCGGTACGGGCACGGTGTGGCTCGCCGCCGACGAGTTGCTCGGCCGCGACGTGGCGGTCAAGGAGGTACGGCTGCCGCCGGACCTCGCCCCCCTCGGGCGACAGGAGGTCCGCGCGGCCGCGCTCCGCGGGGCCAACCTGGCCGCCCGGCTCAAACACCCCTCCATCGTCACGGTCCACGACGTGATCGTCGAAGAGGGCCGGTCCTGGCTCGTCATGGAGCTGCTGTCAGGCGCCTCCCTGGAGCAGACCGTCCGTCAGCGAAGGCCGCTGCCGGTACGCCAGGTGGCTCGAATCGGCGCGGGGGTTCTCAGCGCGCTCACCGTGGCGCACGCCGCCGGGGTGGTGCACCGGGACGTCAAGCCGGGCAGTGTCTTTCTCACCCGGACCGGCCGGGCCGTCCTGACCGACTTCGGCGTCGCCGTCGTGGAGGACGACGGCGACGGCGGCGAGGGCGGGGGCGGGGGCGGGGGCGGCGGGGAGGGCGGCGGGGCGACGGCCGGGCGTACCGACCACCTGGTCGGCTCACCCAACTACATCGCCCCGGAGCGCCTGCGCGGCGAGCGCGGCGGCCCCGCCTCCGACCTGTGGTCCCTCGGCGCCACGCTCTACTTCGCCGTCGAGGGCCTGCCCCCGCACCCCGCCGAGACCGCCATCGCGGCGATCGGCCGCGTGCTCACCGAAACGGCCAGGCCACCGGAGCGGGCCGGGCGGCTCGGCCCGCTGCTGATGCTCATGCTCGCCCCCCGGCCCGAGAACCGGCCGCCCTTCGAGGAGGTCGCCCGGTCCCTCCAGGAGATCGCCCTCGGCCGCCCGGCCGCCCCGCCCCCGTCAACATCCCCACCAACGTCCCGGCCAACGCCCACGCCCACGCCCACGCCCACGCCCGGAAAGGATCTCGCCCTCCTCGCACAGCCGGCCGACTCCACATCCGCCCCCGCTCCGGCCCCGCCGGGGACACGCCGGGGACGCACAGCGCTGTGGGCCGCGGCCGAGGTGGCAGTGGTGGTGGCCGTCATCGCGGCCACCATGGGCGTGGTCCACCTCGTCTCGGACCGTACGGCCCCGGCCCCGGCCTCGGTCGAACCGGCCGTGCCCGGCGGGCTCAGCGAGAAGCCCGGAGCGTTCGCCACCCCGGTGGACCTGTGCGACCTAGTCCCCGTGACCGACGTCAGGCGGCTCCTGCCCGGGCTGAGAACGGCGGGGCGGCCGACCAACAGCGGCGGCTGCCAGTGGACGACCTCCGGAATCGGTTTGGAGGTGTATCCCTCGGGCTCGGACAAGCAGTGGGGCAAGAGTCCGCGCCAGGCTCACGAACTGTTCGTCAACCAGCGCAACGGCACGCTGCCCAACGGGCAGACCGCCTGGAGCTGGTCGGATATCCAGGCGTCGTTCCGGTCCGCCAGGTCCACCGGTCCGCTCCGGGTCGGACCGGTCGGGGACGAGGCGTTCGGCTACGACCTCTACGAGAACCGGAAGACCGGCAGGCTGGAGAAGAGTCATGTGGCTCTCCGGGTCGACAACCTGGTTCTCGAAGTCGCCTACACCGTGGTGGACGGCAGCAAGGACGGTCCCGCGATCCGAGCGGGTGCTCACACCGCCGCGACCTGGGTCGCGGACGCGCTGAACAGACAGAAGGCGAGTGGTTGACATCCTCCCCCTCGTGAACGAGGGGGATTCCCACGGTCGCCCGTGAGGTTTCCTGCTTCACCGCCGGTTGCCCGCCCGAGAGGACTCTCGTTGAGGTCTTACACCAGCTCCACAGGCGTTTCAGCTCTCCGCCAGCCCGGCGGCGAGCACGTTCCTGGCCGCGTTGACGTCCCGGTCATGGACCACGCCACACACGCACTCCCATTCCCTGACGTTCAACGGCATCTTGTCTCGCAGCGCTCCGCAGGCCGAGCACAGCTTGGAGGAGGGGAACCAGCGGTCCACAACCACCAGTTCCCGCCCGTACCAGGCTGCCTTGTACTCCAGCATCGACCGCAACTCCCGCCAGGACGCGTCGGAGACGGCGCGGGCCAGGCTGTGATTCTTGACCATGTTGCGAACGGTCAGATCCTCCACGGCGATCACTTGATTCTCGCGAACAAGCCGTGTCGTGACCTTGTGCAGATGATCCCGGCGGCGGTCGGCGATCCGAGCGTGCACCCGAGCCACCTTCCGGCGGGCCTTGGCCCGGTTCACCGAACCCTTGGCCTTGCGGGCGAGGGAGCGCTGGGCTCTGGCGAGCTTGTGCCGGTCGGCGCGCTCGTGCTTCGGGTTGACGATCTTCTCGCCGGTGGACAGGGCCACCAGGGACGTGATCCCGGCATCGACACCGACCATGTTCTCGACCGGGTCGAGGGGGCGGA
>NZ_JBEXUG010000065.1:0-19946 GCF_040614315.1 Streptosporangium sp. NPDC006007 | reverse complement strand
CTGACCCACAGGAGGTCGCAGGTCCCGTTCGCCGCCGTGCTGTCGAAGATCAATCAGATCCTGCGCGGCTGGGCCAACTACTTCAAGCACGCCGTCGCCAAGCACACATTCAACGCCTTGCGCTCGTTCGTGTGGTGGCGGGTGGTCAACATGATCACATATCGGCGGCGCATGACGTGGACGGCCCTGCGCCGACAGTTCAAAGGCCCGCAAGGCTGGCGGCAGATCGCCCTGGACGGAGTCGAACTGTTCAACATCGCCGCGGTGACGGTCACCCGCTACCGCTGGCGCGGACTGAACATCCCGGCACCGTGGACCGCATAAGATCATCGATCCAGCGACAGCGACCCGTGGAGAGCCGGATGCGGTGAGAGTCGCACGTCCGGTTCGGCGAGCGGCTTGAGGAGACGGGCTCGGAGAAATCCGAATACCGCGCCTCAAGCCGACTCGACACCGTCTCCCGGCTGTCCGGCTGCCGCCGCCTGCACCGCCGCTACGAACGCCGAGCAGACCACTTCGCGTCTTTCGTCACCAGCGCCGCAGCCCTCATCTGTTACCGCCGATTGACCAAATGAGTCGTGGTCTAAACCCGACACCCACTCACCGACGATCGGAGTCCCTGGATCGGACTGCAAAGATCAGCCGAGCGTGAACGTTCTGGCGCGGATACGGCGCTGGCTGGGAGGGTGGACCTCATGATGGAGGACTTGCGGGACGCCGAGCGCCGACTCCAGGCCGCGCAGCTCGCTGGAGATGTCGAGGCGCTGGATCGGCTGCTGGATGATCGGCTGATCTTTACCTTCGGTGCGAACGTTCAGACCAAGGCTGACGACCTGGAGCTGCACCGCACTCGGGCGCAGGTGGTGACGAGGGTGGCCGAGGAGGAGTTGACCGTGCTCGCCGATGGGCGCACCGGGGTGACGTGGTTTCTCGGCACCGTCGAAGGGACCGCCTCCGGTGCGCCGTTCGCGGCCAGGATGCGCTACACCCGTACTTGGCTATACGACGAGACGCACGGCTGGCGAATCATCGCCGTGCACGCCAGCACGACCGATTGACATAGCCGACACGTTGTCCGACGACCGGCCAGCCGGATGGTCGCCGGCGAGGTTCGACCGCCCCGGGGGCGGGCCGACGCTGGAAGCCAGGCTATCCCGGCAAGACCAAGGACTGGATCTTGGTATCCCGGCTCCGGCCCATGCACGAAAGGATCAAAGCCAGAGGGACCAGGGACACCCTCTCACAGAAAGGCTGTCTCACCGATCTGGCACATGTGCCTGATCGGTGCCAAGATCGTTGAGACCCTACAGAAAACGGGCTAGTGGGGGGCCATGTCGACGAAGCGGCTGTAGTGGCCCTGGAAGGCGACGGTGACGGTGGCGGTGGGGCCGTTACGGTGCTTGGCCACGATCAGGTCGGCCTCACCCGCTCGGGGGGACTCGCGCTCGTAGGCGTCCTCGCGGTGGAGAAGGATGACCATGTCGGCGTCCTGCTCGATCGAGTTGTGAACACCGATGCCGTTCGCCACGAAGTTGTGGGTGCCCGGCACGGTGGCGTCGAAGACGGCCTGCTCCCCCTGACTCTCGACGGAGACGACCTCGTCCCAGAAGACGTCGTTGGTCGCGATCATCTCCAGCCGGGCGTCGTCGAGGATCACGGCCACCCGTCCCAGGCGTTCACGGACGGGGGCGCGGTGCCCCGGGGCGCCCGCGCCGGGCCGGGTGCCGGACTCGGCCGGGGAGCCGTGGCGGGCCGGGCCCTCCTCGGCCAGCACGCTCCCCACCCTGTCCCAGACCTGGTGGGGAACGGCGTCAAGGGCCTTCTCCGCCGTGACCGCGCGCAGCGCGGTGGCGCACCGCTGCGCCTCCGCCGACCGCGGGCCGTGCACACCGATGTCGTCGAGGAAACGGAGCTGGTTCTCCGGGCCGTGGACGTACAGCCGGTATCCCGGCCGGTGACCGTCCTCCCGGGTCTCCGCCACCCCGGTCATCACGTTGAAGCGCAGCAGGAGCCGGGCGACGTCGTCGACCGGTCGCCGGCTCGTGGAGGTGTAGTCGATCCGTGCCCGGCCGTTCTCCTCGTCCCACCGGACGGAACCGCCGGCCGCCCACAGGTGCCGCAGGAAGAGGGCCAGCCCCGGCTTGGGGAGGGAGAAGACCCCCGCGGGAACGTGTCTTTGCGGGCTCCCCTGCCCGGGGGGCCCGGCTGAGCCCGGCCGCGTGGAGATCGGATCCCCGGACCCGTCACCGACCGCGCGCGCCAGCAAGGCGACGTCGTCCTGTGACCACTCCTGGAGCCGCTCGGGAGCCGGCACGTGGCGGGGCACCGCCAGCCGGGCTCCCGGCGGAAGCTCGCCCAGCGGGCGCCAGCCGTCGTAGGTCATGAAGGGGTGATTCGCCGTCGCCGTGATCTCCCGGCCGGACCTCAGCCGGAGCCGGAAGACCTCCTTGACCCCGCTCGGGAACACGTGGGTCATGGTTCTCGGGATGAGCCGGAGCCGCTCGTCGAGCGACCACACGGGAATATCGCGCTCTCCCCTCTCCAGCAACTCCCCCAGGGACGTCTCGGCGCCGGTGTCGGCGCGGAGGATCCGGGTGTCGGCGGTGAGACAGCCAGACTCACGGAGGTCGCTGACCATGGGGCGCTTGTCGGTCCGCTGCTCGGGGCCACGGTTCAGCTGGGAGATCGCGATGACCGGCACCTCCAGCTCCTTGGCGAGAAGCTTGATCGCCCGGGAGATCTCGGAGACCTCGTTCTGCCGGCTCTCCGTCTTCTTGGGCGAGGACATCAGCTGGAGGTAGTCGATGATGACGAAACGCAGGTCGTTGCGCTGCTTGAGGCGGCGGCACTTGGCCCGGATCTCCATCATCGACATGTTGGGCGAGTCGTCGATGAACAGCGGGGCCTCGGCCACCTCGCCCATCCGCCGGGCCAGCTTGGCCCAGTCGTCGTCGGTCATCGTGCCCGACCGCATCGAGTGGAGCGCGACCCTGGCCTCGGCCGAGAGCAGGCGCATGGTGATCTCGTTGCGCGACATCTCCAGCGAGAACACCACGGTGGTCATGCCGTGCTTGATGGCGGCGGATCTGGCGAAGTCCAGCCCCAGGGTCGACTTGCCGATGGCCGGCCGCGCGGCCACGACGATCATCTGGCCGGGGTGGAGGCCGTTGGTGAGGGCGTCGAGGTCCTGGAATCCGGTGGGGACGCCGACCATCTGGCCGCCCCGGCCGCCGATGGCCTCCAGCTCGTCGAGGGCACCCGGCATGATGTCGGCCAGGGGGATGTAGTCCTCGGAGGTGCGGCGCTCGGTGACCTTGTAGATCTCGGCCTGGGCGCGGTCGACGAGATCGTCGACCTCCTCGTCCTGCCCGCCGTACCCGTAGGAGACGATGCGGGTGCCGGCCTCGATGAGCCTCCGGAGGATGGCCTGCTCGCGGACGATCCTCGCGTAGTAACCGGCGTTGGCCGCGGTGGGCACGACGGCGGTCAGCGTGTGGAGATAGGCGCCGCCGCCGATCCGGGCGACCTCTCCGCGCTTTTGGAGCTCGTCGAAGATGGTGACGGCGTCGGCGGGGTCGCCCCTGCCGTACAGATCGGTGATGATGTCGTAGATGATCTGGTGGGCGGGGCGGTAGAAGTCGTCGGAGCGGATGACCTCCACCACGTCGGCGATGGCGTCCTTGGACAGGAGCATGCCGCCGAGGACGGACTGCTCGGCCTCGATGTTGTTCGGCGGGGTGCGCTCGAATCCCGGCTCGAAGACCGGTGGCTCCGCGATGCTCACCGTGCACCCCCTCTTTCGAACGTGGTTTCGCTATCTCCAGTTGTAGCCGACCGGTGTGACAGTCTCGCCGTTTCCCGGACCAGGTGGCAACGCGACCTGTCGACAGAGGTGTGGATAAGGTGTGCAGTTTTCCCCCAGAGATGTGGGCACCTTGGGGACAGTGCTGTGGATAACTGCTTTCCGCAACTCGGAACACCGCCCTGGCCTGCAAAAACGTCATCCACTGCCTGTGGATGAAAGAAAGTTGTGGCGACACGCCGAAACTCTCCCCCCTCGGGGTGGCTGATCCCCTTGATCCCCTTGATCCCCTTGACGGCCTCCGCAGGGGTAACGGACACAATGGAGGGGTGCCCCTCACCTCCAGCGCGGACCGCGCCCACGACAGGCAGATCCTCCGGCTGGCGGTCCCGGCCTTCGGAGCCCTGGTGGCCGAGCCCCTGTTCCTGCTGACCGACACCGTCATCGTCAGCCGTCTGCCCGCGCCCGCGCTCGGCGCGCTGGGGGTGGCGAGCACCGTACTGGGCTTCCTGGTGGGGCTGTGCGTGTTCCTCGCCTACGGCACGACGGCGGCGGTGGCCCGGCAGATCGGCGCGGGCGACGTCCGGCGGGCCGTCCGGCAGGGGGTGGACGGTCTCTGGCTGGCCGCGGGGGTCGGGCTGGTGATCATCGCGGTGGTGTGGCCTCTGGCGCCCTGGCTGGTCCACCTGATCGGCGCCGAGGACGAGATGGCCCGGCAGGCGGTCACGTACCTGAGGATCAGCCTCCTGGGCGTTCCCGCCATGCTGCTGGTGCTGGCCGGGACCGGCGTGCTGCGGGGCATGCAGGACACCACGACCCCGCTGCTGGTCTCGGTGGGGTCCTTCGCGCTCAACGCGGTGCTCAACCTCGTCTTCGTCCTGGGCCTGGGCTGGGGCGTCGCGGGCGCGGCCTGGGGCACCGTGCTGGCCCAGTCGCTCGCCGCCGCGGTATATCTCGCCCTGCTGTTCGGGCGGCACCGGGCGCCGCTCCGGCCCGACCCGGTGGGCGTCAGGGCCGCGGGGTCGGCCGGGATCGCCCTGGTCATCCGTACGGCGTGCATGCAGGTGGTGCTGACCGTCGCGGCCACCCTGGCGACCCGGATGGGCCAGGAGCAGATAGAGGCCCACACGATCGCCATCAGGATCTGGACCCTGCTGGCGTTCGCCCTGGACGCGATCGCCATCGCCGGGCAGGCCATCACCGGCCGGGCCCTGGGCGCCGGCGACGTGATGGGAACCCGGCGGGCGACCCGGAGGATGGTCGAGTGGGGGATCGGCTCGGGCCTGCTGCTCGGGTTCCTGGTGATCGCGGCCAGGCCGTTCGTGCCCGGCTTGTTCGACGCCGGCCCCGTGGTGGCCGGGGAGTTGCTCGATCTGCTCTGGGTGATAGGGGTCCTTCAGGTGGTCGCGGGGGTGGTGTTCGTCCTGGACGGTGTGCTGATCGGCGCGGGTGACCAGCGCTATCTCGCCTGGGCGGGGCTGTGGACGACTTTGGCGTACCTGCCCGCCGCGCTGGCCGTGGTGGCCGCCGGCGGCGGCCTGGTGACGTTGTGGCTGGCGCTGGGGGTGTGGATGGCGGCCCGGCTGATCACTCTGGGCCTGCGGGCACGCGGTACGGCGTGGTTGGTGATCGGTGCGTGATCTGGAGGTGTCCACCACGTAACCGGCAAGCTCTTGTCCCGTGGGAATGCCCTGCGGCACTGTGAACAAGCCCGGCAAAACGGATGCTTCACCCATCATGATTGGGTCACGTCGTGCGCGAAGGTCACTCTCCGTCGATCGCCCGCCGATTATCCCCGAGCGAGGCGACAGACCGGTGGACCGGCGCGCGTCACGGTCTGCCCAAGGCCTACGGTCCGGCGGATCTCACCGTACTGGGCATCGGCGTCATGATCGGCGCGGGCATCTTCAGCCTCGCGGGCCGCCAGGCGGCCTCCATGGCCGGCCCCGGCGTGATCCTCTCCTTCATGATCGCGGGTATCACCAGCCTGCTCGTGGCCTTCTGTTTCGCCGAGCTGTCCTCCGCCCTGCCGGCCTCGGGCAGCGCCTACACCTTCACCTACGTCATCTTCGGCGAGGTCTGGGCCTGGATCGTCGGCTGGGCGCTGGTGATGGAGCTTCTCATCGCCACGGCGGTGGTGGCCAGGGTCTGGTCGCTCTACGCCGCCCAGATGCTCACCGACTTCGGGGCGCACTTCCCCGCGCCGCTCGCCGGGCTCACCGGCCGGGCCGAGGGGTTCGACCTGTTCACGCTGCTCATCCTGGTACTGCTGACGATCGTGGTGGCGCTGGGCGCCCGGGTCGGCCTGCGGGCCCTGTGGATCATCGTGGTCGCCAAGCTGATGGCCATCGGCGCGGTCATCGTGGTCGGTGCCACGCACTTCGACAAGCGCAACCTGGCCGCCATCCCCGCCCCCGAGGCTCGCGCGCAGGCGGCCACCGACACCCTGCACTCGCCGCTGCTGGGCCTTCTCTCCGGCCACACCAGCGCGTTCGGCTGGTTCGGCATCTTCGCCGCCTCGGCGGCCATCACCTTCGCCTACATCGGCTTCGACGTCGTGGCCACCGCGGCCGAGGAGGCCGAGGACGCTCCCCGGTCGACTCCCAAGGGCATCATCCGCAGCCTGGTGATCACCACGATCATCTACATCTCGGTGGCGGTGGTGATGGTGGGGATGATCCCCTACGACAGGATCGACGTCGAGGCCCCGCTCGCCGACGCCTTCCGCGGCGCGGGCGAGGGCTTCATGGTGCACATCATCAACATCGGCGCGGTGCTCGGCCTCACCACGGTCGTCCTGGTGCTGCTGGTCGGGCTGACCCGCGTCATGTTCTCCATGGCCAGGGACGGGCTGTTCCCGCACCGGCTGGCCAGGATCAACCGGAGCTACCACAGCCCGACCCGGGTCACCTTGATCATCGGCGGCCTGGCGATCACGCTCGCCGAGTTCGTGCCGGTGCTCACGCTCGAACCGCTGGTCGTGATCGGCTCCCTGTTCGTGTTCGTCGTGGTGGCCGCCGGGGTGATCAGGATGCGGCGGACCATGCCCGACCTGCCCCGAGGCTTCCGTGTGCCGCTCTCCCCCGGCGTGCCGCTGGCCTCGATCGCCGCCTGCCTCTGGCTACTGGTGAACCTCCAGCTCATCACCTGGCTGTACTTCATCGCCTGGATGGCCTTCGGCGTCCTGATCTACCTGGTGTACGGCAGGCGCAACAGCGTGCTCGCCGGCATCTCGGCCGACTCCCTCAACGCCGGGATCCGCGGACGGCACCGGCGCTGAGGCGGCGCACCCGCCGAAAGGCCCGCGTCACGTCCCGGTCGGCGACCGGGCCCTCACAACCGCCGGGCGTCGAGCACGCTCCGCAGGAACTCCCGGGTCCGGGGCTGCCGGGGGTCGGTGAAGATCTGCTCCGGGGTACCGCGCTCCAGGAGCACGCCGCCGTCGAGAAAGCAGACGGTGTCCGCGATCTCCCGGCAGAAACCCATCTCATGAGTGGTCAGGATCATGGTCATCCCCCCTTCCTTGAGCTCCCGGATCACCCCGAGCACCTCGGTGACCAGCGTCGGGTCCAGGGCCGAGGTCACCTCGTCCAGCAGCATCAGGCGGGGCTGGGTGGCCAGGGCACGGATGACGGCGACGCGCTGCTGCTGGCCGCCGGAGAGCCGATCGGGGTAGGAGGCCGCCTTGTCCGCCAGGCCGAACCTGGTCAGCAGGTCGCGGGCGTGGTGCTCGGCCTGTCCCCTGCCGACCCCGTGCACCTTGCGCGGAGCCAGTGTGATGTTGTCCAGCACGGTCATGTGCGGGAACAGGTTGAACGCCTGGAACACGATGCCCATGCGCCTGCGCACCTCGTCGGCGTTGACCCGGACGTCGGTGATGTCGTCTCCGTCCAGGTGGATCGTGCCGTCGTCCACGGTCTCCAGCAGGTTCACACAGCGCAGCAGGGTGGACTTGCCCGACCCTGAGGCGCCGATCAGGCAGACCACCTCGTGGGCGTCGACCGACAGGTCGACTCCGCGCAGCACGCCGTGGCCGTGATAGTTCTTCCAGACGCCTTCGACGGTCAGCAGGCTCAAGGTCTCTCCTCGCCCGCCGGCTCGGCGGCCGGCGGCCCGTATCCACCGCGTCCGCCGCCCCGGACGCACCCGTCGGCTCGCCCGTTCCGTCCGCTCACTGGCCCCGCCGCCGCTGCGAACGGGCCGCCAGATAGTCGGTGAAGCGGGCCATGGGGATGGTGAGCAGGATGAACAGCAGCGCCGCCACCAGGTAGGGCGTGTAGTTGAACGTGCCGGCGGCGTGGATCTGCGCCTGGCGCAGCGCCTCCAGCGGGCCGATCGTGGCGACCAGCGCGGTGTCCTTCTGCAACGAGACGAAGTCGTTGAGCAGGGGCGGCACCACCCGGCGTACGGCCTGCGGCACCACCACGTACCGCATGGTCTTGCCGTGGCTCAGCCCGAGGGACCGGGCGGCGGCCCGCTGGCTCGGGTGCACCGAGTCGATCCCCGCCCTGAACACCTCGGCCACGTACGCCCCGTAGGACAGGGTGAGCGCGATGACGCCGAGCGTCGCCAGATCCGTCGGCACGCCCCGCAGGCCCAGCGCGGGCAGGCCGAACCCGACGAGATAGATGACCAGGATGGTGGGCACGCCGCGGAAGACGTCGGTGTAGGTCACCGCGAGGGCGCGCAGCGGGAAGAACACCGGCGCCTTGAGGTTGCGCGCCAACGCGACCAGCAGGCCCACGACGAGGATCAGCGGCTCGGCGATCAGGAAGATCTTGATGTTGAGCAGGAACCCGCTCAGCACGTCCGGCAGCGCCTTGACGAACTGCTCGGGGTTGAAGAACGTCTCCTGGACCCTTGGCCAGCCAGGCGAGTTGGCGAAGACCCACCCGATCAGGACGATCACCAGGACCGTGGAGACGGTCGCGATCGAGCCCGACCGGACCGACCGCCGCCTGCGCAGGCGCTCTCGTTCCCGTTGCCGTTCGCTCTTCACCCAGCCGGACGCGGCCGTCACACGGTCGCTCACCGTCGCCCGCCGGGGTTCCTCCGGGGGAGACGGCCTCCCGCCGGTGACCACATTCCGATCACTACTTCAGCTCCGGCGCACCCGCGGCCGAACCGAGCCACTCGGACTCGATCTTGGCGAGCTCTCCGGAGGAGGTCAGCCTGTCGATCGCCTCGTTCACGCAGCCCACCAGCGGACTGCCCTTCTCGAAGACCGCGCCGAAGACCTCGGGCGTGCCGGACGCGGCGCCGAACTGGCCGATGATCCTGGAGTTCTCGACCTGGGCCGCGGTCACGTAGAAGGCGGTGGGCAGGTCCACCACCACGGCGTCGACCTGCTTGTTCTTCAGGGCGTTCACCGCGTCGATCTGCTCGTTGTAGACGTTCAGCTCGGCCGAGGGCCGGATGACGTCCTTGACGGCCTGCAGTGAGGTGGTCCCGACCTGCACGCCGATCTTCGCGTCCCTCAGGCCCGCGAGGTCCGTCGCGGAGGCGATCTTCGAGCCGTCCAGCGCGACCACGGCTTGCTTGACCGTGTAGTAGCCCTTGCTGAAGTCGACGACCTTGGCCCGGTCGGAGGTGACGGAGACCTGGTTGACGTCGAAGTCGAACTGCTTGGCGCCGGGGGCGAACGCGGAGTCGAACTTCACCGCGGCCCAGGAGATCTCGGCGCCCTGGAAGCCGAGCTGCCCGGCGATCGCGTGGGCGACGGCGCTCTCGAAGCCCTTGCCGTTGGCGGGGTCGTCGCCTTTGAACCACGGCTCGTACGCGGGCTTGTCGGTGCCGATGGTCAGCTTGCCCGCCGTCCTCAGGGTGAGCCGGTCCTTGGCGCAGGAGGCGGGGGTCGCGGAGGAGGACGCGTCCGCCCGGGTCGCCGGGTCCGACGCCGGCGCACAGGCCACCGCGGTCACCGCGAGGGCGCCGAGCACGAGCAGCATCGAGGGACGGGCCATGACAAACCTCCAGAAAAGAACAACAACCCCCGAATTGTACGTATGTGCAGTGACTACCAGTAACACGTCTCGCGATGCGGATACGGGTACGGCCCGGAGACGGAGACCGGCGGCAGGAGGGCGCGGTGCGCGACCACGGGGAACAGCGGGAGACAACTCACGAAAACCGGAGACACCAGCAAGGGCCTCCTCCCACGGACGGGGAGGAGGCCCTTGCCTCAGACGGTCTCAGGCGGTCGATCAGGCCGCGACGACCTCGATGTCGAGGGCCGCGGAGACCTCCGGGTGCAGCTTGACGCTGACCCGGTGGGAGCCGAGGCTCTTGATCGCGGAGGCGATCTCGATGCGACGGCGGTCGAGCACCGGGCCGCCGGCGGCCTTGACGGCCTCGGCGACGTCGCCGGTGGTGATCGAGCCGAAGAGACGACCGGAGTCACCGGCCTTCGTCTTCAGCACCACCTTCAGGGCCTTGAGCTGCGAGGCGACTTCCTTGGCTGTGCCGAGGTCACGGATCTCGCGGGCGTCGCGGGCCTTCTTGATCGAGGTGATCTGCTTCTCGCCACCGCGCGTCCACAGGATCGCGAATCCACGGGGAAGCAGGTAGTTGCGGCCGTAGCCGCTCTTGACCTCGACGATGTCGCCGGGGGCACCGAGGCCGGTGACCTCACTGGTGAGAATGAGCTTCATTTGTCCGGACCTCCTTAGCGCGCGGTGCTCATGTACGGCAGGAGCGCCATCTCACGAGCGTTCTTGATAGCGGTCGCCACGTCACGCTGGTGCTGGGTGCAGTTGCCCGTCACCCGGCGGGCACGGATCTTGCCGCGGTCGGAGATGAACTTCCGAAGCAGCGCCGTGTCCTTGTAGTCGACGTAGGAGATCTTGTCGTGGCAGAACAGGCAAACCTTCTTCTTGGGCTTGCGCAGTGCCGGCTTGGCCATCGTGGTGCTCCTCTCAGAGCCCCGCCGTGCGGCGGGAATGGTCGCTGCGGATATGGACTGGTTTTCGAGATGCGGTCCGCGGTCGCCCGGGGGCCACCGCGTGGAGACCTAGAAGGGCGGCTCGTCGCTGAAGTCGCCGCCACCGCCGCCGAAGTTGCCGCCACCCTGCGGCTGGCCGCCGCCGAAGTTGCCGCCGCCACCGCCGAAGCCGCCGCCACCCTGGGGCGCGGCGGGCGACGCGGAGGCCCACGGGTCGTTGGCGGGACCGCCGCCGAAGCCGCCGCCACCGCCCTGACGGGCGGTCTTGTTGACCTTGGCTGTGGCGTTCCTCAGGGAGGGGCCGACCTCGTCGACCTCAACCTCGTAGACCGTGCGCTTCTCGCCTTCCTTGGTCTCGTATGACCGCTGGCGCAGCCGTCCCTGAACGATGACCCGCATGCCGCGCTGCAGGCTCTCGGCGACGTTCTCCGCCGCCTGCCGCCACACGTTGCAGGTCAGGAACAGGCCTTCGCCGTCCTTCCACTCGTTGGTCGTCTTGTCGAGGAACCTCGGAGTGGATGCGATGCGGAACCGGGCCACCGCTTGCCCCGTGGGGGTAAAACGCAGCTCCGGATCGTCGACGAGGTTGCCGACGATGGTGATCGTGGTGTCGCCTGCTGCCATGGCTAGCGCTGCCCTTCCTGCGACCTTCGCGGTTATCGGCTCAGAGTACGGCTGGCACCCGACAAAAGCCGGGGTTAGTGCACGTCCGGGCGGAGAACCTTGGTGCGGAGGATGCCCTCGTTGAGGTTCATCTGCCGGTCGAGCTCCTTGACCGTGGCGGGCTCCGCGGTCAGGTCGATGACGGCGTAGATGCCCTCGGGCTTCTTGGCGATGTCGTAGGACAGCCGACGACGGCCCCACACGTCGACCTTCTCCACGGTGCCGCCGTCATTGCGGATCACCGTGAGGAACTGGTCGAGGGAAGGGGCGACCGTGCGCTCATCGAGCGAAGGGTCGAGAATGACCATCACTTCGTAATGACGCATGCTGACTTCCAACCTCCTCTGGACTCTTGCGGTCACGACACCGTGCCGTGACAGGAGGACGCCTGCGTCTTCGTCCCGGACGCCCATTTCGGCGACCGCGGCGGCGGGCGGGCCATAACACGCCCATGCGACGCAGGCCGTGCCATCCTACCAGGGCGTCAAGGGTTGGACCGTCACATCGCAGGGCACCTCCTGTGGCAGAGAAGGAGGTGACGGCGATGGCGCGCGCGTTCCGTCCCGGCGGGGGCCGGCTGTCGCGACTGCTGAACAGTGACGGCAGACGGCACCCCGTCCAGAACGTGCTGAGCGTCGTCACGATCCTCTGCGGACTGGTGGCCTTCGTGACCGCGTTCATCCCGAGCGCGCACGCGGTCGCCGCCTGGCTGGGCGTGCTGGGGTTCGCCGGAGGTCTCTACTCGCAGTACGTCTCGGCGACGACCCCGGAGCGCTCACTGAACATCGTGGGCATCGTGGGCTCGTTCGTGGGCGTGGTCCTCGGCATCTATCACGGCGGCTTCTTCCCGTGACACCGTGATCTCTCCCACGGCGCCCCGAATCGCCGGAGAGAAGGCCGTGAGGCGCTAACCGCCCAGGTGCAGGTCCACTCCCAGCAGGACGAGGAACCACAGGAGGACGGCCAGCAGCGCCTCGGCGACGTTCCTCAGAAGCGTGGGGGTGATGTAGTGGTGGATCCAGGCCACGTAGAGACCGACCAGGATGTAGATCAGGCCGATCAGGCTTATCCCTCTGCGGTAGCGGTAGTGGGCCACTTTCGGCTCCTCGGGGTTCGGCCCGCCGGAGGCGGGCGGGGGGCGCGCCGTGCGACTGCCCCCGTACGGCTTCGCGAAACGGCTACGCTCGAACACATGCCGCTTATCGGAGCTCATGTCGACCAGGACGACCCGCTGGCCCACGCCAGAGCGCGTGACGCCGAGGTCGCGCAGTTCTTCCTCGGGGATCCGCAGGGCTGGAAGGGCCCGGTCATCGGTGATCGGACGCGGGAGATCAGAGACTCCGGCGTGGACGTCTACATCCACGCGCCCTACGTCATCAACGTGGCCACCGCCAACAACCGGATCCGTATCCCCAGCCGCAAACTGCTGAGCTCACACCTGTCGGCGGCGGCCGAGCTGGGCGCGAGGGGCCTGATCGTGCACGGCGGGCACGTGGGCGCCGGCGACGACCCGCAGCTGGGCTTCGACAACTGGCGCAAGGTGTTCGAGCGGCTGGAGGAGCACGAGGTCCCGGTGCTCATCGAGAACACCGCCGGCGGCGGCAACGCGATGGCCCGCAGGCTGGAGAGCATCGCCCGGCTCTGGGACGCGCTCGACGGCTTCGACGTGGGCTTCTGCCTGGACACCTGCCACGCCCACGCGGCCGGCGAGGAGCTGGCCGACGTGGTCGAACGGGTCAGGGCGATCACCGGCCGGATCGACCTGGTCCACTGCAACGACTCGCGGGACGCCGCGGGTTCCGGCGCCGACCGGCACGCCAACCTCGGCGCGGGCCGGATCGACACCGAACTCATCCTGGCGGTGTGCCGGAGCGCGAACGCGCCGATCGTGGTGGAGACCCCGTCCGGCGGGCAGGCCGAGGACATCGCTCTGCTCCGGAAGAGCCTGTAGTTCGCCGTCCACAGCCTGTGGATAACTTTTCTGGATTACTTTGCCGCAAAAGTGGGTAAGGGCTTTCACCCCACCCAGGCGCCGTCCAGAAAAACCAGCGTGTTGAGCACCGTCAACGGACCCGCCACCAGGGCGTAGGCGACGAGCACCCACCGTCTCCAGCGAGGGCCCGGGGTGCTCGCGCGGGCGACGAGCAGGAAGAGCGGCCACCACAGCAGGGCCGAGCGCGGGATCGACAGATAGTAGGCGGAGCAGACCAGGGCGCCCACCTGGAGACCCACGTAGACGAACTCGCTCCACCGCCGCAGGTGGAGCAGGACCAGCACGAGCCCGATCCCGACGACGGCCCCGGCGATCTCCAGCCGGAACGCCCAGGCGAACCGCCCGTCTCCCATGGCCGACTGCCACGTGGTGATCAGTGACTCCCACGGCCACACCAGGTGCCGCCCCCAACCGGCCTCCTGCGCGTGCTTCCAGGCCAGCCAGTCGCCGCTGCGGGCGTGGTGATAGGCGGAGTAGAGCACCAGCGGCACGAACGGCGGCACCAGCCACACCGCCTGCCGTACGGCCCGCCGCGCGGTGCGGAACTCGACGATCAGCGCGAGCGCCAGGAAGAGCCCGGTGATCCGCATGCAGGAGGCGCCCGCGGCGAGAACGGCGGCCAGGGGCCACCGCCCCCGGCGTGCCGCGAGCCAGGCGGGGACGGCGAAGGCCAGGAACAGTGCCTCGCTGTAGCCGGCGAACAGGAAGACCGACATCGGCCAGAGCAGCAGCGCCAGCACCGCGCGCCATCCCGTTCCCCGCGGTCCCTCGAACTCGGCGAGCCCGGCCAGCGACGCCACCGCGACGGCGCCGGCCACGAAGGAGATCAGCAGCCCGGCGAGACCCCAGTCGCCCACGACCAGATGCACCGCTCGGAGCGTCAACGGCATTCCCGGGAAGAACGCGGGCAGTCCCGGGTCCGGCTCGGCCGCGGGGTCGCCGCCGTACCCGTACTCGGCGATGGTGATGAGGAGTTTGGCGTCCCAGTGCTCCCAACGGGCCGGGAACGGCGCAACGGCCTCTCCTCCCGCCATGGTCCCCGCTCCCACGACGGCGAGGACGACGATCCCCAGCCGGGAACTCAGCCAGAGCAGGAACGCCTCCAGCACGGTGGCGCGGGAGGTTTCAACCGGGGGGATCATACGCCGGAATTCTGGCGGACCACTCCACTTACCTGCTAGTCGGAAATGTTATGACATTGGCTACTCTCTCGCAGCCGGCCGGAGACCCGGGTCAGGAGAGCGCGAGCCGGAACCTGTCGGGAGCCCCGTCGAAGACGCCGCCGGCCTGATCGTCGACCCCGGCCCGCCGGATCACGTCGTGCTCCGGCCTGAGGACGTCCCGCACCACGAAGGCCATCATGATCAAGATGGTGATCGCGCGCCCCCACACCGCGGTGAAGTAGGTGTCGGAGGAGATGCCCAGCTCCTCGTTGCCGGGCTGCTGGGCGACCAGGTAGAGCCAGATCGCGAAGAAGTACCAGCACTCGGCGATCTGCCAGAGCACGATCGGCTTCCAGTTGGGCCGGGCCAGCACGGCGAAGGGGATCAGCCAGAGCACGTACTGCGGCGACCACACCTTGTTGGTCAGCATGAACGCGGCCAGGACCAGGAAGCACAGCTGCATCAGCCGGGGCCGGGTGGGAGCCGTCAGCGCGAGGACCGCGATCGCCAGGCAGAACACGCCCAGCGACAGCACGCCCAGCGTGTCGAGCCGGTCGGGGTCACCGAGGATCGGCCACTGCTTCTGGTTGAAGAAGTACCAGATCGAACCCCAGTCGGCCGCGCGCTCCTGGCTGAAGACGTAGAACCGCTTCCAGCCGGTGAAGGCGGAGAGCATGATGGGGACGTTGACGGCGATCCAGATCCCCACGGTGCCGCCGACCGTCTTGAGGAACGGCTTCCACCTGCCGGTGCGCAGGGTCAGCAGGAACAGGGGGCCGAGGAACATCAGCGGGTAGAACTTGGTGGCGATCGCCAGCCCGAGCAGGATGCCCGCCAGCCACTGCCGCCGCCTCGCCCAGGCGAGCAGCGCCCCCAGGGCGAGGGCGTTGGCCGCCAGGTCCCAGTTGATGTAGGCGGTGAGGATCAGCGCGGGGGCCAGGGCGTACCACAGGGCGTCCCAGCGGCGGGTCGGCCCCGCCAGCGTGGCCATCAGCAGCACGCCCACGATCAGGCAGGCGGCCATCAAGATCACGGTCAGGTCGTAGAACGCGGTACCGGGCTCGCTCATGGACGTGACGATCCGGCGGAAGAACTCCATGATCCCGCCGATGCCGACGGGATACTCGACCGGATGGTCGAAGTACGGGATCCGGCCCTCGTTGAGCTTCTCGTTCCACCACAACGGATAGATGTCGGTGTAACAGAAGTTCGTGAACTGCAGGGTCCCGTCGGTCCACGCCCCACCGAAGCGGCAGGGCCACTTCCACAGGTAGGCGAGCACCGCCCCCAGCCCGGCGAACAGGGCCAGGGGGATGTAGGGAACGGCGCGCGTACCGAGGTCGGACAGTGCGTCCCGCGTCGGCCGGGCGCTCCTCATCAGGGACGCTTTCCGCTCGGCGTGGGACTCGGCATGACCGCCGCCCCGGGAGCCGCGCCGGTGTTGTCGAAGCCACCGCCGCCGTCGCCGGGGGAACGCTGGTTGCCGATGTTATCCGGGGTGTCGCACGAGCCGTCCCAGGGCAGGCACTCCCTGCCCTCGGGCGGGCTGGTCTCGCCGCCGCCGTTGTCGTCGGGCCAGCCGTTGTCCGGGTCACCGCCGCCGTCGTCGGGCGGGTACGCCTCGGTCGGGGTCGGGATGGGTGCCGGTTTGGGCGCGAGGTTCTTGTCCGTGCCGACGTTGGCGCGCGGCGGGAACTGGATGACCTCCTTGCCCTTCATCGCCTCCGCCATGAAGGCGCGCCACACCCGGGTGGGGTACGTGGCGCCCTGGATGTCGCCCAGCGTCACCTCGGCGTTCGTCTTCAGGACCTGCCGGTACATGCCGACCGCGGTGGAGAGCTGCGGGGTGAAGCCGACGAACCAGGCCTCCTTGTTCTCGTCGTTGGTGCCGGTCTTGCCCGCCACCGGCCGGTCGTAGAGGGCCGCGGCCCCGCCGGTGGCGGGGGCGGGTTTCACGACCTGCTGAAGCGCGAAGGTGGCGTCGGCCGCGCTCTCCGGGCTGATGACCTGGGTGGGCTGGGTGTTCTCCTTGAGCACCGTCACCTTGTCGTGGTCGACGACCTTGATCACCACATGGTTCTCGAAGTGCTTGCCCTCGTTGGCGAAGATCGAGTAGCCGCCGGCCTGCTGCACGGGGGTGACCGGGCCGGAGCCGATGGTCAGGGCGAAGGCGTGCTTGCCCTCGGTCTCCTTGAGCCTCTGCTCGCTGAGACCCGCGCCGGCCGCGACCTGGATGACCTTGTCCAGGCCGACCTCCATGCCCATCTGCACGAACGCCGTGTTGATGGACTCGGCGGTCGCCCTGACGGTGTTCACCGAGCCGCCCGGGATGTTGTGGGAGTTGTTGATCGGGGCGGTGCCCGGCGCCTTGATCGGCCCCTTGCCCATCAGATAGCTGTTGAGGCTGTTGCCCGCCTCCAGCCACGCGGCCAGCACGTAGGGCTTGAACGCCGACGCCGCCTGCTTCTCGGACATGAAGGCGTCGTTCCACTCCTGCTTGGCGAAGTTGGAACCGCCGTAGAAGGCGATGACACGCCCGTTACGGGGATCCACCGCCGCCAGGCCCGTGTGGATCTCCGGAGAGAGTCCCGCGGTGGTCTCCTTGACGGCCTTCCTGGCCGCCACCATCAGGTCCTTGTCGAAGGTCGAGTAGATCCGGTAGCCGCCCCGCTTGACGTCCTCCTCGTTGATGCCCCTCCGCTTGAGCTCCTTGAGGACCTCGGTGATCATGTATCCCTTGATGCCCTGGTAGTAGTCCTTCTGGCGGTAGACGATCCGCTTGGGAGCCGTGGGGGACTTGGTGGGCAGCGCGCCGTACTGGCCGGGGTTGAGCAGGGCCATGCCGTCGATCACATATTTGTAACGCTCCTGGGTGGGGGCCAGGTTCTTGGCGTTCTCCGTCCGGTCGAACGCGTCGGGGTTCTGGATGCGGCCGGCGAGATAGGCGGCCATCTGCGGGGTCAGCTCACCGACGTTCCTGTTGAAGAACGCCTGGGACGCGGCCTGGATACCGAGAGCGCCACGCCCGAAGTAGATGGTGTTGAGATACTGCGCCAGGATCTGTTCCTTGCTGATGTCCTTGTCGAGCTTGATCGCGACGAAGATCTCCTTGATCTTTCGCTTGAGCGACCGTTCCTGGCTGAGGCCGTCGTAGTAGTTCCGGGCCATCTGCTGGGTGATGGTCGAGGCGCCCTGGACCTGCTCACCGCTGACCGTGCTCCACAGCGATCGGGCCATGCCCCGGAAGTCGATGCCGTTGTCGTCCCAGAAGCTGCGGTTCTCCGCGGCGATCACCGCGTCCTGGACGTGCTTCGGGATCTTGTCGATGTCCACCAGCACGCGTTTGACGCCGAGGCGGGCGAGCACCGACTTTCCGTCGCCGTAGTAGATGACGCTCCCCATGTCGTCCACGCTGTCCTGGGTGGTGCGGGGGACGGGCGTGTTGGCGTAGGCGACCGCGATCATGCCGAAGACGCCGGCGGAGAGGACCACGAAGCTCGCCATGACGATCTTCCAGCTGGGCAGGAAGCGTTTCCACCCCTGACGCCCGGCCCTGTCACCGCCGTCTCCGGAACCCGGAGGCCCTCCCGGTCCTCCCGGTCCTCCCGGCCTTCCGGGACCCGCCGGCCCTCCGCCGTCTCCGGGGCCGCGCCCGGCGGGGCCCGCCGGGCCTCCGGCACCCATGGGGCCGGCAAAACCGCGCGCACGCCGTCCACGCCCCGTCCCACCGGGACCACCGGGACCACCGGGACCGCTGGGACCGCTGGGGCCACCGGGACCGTTCGGGCCGGTCGGACCGTTCGGGCGGGCCGCCCTCGCCTGGGCGGCCATCATGGCCTGGGTGTCCTCGAAGGCGGCCTCCGGCCGGCGCCCCCCGGCCGGGTCGGTCTCCTGGCGCCGCATCCCCCCGCTCGGGGGGGCGGCTTCACCGCGGCCCGGCCCGGCGACCCGAGGGTCGAACCCCGATCCCTGTGGCGGCCGTCCCTGGGGTGGCCCCCAGTTCGCGTCCCCGGTCCCGGGAGGCGGGGACGGGGGAACCTCACGGGGAACGGCTCCTGCGCTTGAGCGACGGCGCCGCCCCGGACGAGCCGGGGCATCGGGGGCCTGTCGGCGCCCGTCCGGCTCCGGGTCATGGCTGTGGCTGTAACTCACGCGTCCTCGTTCGGTCATCGGGGTCTACGACGGCGGGCAGGCGGGTGAGACTACCGCCTGACCGCGGTGGATCTCGTCGCCTTGGCTCACTGGTAGCCGGTCTATTCGGGTGGATCTCCGTTCCCGAGGACGAACGAGACCGTCAGGTGGTTCCGAGAACAACCTTGGCAGACCTCTTCCACACGAGCGTGGAATTCCCCGTATTGGAAAACGTTCCCGATCACGCGAGGGCCGAGATCCGCCGCCGCTCGCCGTGACCACATGAGCGTCACACTACGGCTTTTTACGGTTTGCTCCCAACCTCTTGGGAAAGTCGTTGATTGCATGGATATGTTGGGTGGACGTATCCTCAAGATGTATCGGCTCGATACATCGACACGAGAGGTGGTGGTTTCCCGTGGCCGGCGGACGTGGCGGCGTGTTGGAACTCGCCGTGCTCGGGTCGCTGCACGAGACCCCGCTACACGGCTATGAGCTGCGCAAACGGCTCAACGCTCTGCTCGGCATGTTCCGAGCGTTCTCCTACGGCTCGCTCTACCCCTGCCTCCGCCAGTTGCTGACCGACGGGCTCATCGCGGAGGACGATCCCGGCCCGGCCGTCACCGAGAGTCCCATCACGCTCACCGGGCGCCGATCGAAGATCGTCTACAAACTGACGGCGGAGGGCAAGGAGAGGCTCCACGAACTGCTCACC
The DNA here is from genome assembly GCF_040614315.1 of Streptosporangium sp. NPDC006007. NCBI lineage: Bacteria > Bacillati > Actinomycetota > Actinomycetes > Streptosporangiales > Streptosporangiaceae > Streptosporangium > Streptosporangium sp. NPDC006007. The sequence goes on along the minus strand of NZ_JBEXUG010000065.1, from coordinate 539 downwards.
CAGGCCGGTCCGTCCGCCTGGGAGGACGAGAGTTTCGGGGTTCACTTCGCCTTCTTCAGGCACACCGAGGCCGAGGTCCGCCTGCGCATCCTCGAAGGACGCCGCAGCCGGCTGGAAGAGCGTCTCGACGGTGTGCGCACCGTCCTCGCCCGGACGCGGGAACGGCTGGACAGTTACACCCTCGAACTACAGCGTCACGGTCTGGAGTCGGTCGAACGCGAAGTGCGCTGGTTGAATGAGCTGATCGCCACGGAGCGGCGGAGCTCCTCGGCGGACGAAGAGTGGCCGTCCACGCGAGAAGGAACCTCTCGGGCGCCCTCGCCCGAAGCGGATAGCACGGGGCGGCGTCTCGCCCCGGACGACAAGTAACCATTGAGAACAAGGGGAGCGAGTGCCATGGGTTCGGTGCGCGTAGCCATTGTCGGCGTTGGCAACTGTGCCGCGTCGCTGGTGCAGGGCGTTCATTTCTACCGGGACGCCGATCCGGGTAGCCGGGTGCCGGGCCTGATGCATGTCACGTTCGGGGAGTATCACGTCGG